>JAGWZH010000038.1 GCA_018971945.1 Alphaproteobacteria bacterium | reverse complement strand
CCCGCGCCGCCCCTTCCAAAAGTCCGCCATTCACGACGACCCCGCCCCCACACCCTGACCCAAGGATGACGCCGAACACCACCCGGGCGCCCGCGCCCGCGCCGTCGCGCGCTTCGGACAAGGCGAAACAATTGGCGTCGTTGGCGAGGCGGACGGGTCGAGCAAGCGCTGCTTGTAGGTCGCGGCGGAATGGCTTGCCGTTCAGCCAGGTGGAGTTGGCGTTGCGGATGAGGCCTGTCTCGGGGTTCTCCGAGCCTGGAACACCGACGCCTACGGGGATGAGATCAAGGTTTCGGCCCTGGGTGATCTCCGCCACCAGCCCAGCGATGGCGGAGACGGTTGCGGCATAGGCCTGGGGCGTTGACCGCCGCAAGCGCGCCACGAAGCGACCATGCGAATCAATTAGGGCTGATTCGATCTTGGTCCCGCCCAGATCGACGCCGACGCTAAGGCCCAAGTCGGCGCTCATGAATGGCTTTCCCAGCCGCCGCCGTCGGTTTCGGCCAGCAGGCAAAGATTGTTTAAGGGCTTGAGTGTATGAACAACCCTGTGGATCAGGACAGGGTCCGAAAGGGCGGATGACGCGGCCATGGCCAAAACAGTTCTGATCGTCGAAGACAACGAGCTTAACATGAAGCTCTTCGGCGATCTCTTGGAAGCTTTCGGCTACGCAACCGTCAAGACGCGGGATGGTCGCGAGGCCGTTCCTTTGGCGCGGCAGCATAAGCCCGATTTGATCGTGATGGATATCCAGCTTCCGGAAATCTCGGGTCTGGAGATCACCAAGATTTTGAAGGGCGATCCAGCGCTGAAGGCGATCCCCGTGGTCGCGGTGACAGCCTTCGCTATGCGCGGGGACGAGAAGCGGATCCGCGAAGGGGGCTGCGACACCTATCTGTCCAAGCCAATCTCGGTGACGACCTTCCTCGATACCGTGAAGCGGTACATCGACTGACCCGGGAGCCCCTGCGATGAGCGCCCGAATTCTGGTGGTGGATGATATCCAAGCCAATGTCGATGTGCTGGAGGCGAAGCTTTCCGCTGAGTATTACGATGTGCTGAGCGCCAATCGCGGAGCGAAGGGCTATGAGATCGCCCGCAGGGAAAAGCCCGACATCATCCTGCTTGATGTGATGATGCCCGACCTGGACGGGTTCGAAGTCTGCCGGCGGCTGAAGGCTGATCCGGAGACCCGTCACATTCCCGTGCTGATGCTCACAGCCCTCGATGGTCGCGACGACCGCCTCCGGGGCCTTGAGGCGGGAGCGGAAGACTTCCTCACCAAACCCATCGACGACGTGCAATTGATGGCTCGGGTGAAATCGCTCACACGCCTCAAAGTCGTGATCGACGAACTGCGGTCGCGAGAAGCCTCAGGCCGCCGGATCGGGGTGATCGAAGGCCGCGACATGGCGAACGCCAGCCTGGAGACCCACCTCGGCGGTGACGTGCTCGTGGTCGACGACAACGCGCGTCAGTCGGCGCGGATCAATGAGGCCCTGAAGGATACTCATCGGGTCAGTGCGATTGGGGCGGAGTCCAAAGGGCCTCCGCCTGACCTCATCATTGTCTCCACCCACGCCAAATCCTTCGACGGCTTGAAGGTGATCGCGAAGATGTGCTCAAGCGTCGCGATGCGGCACATGCCAATCCTGGCAGTGGTGGAACCGGACGATTCCAAGCGCGCCCTGAGGGCCCTGGATCTCGGCGCGCACGACGTCATCACCCGGCCGATCGACGAGGACGAGCTGCGCGCCCGGGCGCGCACGCTCATTCGCCGCAAACGCTACATGGAGGCCTTGCGCAATACGCTTGATCAGGGCCTTGAACTCGCCGTCACCGACCAGCTGACAGGTCTCTATAACCGGCGCTTTATGCAGGGTCAGCTGGCGCCCTTGGCGCAGCGGGCGGCGCATGGCGGCGATCCAGTGTCCGTTGCGCTGGCGGACCTCGATTTCTTCAAGCGGATCAATGACAATTTCGGTCATGACGCAGGCGACGCCGTGCTGAAGGAATTCGCGCTGCGGCTCGCCTCCAATACAAGGCCGACCGATTTCGGATGCCGCTTGGGGGGAGAAGAATTCCTTGTGATCATGCCCGCGACAAGCGGCGATGTGGCCGCGCTCGCAGCGGAGCGGTTGCGCCAGCAGGTGGCCGGGTCGCCATTCCGGTTGCCCGATGGGCGGATCATCGATGTGACGGTCTCGATCGGGGTCGCCACAGCGGGGCCAGACGACCAGACGCCGGACGCGCTTATCAAAAGGGCGGATGTGGCCCTTTATCAGGCCAAGCAAGAAGGCCGCAATCGCGTCATCGGCGCGACAGCGGCCTCAATCTTGCGGCGGGATCCGGCTGGGGCCCCAGGCATCGGCAGGATCTGACGACCCTTGCCTACTTAATCTTGCCTTCGACAAACTCCACGTGCTTGCGCACCACGGGGTCGTATTTATTGAATTTCAGCTTTTCCGTCTTGGTCCTGGGATTTTTCTTGGTGACGTAAAAATAACCCGTCGGCTCGCCATTGGCCTTTTTGGCGGTGGAGTTCAGGCGGATCTTGATGGTGGCTGGCTTGGCCATGAGCGGTCATCCAAACATGCGGGCGCAAAAAAGCGAGGGCGCTGGATGGCGGAAACGGACAGATAAGTCAAGCTGAGCGCGCGCCGCCAAAGGCGAGGAAGCAGGCGAGCAACGCCAGATAGAGCGCGGCGACGGCCGACAAGCCCGCCATGAAGCCGATCGGTCCAAAGGCTGTGAAGGCCGCGCCCGCCCCGGCCGGACCCAGCATCTGGCCCAGCCCGTAGCACAAGGCGAAAGCGGCGTTGCCTGAGGCGAGGGTCGCGCCGGAGAAGCGGCGGGCGAGCCAGACGATGCCGATGGTGTAAAGCCCGGTGACAAGCCCTGAATAGGCGAACACGCCAGCCAAGACGGGCCCTTCGGCAGTCCCAAACCCAGCGATCAGCAGCGGCAGGACGGCGCCTGCAGCGGCGCAAAAGGCCAATGACCGTTTCACCCCAAAGCGGTCCGCCATCAGACCCAAGAGCGGCTGCAGCATCAGAACGCCAAGCCCTGCCGCCGTGATCATGGCCGCTCCCAGCTCATCAGGGAAACCAACGCGGCGAGCGTAAATTGGGATCAGATTGTATTTTGCTGTCTCGATGGCCCCCATGGCGAACGGCGCCGCCATCACGAGCGGCGCGGCCTTTATTCTCGCCCAAAGGGCTTTAGGGCTCGCGCTCGCCCCTTCCGGCGACGGCGGCGTTCGCCCTGGAAGCGTCAGCAGAAAAAGTCCTGCCAAAGAGATCAATGATCCGATCGCGAAGGGCGCGAACCCGTCATAACCGACCAGCGCCACAATCCCCCCGCCCAAGGCCATCGCGCCTGCAAAAGTCGAGGCGAACAACCCCATCACCAGGCCCCGCTTGGCAGGACTGGCCCTGTCCAGAGCCCACGCCTCGCATGAGACGAACAGCATCGACAAGGCCACTCCCGCCAGAAACCGGAAACCAAACCAGGCCGAGGGGGATTGGAACGCGAAATAGCCCATAAAGGCCAAGGCGGTCATCGACAGAGCCGCCGCCAACACTGTCCGGATGGAAAACCGGGCCAGGAGCGCCGGAATGAAAGGCGTGGCGACGACGGTGGAAAACGCCGAGGCGAGGGTGAAAAGACCAATCCCGGCTTCGGAGACGCCCCAATCGTCCAGATTATAGGCAAGGAGCGGGAAAGCGAGGCCGATCGCTGCGCCCCCGCAGGCGACGCAGCCCAGAGCGATGGGGATGGCGAAATCTCGGACTGCGGACGACGGCGCTGCTGTCACAGACGCTCCATCACATGGCCCTGGCGCGTCCACCGCAGAAACGGCGGGCGAAGGCGTTCGCCTGTCAATCGCGCCCTTACCTCGCCCAGCACGAAGCGGGTCACATTCGGCAAATCAAGGCCAAAGGCCTGCTCGAGGGTGAACCATTCGGTGTGCAACAGTTCCAGATCGCCCTTGACAGGGCGGTCATCAAGAAGGACCGCCCCAGCGTCCGCCAAAAAGAAACGGGCGTCGAAGCGGCGAGGCCGATAAGGCGGGGTGACGGCGCGGGCGATGAAGGCGAGTTTGTCCAGCTCGGGGGCGGCGTTCAGCATAGCATAAGCTTCCCAGCCCCTGGGGGCTGGGCCCGGCGGTCCCCCATGTCGGCCTATGACGAGGCCGGTTTCTTCAAACACCTCCCGAACGGCCGCGAGAGCGAAAGCGCGCGGCTTGCGGCGACAGCCCTCTTTCCTCAACAAGTGCTCCGTCTCGAGGGACAGTTCGGCATGAGCCGGCGCAAGCGCGTCCTCCCGCTCCACCCGACCTCCTGGAAACACCCATTTGTCGGGCATGAACACATGGCCTTTGGCGCGTTGGCCCATCAAAACTTCATGCTCCACGCCAAGGCGGCGGCGGACCAAAATCAGGGTCGCGGCGTCTTTCGGACGGGGCGCCCGTTGGGGACGGCTTGAGTCCGCTGCGTCGAAGGGCGCGTCGTCCCGGTCGACGCCTGGGGTCGTCGGCGGAGGTTTGGGCAGAGCGGTCATGGCGAACCGCAAGGTGACGGGCGATGCGGCAAAAGCAAGCGCGGTTAACGCTTTTTCTTGCCAGGCTTGAAGGCTTTGGCTTTGCCTCGCCCCGAAGACGGCGCGCCGACGCGGGCGGGCCCATGGCGGGCGCCCCGGCCAGGGCCCTTAGGCCTCCGCCAGTTTTCGGCAGCGGGCAGGGGGTCGGACTGCACCGCAAAAAGCAGTCCGCCCGTGACCGGCGCGGCCTCCTCCAACCGTACCTCGACAGCCTGGCCCAAAATATAGCGTTCGCCGGTGCGCTCCCCGACCAGAGCGTGAGCCGCCTCCTCGTGGATCCAACGCTGATCGCCCAAACCGGAGATCGGCGCCAGGCCGTCGGCTTGGGTCTCGCTCAATTTCACAAACAGACCAAAACGGGTGACGCCGGTGATCTTGCCAGAAAAGATCGAGCCCACCCTGTCCGCGAGAAAGGAGGCGATATACCGGGCTGCAGCGTCGCGTTCGGCGGCCATCGAGCGACGTTCGGCGGCCGTGATCTCTTCGGCGATCTCTTCGAGCGAGGCCATCTCCTCAGGCGTTTGCCCATCCTTGCCGAAGCCCAGGCCTTTGATCAGGGCGCGATGGACGATCAGATCGGCATATCGGCGGATGGGCGAGGTGAAATGGGCGTATCTTGAAAGGTTCAAGCCGAAATGGCCCACATTGTCGGAACTGTAAACGGCCTGCGCCTGGGTCCGCAGCACCACCTCGTTGACGATCTCGGCATGCTCGCCGCCCTCGACGATTTTCAACAGACGGTTGAAACGACCCGCGCTCACGACCTGCCCCATGGCCCATTTCAGCCCGACGCTGGGAAGGAAGTCCTGCAGCGCGGCGATCTTCTCCTCGCTTGGGCGCTCGTGGACCCGGTAGATCAGCGCGGCGGCTTTGGCTTCCAAGGTCTCCGCCGCGGCGACATTGGCCTGGATCATAAACTCTTCGATGAGCTTATGGGCGTCGAAGCGCGCGCGCTTCTCCACCCCGGCCACGCGTCCATCCGCGCCAAAGCGTATCCGATGCTCGGGCGCGTCGATCTCAAGGGGCTCGCGGGCGGCGCGGGCGATCGAGGCGATGCGATAAGCCGCCCAGAGCGGCTTGAGGATCGGTTCCAAAAGGGGCGCGGCGATGGCGTCCGGCGCGCCGTCGATCGCAGCTTGCGCCTGGCTGTAGGACAGCTTGGCGGCGGACTTCATCAAACCCCGCGCAAAACGATGGCTGCGTTTGCGCCCCTCCGCGTCGATCACAAGCTCGACCGCAAGACAGGCGCGCTCTTCCCCCTCCCGCAGCGAGCAGAGGTCGGCCGAAAGGCTTTCAGGCAGCATCGGCGCCACCCGGTCTGGAAAATAGGTGGAGTTGCCCCGGCGTCGGGCGCCCCTGTCCAGCGGCGAGCCTGGCGTGACATAGGCCGCCACGTCCGCGATCGCCACCCACACACGAAAGCCACCGGGATTGCGGGGATCATCGTCTGGAACGGCGTAAACGGCGTCATCGTGGTCTCTTGCGTCTTCGGGGTCGATCGTGACCAGAGGCAGACGCCTGAGGTCCTCTCGTCCCCGGAGCGTCGGCTTCCTGGCAGCCCGCGCCTGCGCCTGCTCCTCTTCGGTGAAGCCGATGGGGATGCCGTGGGTGTGGATGGCGAGAATAGAGGCGGCGCGGGGGTCGTCTTCACGGCCGACCACCTCTTTGACCATGCCCCGCTTGCCGCCATAAGCCCTGGCGCCCGCAACCAATGTCACAAGCACCAAGTCGCCGTCTTCCGCGCCGCCGGTATGGAAGGCGTCAATGAGGAGAGATTGACGCGCCTTACGGTCTGCGGGGTCGACGCGTCCGCCGCCCCTGGGATCGGCTTTGAACACGCCCAGAATGTGATGGGCGCTCTGACCCAAACGCTTGATCACCCGGGCGACTTTGTCTCCGTCCAGGTCGTCCGCCACCCGCGCCAGAACCCGGTCGCCGACCCCAATAGCGGCTTCTCCCCGGCGAACGGCCCCCTCGCCGGGCGCGAGCCGCACCATCGGGCCGAAATAGCCCTCTCGGCTCCGCATCCGCGCCAAAAGTTCGCCATCGGCGTCGCGGTCTATGATCTCGAAGACGCCTGTTGCAGGCAGCGCCGAGGCGTCGGCGTATCGCCGCCGGCCGGACCGGCCGATGGCCCCTTCCGCCTCCAGCTCCTTAAGGATCCCGCGGAGTTCCTTCTTCTGGTCCGGCGCCAAATTGAGGCGGCGCGCCAGATCGCGTTTGGCCCCCGCGCCTCCGCCTTGCCTCAACGCGGCAAGAACCGCGTCTTTGCTGAGCCTCGCGGGGCCCGGAGGCTTGGCGCGTCTCACCCGGCGCCGGTCTTCTTGGCGGGTTTGACGGCAGGTTTTTTTGGCGTTGCGGGTTTTTCCTGCGCCGCCGATTTCGTCTGCGCCGGCTTTTTCTTCACCGCCCCCGCCTTGGCTTTTCCGTCAGGTTTTCGCCCTGCCGCCTGCGCCTTCAGCGGAGCCTTTTTGGCTTTCTTCGGCGGGGCGCTCTCCCGCCGTTTGGCCAATAATATCAGGGCGAGGTCAAGCGTGACGGCCTCTGCGGTTACTTCTTTGGGCAAGGTCGCGTTGGTCTCCCCATCGGTCAGATAGACCCCATAGCGGCCAGGCATCAGTTTGACGGGTTTGCCCGTGAGCGGGCTCTCGCCCAGCTCTCTCAACGCCGCGGGCGCGCCCCTCTGAAAACGGCCTTTGCCGCCGGCGCGTTTTTCCGCGAGCAGCGCCACCGCCCGGTTCGCTTGGACCTCAAACACGTCCTCAACGCCGCCTAAGTTCGCATAGGTCTTGCCGTGCTGAACATAGGGGCCATAGCGGCCGAGGCCCGCCCGCATCATTTCCCCATCTTCGGGGTGGGGGCCGATCTCCCTGGGCAGGCCCAAGAGCCGCAAGGCGCGCTCAAGGTCGATGCTGTCGGGAGGCCACTCCTTGGGCAGGCTCGCGCGCTTGGCGTCGGCGCCCTCGCCGCGCTGCACATAGGGTCCGAAACGGCCGATTTTGAGAGCGATGGGTTCGCCGCTCTCAGGATCCTCTCCCAGACCGCGATCCCCTTCCGGCGCCCCGCCGTCTGCGGGGGCCAGAGGCCTCGTGTACTTGCACTCTGGATGGTTCGAGCATCCGATAAAGGCGCCGTATTTGCCCACCCGCAAAGACAAGCGCCCATCGGCGCAGGAACGGCAAGCGCGCGGATCCAAGCCGTCTTCCCGGTCTGGGAAGATGTGCGGGCCCAAGCTTTCATTGAGCGCGTCAAGGACGTTCGATACCCGCAGTTCGCCGATATCGCCAACCGCCTTGGAGAAATCGCTCCAAAACTCCCGCATCAGGCTTTTCCAACCGAGATCCCCGGCGGACACAAGATCGAGCTTCTCTTCGAGGCCCGCGGTGAAGTCGTACTCCACATAGCGATTGAAAAAATTCTCCAGAAACGCCGTCACAAGCCGCCCGCGGTCCTCCGGGATGAAGCGGTTCTTGTCCATGCGGACATAGTCCTTCTCCCGCAGCTTTTCGAGGATCGACGCATAGGTGGAGGGACGGCCGATGCCGAGCTCCTCCAGTCTCTTGACCAAGGTGGCTTCGGAAAACCGCGGCGGCGCCTGGGTGAAGTGCTGGTCGGCCTGGACATGGGCAATCGCTACCGCTTCGCCCTGAATGAGCTTCGGCAGCTTGCGGCCGTCTTCGTCTTCGACGTCGTCGCGACCTTCTTCATAGAGCCGCAAGAACCCGTCAAAAAGCACCACCTGTCCCGTCGCCCGGAGATCAGCCCGGCCGTTGGCGTCGCGCAAATCGACAGTGGTTCTCTCCAACCTGGCGCTTTCCATTTGCGACGCGACCGCCCGCTTCCAGATCAGCTCATAAAGCCGGCCCAAGTCTCCCTCGAGTCTGACCTGTCCTGGCCGCAGGAACGCGTCGGTGGGGCGGATCGCCTCGTGGGCCTCCTGGGCGTTCTTAGCCTTGGTCTGATACTGCCGGGGGCTTTGCGGCACATATTGCTGGCCGAAGGCGCTCTCGATGGCGCGGCGGAGCTGGGCGATCGCGCCGCCGTCCATCTGCACGCCGTCGGTGCGCATATAGGTGATGAGACCTACTGTCTCACCCCCGATATCAACGCCCTCATAGAGACGCTGAGCAGCCTGCATGGTCCGGGTGGCGGAAAAACCGAGCTTACGCGCCGCCTCCATCTGCAGCGTGGAGGTCATGAAGGGCGGAGGCGGCGCCCGCTTGATCGGGTTGGCTTCAACGGCGGCGACACTGTAGCGGCCGGCCTTGACGGCGTCGCGGGCGGCGTGCGCCTTCGTCTTGTCGCCAAGATCATGCGGCTTCAGTTTCTGGCCGTCCAGCGTCACAAGACGGGCGCTAAACGCCTCGCCCCGGGGCGTGGTCATCCCCGCCTCGACGGTCCAGAATTCAACGGACCGGAAACGCTCGATCTCCATCTCGCGTTCGCAGATCAGCCTCAGGGCCACAGACTGCACCCGCCCCGCTGACCGCGCGCCCGGGAGCTTCCGCCACAGCACCGGGGAAAGCGTGTAGCCGATAAGATAGTCGAGGGCCCGTCGCGCCAGATAAGCGTCCACCAGTTCCATGTCGATCTGCCGAGGGGCGGACATGGCTTTGGCGACGGCGTCCTTGGTGATGGCGTTGAAGGTGACGCGATCCACTGGCTTGCCCTTGAGCGCGCGTTTTTGCTGCAAGGCCTCAAGCACATGCCAGGAGATCGCTTCGCCCTCCCGGTCGGGGTCGGTGGCGAGGATCAGGCGATCAGCGTCGCGCAGCGCTTCAGCGATGGCTTTCACCTGCTTCGCGCCCTTGGCGTCCATCTCCCAATCAAGGGCGAAGTCCTCCTCAGGGCGCACCGAGCCATCCTTGGAGGCCAAATCGCGGACATGGCCGAACGAGGCGAGGACAGTGTAGTCTTTGCCAAGATATTTGTTGATGGTCTTGGCTTTCGCCGGAGACTCAACGACGACGACGTGCATTCAGCATACCTTGTTGGCGAGCCCCCGATGGGGCCGGAACGTCGGGGCCGTCCGGGCGTTTGTCAACCGAGGAGCGCCGACAAACGAGCGATCGCTGGGCCATGACCGCGGCGCAGACCCCCACCCCGCGGCAGTCCTCCTGCTTGTCGCGTGCGCTTTGGAGACGCTCTTCCTGAGCGCAGAGAGAGCCTGAGGGGCGCTCAAGCAGCAGCGCAGACTGCGCGCCTGTCGCCCGGCCGTTCGTCTCTGGACGGCCGCGAGGGGCGGATGTCGGCTCTGGTGGCTGGCCGCTTTGGGCCGCTCTTGGCTGCTTCTGGGCCGCGCTCTTGGGCCGCGCCTTGTGCCGCGCTCTCGGGCCGCGCTCTTGGGCCGCGCTCTCGGGCCGCGCTCTCGGGCCGCGCTCTCGGGCCGCGCTCTCGGGCCGCGCTCTCGGGCCGCGCTCTCGGGCCGCGCTCTTGGGCCGCGCTCTTGGGCCGCGCTCTTGGCTGCTCTGGGCTGCTCTGGGCTGCTCTGGGCTGCTCTGGGCGGCTCTGGGCTGCTCTGGGCTGCTCTGGGCGGCTTAGGGCGCATCGCGCGCGCCCAATTTAGGCTTCGCTCTGCTTCGGACCGAAGGCCCGTGGGCTCGGCTCTTGAGCGCCTGCTCGACCCCCCATGACGCCCTGCGTGAATCAAGGAGCGCGGTCCTGGGCGGACCGCTAACCCGCCGGCTCCTTGGGGGCTGGTTTTTTCTGGCCGATCTTGGGCTCGGCGCCGGCCAAAAGGCGGGCGATATTGTCCTTGTGCCGAAAGAAAATCAGCCCTGCAAGACCAGCGCAGAACAGGATCGCTTCCGGCTCCGCGTGAAGCGCGGCCGCCGCGATCGGCGCTATGGTGGCGGCCGTCAAGGAACTGAGCGAGGACATCCGGAACGCTCCGGCCATCGCAAGCCAGACAGCCCCGGCGATCAGCCCAACCGGCCAAAGGCCCGCAAAAAGCAGTCCGAAAAAGGCGGCCACGCCCTTTCCGCCCTTGAAGCCGAGCCAAACAGGAAAGCAATGGCCCACAAAGGCGAGGCCTCCAGCCAACAGGCCGGCGTCAAATCCAAACACAGAACGGGCGATCAGAAGCGCTACGGCCGCTTTGGCCCCGTCCAGAAGGAGCGTGGCGAGCGCAATATCTTTTCGGCCGGTGCGCAGCACATTGGTGGCCCCGATATTGCCCGAACCGATGGCGCGGATGTCGCCGAGACCCGCTAAACGCGTCAATAAAAGCCCAAACGGGATCGACCCAAGCAGATAGCCGAACAGCGCTGACAGGGGCAAGGCGAGATTGTCCATGCGCGCCTGTTTAAGGCGGCGCCCTCTCCGCGGCAACAGCGCGGGACCGCGTCATGGGAATGGCCCTGGCGTGACCCCCGGGCCTTGCCCGCTTGCGCCAACGCCGTCACGGGCTCATTGGCGTTGATCGCCTGTAGAAGACGCCTCGCCATGCGCGACAGGGGCGCAGGCGCTTTCGCCTCAGACCGGAAGGCGCTGACCCTGGCGCTCGCCAGCGTCGGTTCCTACTCCTTCCCAGTCGCGGATCTTGGCGCTTTACGACGCCCTTAGCCAAGCCCCTCGCGGCCGGTGTGCGCGCTCGAGGCGACATACGCCTCCGCGCCGCCGACATAGGTACGCAGCACGCGCCCCTGCATGAGCTTTCCGTCGAATGGCGAATTCCGCGATTTTGAGAGGAGTTTGTCCGCGTCGAGGCGAAAGGGCGCACCGAGATCGACAAGTATGAGATCGGCCGGGGCGCCAGGGGCGAGCCGCCCCTGCGGCAGGCCCAAAAGCTCGGCTGGCTTCAGCGTCATAGCCGACAAGAGCGGCAGCAGGCCGATCATCTCGGCGTGATAGGCCATGAGGGCGCCCGGAAGCAGTGTTTCAAGCGCCGCCGCGCCCGGAGCGGCCTCGTCAAAAGGCAAGCGTTTGTCCTCAGCAGGGCGCGGATCGTGTCCTGAGACAATCACGTCGATGACCCCTTCGGCGAGGCCCGCGATCAGGGCGAGCCTGTCGGCTTCGCTGCGCAAGGGGGGAGAGAGCTTGGCGAACGTACGGTAGCCGGCCACGTCCATCTCGTTGAGCCCAAGATGATGAACCGAGACGCTCGCATAGGCTTTCACCCCTTTGGACTTTGCGCGGGCGAGCATGGACACGCTCTCGGCGCAGGAGATCATATCCACAAGAAGTCGAGCGCCGGTGAGTTCAGCCAGCGCCAAATCCCGGCCCAACATGATGGTTTCCGCAGCGCAGGGAACGCCAGGCAGGCCCATCCTTGCGGCGAGTTCGCCCTCGTGCATGGCTCCCCCAGGAGCAAGGGTCGGATCCTCTGGGCGATGGGCGACCAGCGCGTCAAAAGCGGTGGCGTAGCTCATCGCGCGGCGCATCACCCGGCTGTCGGCGATGGGAGCGTCGGCGTTGGTGAACATCGCAGCGCCGGCTTCGGCCAGAAGGCCTATCTCGGTCATGGCCTCGCCCTTCAGACCCCGGGTGAGCGCCGCGGCGGGCAAGATGCGCACTTCCGTTCGCGCCTCGGCTCTGCGCAGCACAAAATCGACAAGGCTGACATCGTCGATGACCGGGTCGGTGTTCGGCATCTGGACAAGGGTCGTGACGCCCCCCGCAGCGGCGGCGCGGCCGGCGCTTTTGAAGGTCTCTCGGCTTTCCGCCCCCGGTTCGCCGATCACAACCCTCAGATCCACAAGGCCAGGACAGACCATATGTTCGCCCGCGTCGATCACGATCGCGCCCCTGGGGGCCTTGGCTTTGCTCCCGACACTGAGAATCACGCCGGCGCCGGCGTCGAACGCGATCTCGCCAGGGCCGTCGAACGCCGTCGCGGGATCGACGATCCGGGCGTTGACGATGTGCACGGCGCTCATGGCTCGGTCTCCCCAGTCGTTCGGGAACAGGCCAGGGCTTCAAGAACCGCCATGCGCATCGCGACGCCGTTGCGAACCTGCTTTTCGATGAGGGACACGCGAGGATCGTCAGCCACACGGCTGTCGATCTCGACGCCGCGATTCATGGGGCCAGGATGCATGACCAGAGCGTCGGGTTTCGCCAGCCGCAGCTTGTCTTCATCCAATCCGTAAAACCAGAAAAACTCCCGCTGGCTGGGGATAAGGCCGCCTTGCATCCGTTCAAGCTGAAGGCGCAGCATCATGATCACATCGCAAGCTTCCAAGCCCCGGCGCATGTCGTGGCTGATCTCCACACCCCACCGGGCCGCGCTGGCTGGAACCAGGGTCGGCGGTCCGATCAGCCGCACCCGGGCGCCAAGAAGGGTCAAAAGCCTGACATTGGACCGCGCCACACGCGAATGGGCGATGTCGCCGCAAATCGCAATGGTCAGACCCTCGATCCGACCCTTCTCGCGCCGAATGGTGAAAGCGTCGAGAAGCGCTTGGGTGGGATGCTCATGCTGACCGTCGCCGGCATTGATGACCGAGCAGCTCACCTTGCGCGCCAGAAGCGCCGCCGCTCCCGAGGAGGCATGACGCACCACAAGCAAATCCGGGCTCATGGCGTTGAGCGTTGCGGCCGTGTCGATCAGCGTTTCGCCTTTGGCCATGGCGGAGGTTCTCACCGCCATGTTCACGACGTCCGCCCCCATCCGCTTGCCAGCCAGCTCAAACGAACTTTGCGTTCTGGTCGATGTCTCGAAAAACAGATTGATGAGCGTCCTGCCCCTCAGCGTGTCGAGCTTCTTCACCGAAGCCGACAAAAGCGGCGCAAAACGCTCGGCGCGATCCAACAAAGCGATCGCCTCGGCGCGCGTCAAATCGTCGATCGCCAGCAAGTCGCGCCGGCTGAGGCGGACGGCAGAATCAGGAGCGGCAGCGGATGTCATCAAGCCCGAAGCCTTAGCCTGTGCCACGGGTCACACACAACAGGGGCGAAGGCGACTAGGCCATCATTGAAGCGCCGATTGTGGCGAAACCGGCGCCAGTCGGCCTGATCCTCGCCATGGACTCGGTTTTTTACGAATAATCGGATAGTTTCGATGCTTCGGGTTAACAAGAGATTGATGCGGTCGTTGTGGGCCGCACACTGGGGAAGGCGAGCACAATGACCCGCGGTCGCATGGCGGAGGACGCCAGCTTCAAACCCATCGGCCTCGCCCTGGCTGCGGTGGTCGCCGGCCTCGGCCCCGCTTCCAGCGAAGGCGCAGCCGAGGAGAGAGGGGTCGCGCGCGACGCGCCAGCCCCCGCCTCGGCGGATCTCGCCGCGGAGCAAGACGATTCGCTGCTGCTGGGTCCCTCCGACCCCGCCGAACCTTTTGCGGATCAGCCAGCGTCCGCCGCACAGCCCGATTTGTTCGATCTCTAGTCGGCGAGGGTCCGCAAGGCGTCCATCGCGCCCTGCAGCATATAAGCGGCGGCCAGCCTATCGACCTCCCGAGCCCGTTTGGCTCGCGTTACATCAGCGTCGATCATGGCCCTAACGACAGCGGCGGTGCTGAGGCGTTCATCCCAAAGCAGCATAGGCGCAGGCCGCAGGCGCGACAGGTTGCGGGCGAAAGCTCTCGCCGATTGCGCGGCAGGACCCTCCCGACCTGACATGTCCAGGGGCAGGCCGATCACGACGCCGACACACGCCCGGCTGTCAAAGGCCGTCCATAGGCGCAGGGCGTCATCGGCGAAACGGCTCCGGCTTATGGTTTCCAGAGGGGAGGCGATGAGGCGGTTCTGATCGCAGACCGCAAGGCCGATGCGTTTGGCGCCCGGATCAACGCCCAGGACCGCCCCCGCCGCGCCGACCGCGGCCCGAAAGGCGCGCAGGGACTGTGTCACATTTCCTTCGCTTGGCGGGGGTGGGGACGATGGCTTAGAGGGCACAGCGCCTACGGAGGACGGCAATGCGCAGCTTCGTCAAGTCTTTCTCGGCCATCTGCGGCCTTAGCCTTCTTTTGGCTTGTTCCAATCCCAGCCGTCCGCCCCTGGCTGTCGACGGGCCGCAGACCCCCCAGGCCGCGCCCGCAGAGGGGCTCATCGCAGATTTCTCTACCTCCTGTCGCTCCGAAACGCAGTTTGCCTGCGGGGCCCAAGGAGAATGCCGGCAAAACGATGGGCTCGCGCAGGAGCCGGCGGTGACCTTCGCTTTTCAAGGTCCGGTCGGGGCGGGCGAACTCTGCGTTCTCGTCGCCGGCCAGAGCGTTTGCCGCGCCGTGGCGGTAAACGCCGTGCCTGGGGAAACGCCCGGATCGGGCGAATCGCTCACCGGCCTGGTTGTCAGCGAAATCCCTCAGGACGACGCCCATGCGCCGACGCTGCGCCTGTTTGACGGCGTGGTGACGCTTGCGGCGGACGGGGCTTCGTTTCGGCTCGTTCAAGCCAATCCCGATGTCGCAGCGGTGTGGAGCGGCCCCTGTATCCGCGGCGACGACGCCGGGGAGGACGGTTGAAACAGGCGGACAGCGCTGCTACCGCTTGGGCCTTAGTGCGTCAGGGGAACTCCGCCGCGATGGCGATCGATGAACGAACCGTACGCAAGGCGGCGAAACTCGCGCGCCTTGACTTGGCTGAAGACCGCGTCGCTCCGATGACCAGGGAGCTCGTGGCGATCATGGCCTGGATTGAACAACTCAATGAAGTGGATGTCACGGACGTGGAACCCATGACGTCAGCGGTCGCTGCGACACTGCCTCTTCGGGAAGACGTGGTGACGGCAGGCGGCGATCCGGCCCTGGTTTTAGCGAACGCCCCACGATCCGCGGACGGGTTCTTCATCGTTCCGAAAGTGGTGGAGTAATGAGCGATCCCACAGCGCTCACCCTCGCCGCCGCTCTGGACGGCTTGGCCAAGAAAGAGTTCTCAAGCCTTGAACTCACCGACGCGTTCTTAGCGGCCATCGACAAGGCCAACCCTGCCCTGAACGCGTTCACAACGATCGTCCACGACAAGGCGCGGGCCATGGCCAAGGTCAGCGACGCACGCCGCGCAAAGGGCGAGGCGGGGCTCCTGGAGGGGGCGCCGCTTGGCGTCAAGGACCTGTTTTGCACCGAGGGCGTCAAATCGACCGCGTGCTCACGGGCGCTTGGCGAGTTCAAGCCCACCTATGAAAGCAGCGTCACCGCCAATCTATGGCGCGATGGGGCGGTGATGTTGGGCAAGTTGAATATGGACGAGTTCGCCATGGGCTCGTCCAATGAGACGAGCGCCTATGGTCCCGTCGTGAACCCCTGGCGGGCCAAAGGGTCGAACCAGAACCTCACGCCTGGCGGCTCCTCAGGAGGCTCCGCCGCCGCAGTCGCAGCTGATCTCTGCCTGGGGGCCACCGCCACCGATACGGGCGGCTCCATCCGACAGCCGGCGGCCTTCACAGGGTCTGTGGGAATCAAACCGACCTATGGCCGCTGCTCTCGCTGGGGGATCGTGGCGTTCGCCTCAAGCCTTGATCAGGCGGGGCCGATCGCGAAGACGGTGAAGGATGCAGCCTTACTGCTGCAATCGATGGCGGGCCATGACCCGAAAGATTCCACAAGCCTGCCCGGGCCGACGCCAGCCTTCAGTCAGGCCATCGGCAAAAGCGTCAAAGGGCTAAGGATCGGCGTGCCGAAAGAATATCGCGTGGACGGCATGCCCGACGCGATTGAGGCGCTGTGGGCGCAAGGAGCCGCCTGGCTCGAGGCCGCAGGCTGCACGCTCGTCGATATCAGTCTTCCGCATACGAAATACGCCCTGCCGGCTTATTATATCATCGCCCCCGCCGAAGCCTCCTCCAACCTGGCGCGCTATGACGGCATGCGCTTCGGCGCCCGTGTGCAAGGCAAAGATCTGGACGATACCTACGCCAAAAGCCGGGCCGCCGGCTTTGGCGCGGAAGTGCAGCGGCGGATCCTGATCGGCGCCTATGTGCTGAGCGCGGGCTATTACGACGCTTATTATCTGAAAGCGCAGAAGGTCAGGGCGCGGATCGCGGAGGACTTCGCCAATGCGTTCGGCCAAGTCGACGCGATCCTGACCCCCGCCACCCCCTCGGCGGCCTTTGCCCTCGGCGAACGCAGCGGCGATCCCGTCCAAATGTATCTGAACGACATCTTCACCGTAACGGCGAACCTGGCCGGGCTCCCTGGCCTTGTTCTGCCCACGGCGCTCTCCCACGACGGCTTGCCCCTTGGGCTGCAGCTCATCGGCAAAGCGCTCGATGAGGAAACCGTATTCTCGTTGGCCCATGTCTTGGAGGACGCCGCCGCCTTCAAGGCGCGCCCGGCGCACTGGTGGTGAGGGCGACTCGGGCTAGTCTCAAAAGATGCCCACTCGCCGCCGCTCCCGCGCTGAAATCGACCGCCGCTATTTCTTCGCTGATATTTTTCGCAAGACAGGAGGCGCAGCCCTTGCGCTGGTCGTCCTGATCGCGGCAGGCACGCCCTTAACGGTACGCGAGGCCTTTACAAGCGAATGGTCGCAATATGCTCTGGTGATGTCGACCATGGGCGGTATTGGCCTCGCGCTCATTCTCGTCGGTCGCGCCCTGCGCCGTCAGACCAGCCATTACGACCACGATTGAGCCTTCGCGCGCTTTCGGCGTTGTCCTCTCCCGCGCCTTGAGGCAATTTCCGCCCGGCGAAAGGCGGTGTCCGCGCGCGGTCCTGATGCGCACCCCCGGCCGACCGACACTTTGTTACAGGAGAACCGCCCGTGAGCCCCGAAGAACGCGAGAAACTGCAAGCTCATCTGCGCACCCGCTTTGGAGCCAAAACGCTCACTGTGCGGGCGCGCGGCAGGAAAACGGACTCGGCTGAGGTCTATGTGGGCGAAGAGTTTGCAGGCGTTATCTCCAAGGACGAAGACGACGGCGAACTCGCCTATCATTTTACAATGACCATCCTCGACATCGATCTCGACGACGCAGGATGAACACTCACGGCTGGCGCAAGGCGATGAGGCTTTCCGCATCCTGCGTCAGAGCCGGCGCCACCCCCGTCACCGCATAGGCCAATGCCGCGGGATAAAGGCGAAGCTCCGCCCGGTTCACGCGCGCGGCCAGCGTCGCCGCCGTGTCATCTGGCAGCACGGGCACTGCGGCTTGTCCGATGATTGGTCCCTCGTCCACTCCTTCGACGACATGATGGACGCTGCATCCATGAACCGCCACGCCCGCCGCCAGCGCTCTCGCATGGGTGTGAAGGCCAGCAAAAAGAGGCAACAGGGAAGGATGGATGTTCACAAGCCGCCCCGACCATGCTTCGACAAAATCTCGGGTCAGCACCCGCATGAAGCCCGCAAGAGCCACCCACTCGACGTCCGCGCGACGCAGCGCGGCGTTGAGCTCCGCTTCGAACGCCTTACGGTCCTGGCCGAAAGCCCGGTGGTCGATGGCCAGCGCAGGCGCGCCCGCCGCCTCCGCCCGCGTCAAACCATAAGCGTCCGGCTTGTTTGAAATCACCTGGACGATGTCAAAAGGCGCGCCCGCCGCAGCGGCGTCCATCAAGGCTTGCAGATTGCTCCCTGATCCTGAAATCAGAACGCCGACGCGCGCCCTCATGCGCGGACCGCCCCGATGATCCAGGCGGTTTCGCCGGCCGCCGCAAGACGCGCCAGCACGTCCCCCGCCATCGCGTCTTGGCAGACCAAGACGAAACCGATCCCGCAATTGAAGGTGCGGCGGAGGTCCTGTTCGGGAACGCCGCCCGCCTCCTTCAGCCAGGAGAATACCGGAGGCCGGGGCCAGGCGTCATAGTCGATGGCTGCAGAGAGATGATCGGGCAACGCACGGGGCGCATTTTCGATCAGACCTCCGCCCGTAATGTGGGCGCCGCCGTGAACCAGGCCAGAGCGCAGGATCGGCAACAGGGTCTTGACATAGATCCGAGTGGGGACGAGCAGGGCTTCGGCCAGGGTTCGTCCGGGCGCGAACGGCGCGGGCGCCTCCCATGGCGCGCCCGTGCGCGCCACGATCTTGCGGATCAAAGAATAGCCGTTGGAGTGGGGGCCGGAAGACGCTATGCCGATCAAGACGTCCCCAGCCCGCACCGCATCGCGCTTTGGAAGCAAGGCTTCGCGCTCGGCTGCGCCAAGGGCGAAGCCGGCCAGGTCATAATCCCCGACCCGATAAAGACCCGGCATTTCCGCCGTCTCGCCTCCGCCCAGCGCGCAGCCCGCCTCCAGGCATCCGCGAGCGATCCCCTTGATGACGGCGGCTGCAGCCTCAGCATTCAGCTTGCCGCACGCGTAGTAGTCCAGAAACATCAAGGGCTCGCCGCCCTGCGCCAGAATGTCGTTGACCACCATCGCCACAAGATCCACCCCAATCCCGTCATGGCGGCCCGCGTCGATGGCGATCTTCAGTTTGGTGCCTACCCCATCGGTTGAGAGCAGCAGGATCGGATCTCGAAATCCCGCCGCCCTCAAATCAAACGCTCCGGCGAAGCCCCCAAGGGCGCCGTCGGCCCCCGGCCGAGCGGTGGCTTTCGCAGCCGGGGCGATGAGCGCGACCAGACGTTCGCCCTCATCAATGTCGACCCCGGCGGCCTTATAGGTGAGGCCGTCGCGGTCTTCTTGGGTCGACATGTCTTGGTTGGGATCATTCATCGAGGCGTGCTTTCGCAGGCGGCGCACGCGACGGGCTTTCGATCGGCGTCCGGCCTTGCTAGGGTCCGCGCCGATTTGGCGGAGCCGGCCTGAAGGCGCGGCGGCAAAGGGGAGACAGTCGCCATGAAAGCTCAGCCATTGGCGGCGTGGGCCGTTGGGGTGGTCGCGGCGTTGTGCGCCGTGTTCGCCCCGCCCGCAAGGGCGCAGGCGCCGGATTCGATCTATGTGGCTGGATCCGTCAGGGTCGATGTAAGCGCGGGCTCCGGCGTCGCCGCCCGGGAACAGGCCATCACGCAGGCGGAGGCCTTGGGTTTTCAACGCGTGGCGCGGCGGGTGACCTTGGCGTCCGACCGCGCCGCGTTGGGGCCGCCGCAAGCGACGGGAGCGGCGCTGCAGCGCATGGTGCAACGGGTGGATGTCGAGGATGAAGGCAATCCGACCGCCACGCGTTATCGGGCGCAGCTGTCCGTGCGGATGAATGCTGATCTCGTCCGGTCCCATCTGCGCAGCGCAGGTTACACGGTGGTCGAAGTCCGCGCATCGCCGCTTCTGGTGATCCCTGGCGCAGCAGGGGTGACGCCGCAGGCGGCGACAATGTGGCGCGAAGTCTGGGAGCAGAGCGGCTACGCAGGAGACCTCGTGCCGATCGCGGTGGCGCCGGCAACGGCGCCGACCAGTCCAGAATGGTCCCGGGTCGACGACATCGCGCGCGCCGCCTCCGCGAGCGGGGCGTTGTTCGCCAATCTCACCGTCAGCGGTCAAGTCTACCGCGTCACGGTCACTGAAACAGGGCCGAACATGGCCAACCGCGCCCGCGGCGTGCTCGAAGCCCGGGTTGCGGGGTCAAGCGACGCTGTTCATCGCACTGCGCTCGCGAGCCTCGCTGAGCAGGTGAACGACCTCGTCCAGGAAGAATGGAAAGCCTCGACATTGACCGGCGCCGGACAACCAGTGCGGCTTCAGGTTTCGGCTCTCTACGCCTCACGGGACGATTGGAATCGCATCAAGCAGGGTCTGCAGGGGGCGGCGCGGCTGATTTCCGCCATCAGCATCGATGCGGTCGCGCTGGATGGGGCTTTGGTGTCATTTTCCTATGTCGGTACGCGGCCGCAGCTGACTGACGAACTCCGTCGCAATGGGCTTGCGCTCTCCGACGGGCCCCAGGGGGTCGAGTTGCGGGTCGTGCGACCTTAGACCCAGGCTGATGGCCGACGCGCGCGCCGATCCTTCCCAGCCCCGTCTGTTCGCCTTCTCCATGGGCGAGCGGGACCCGACGACCCATGTCGTGTCCTCGTCGAACAAGGCCGCGGCGGATCTTTTGCAGCGTTGGCGACGGTGGCCCCGGGGATCGGCGGTGCTGTCTGGACCTGCAGGATCGGGGCGGACGCATCTGGCTCAGGTGTGGGCGACAGCGGCGGAGGCCCATGCCTGGGACCATGCCGAACCGGCCCACGAGGTTTTCCAGCGTTTCTCCGGCAAGGTCTTGATCGACGACGCCGACCATGTCGCCGACGAAGAAGCGCTTGTCCGCTTTTTCGATCTCGCAGGGGAGCGCGGCGGGGCGGTGCTCCTTGTCACGCTTGAGAGCTGGCGGCCGCAGCTGCCTGATCTCGCCTCCCGGATCGCCGCGGCTCCAAGGGCGCTGCTCTTGGAGCCCGATCCGGCGCTCTTGGAAGTGGTGTTGCGCCGGCGCTGCCGCGACCGGTTCTTCGAACTTTCCGACGAGGCGGCCGCTTTCCTCCTCAACCGGATGGAACGCTCTTTCGACGGCGCCAAACAATTGGCTGACATCCTCGACCAGCGCTTGCGAAAAGGGGCCCGCGGACCTGTCAAATTAGGCACTGTACGCCGGCTCGTCAGTGACATGGAAACCCATTTCACCGATGATGGCGACGCTACAGAGGAAGAGGACGCGCCGCCATGAGCCATTCCAAAGGACGCAAACGCCGCGCGCGGCCAAAGGCGATCCCAGGGGCCATTGCGGCGGACTCCCCCCGCCGTTTTGTGAATCGCGAGGTGTCCTGGCTCGCGTTCAATACCCGCGTCCTGGAGGAAGCCGCCAATCCCGCCCATCCTTTACTGGAGCGGCTCCGGTTTCTTTCGATTTCTGCGAATAATCTGGACGAATTTTACATGGTCCGGGTGGCCGGCCTGCACGAACAGATCAAGGCGGGGGTCACCACCGTCAGCCCTGATGGTCTCACGCCCACCGAACAGCATGACCAAGTGCAAGCCTTGGCCCAGTCTTTGATGGCCGAACAGCAGCAGATCTGGCAAACCCTGCGCGTTGAGCTACGCGGGCAAGGGATCGAAGTCCTCGAACGCGCGGATCTGAGCGACAAGGACCGGGCGGCGTTGGGCGAAATCTTTCGCGCGCGCCTTTTTCCTCTGCTCACTCCGCTCGCCATCGATCCAGCCCACCCGTTCCCGTTCATTCCCAATCTGGGCTTCGCCATTGGGCTAAAGCTGAAGCGCTGCGGCGACGGGAAGGGCCTTATCGCGCTGATCCCAATGCCGAGCCAGGTTGAACGCTTTATCCAATTGGAGGATGGACAGCCCGACGCGCAGGGCCGACCCACCAGACGCTATCTGAGCCTGGAAAACACGTTAATTGAGCATCTTCCAGTCTTCTTCAGAGGCTATGACGTGCTCGCGCACGGCTGCTTCAGGATCGTGCGCGACAGCGATATCGAACTCGAAGAGGAAGCCGAAGACCTCGTCCGCGAATTCCAGAGTCTTTTGAAGCGCCGTCGGCGGGGAGACATTGTGCGCCTCAAAATCGAGACGTCGATGCCGGAGGACCTGCGCACCTTCATCATCCAGGAAAGCGGCGCCGATCCGCATGATGTGGTGCTCGCCCAGGGCTTGCTGGGCATGGCGCAACTGGCTGAACTCATCACAGATGAACGCCCGGAACTGAAATTCACGCCATACGAACCGCGTTTTCCCGAACGGATCAAGGATTTCGGCGGCGACGCCTTCGCCGCAATCCGCGCAAAAGATTTTCTGGTGCATCATCCTTATGAGAGCTTCGATGCGGTCGTGCGCTTTCTGCAGCAAGCTGCGGAGGACCCAGATGTGCTGGCGATGAAGCAGACGCTCTATCGCACCTCGAAAAACAGCCCAATCGTGGCGGCCCTTATCCAAGCGGCGGAAGCAGGCAAGAACGTCACCGCGGTCATGGAGATCAAAGCGCGCTTCGATGAAGAGGCCAATCTCCGTTGGGCGCAGGATTTGGAGCGCGCGGGATGCAAGGTCGTCTACGGCTTCATGGACTATAAGACACACGCCAAGCTTAGCCTCGCGGTACGCCGCGAGGCGGACGGGGTGCGCACATACGCCCATATCGGAACCGGCAATTATCACCCGATCACGGCGAGAGTTTACACCGACCTGTCCCTGTTCACCGCCGATCCGGTGATCGCCAATGAAGTGCATTGGGTCTTTAATAATATCACAGGCTATACCTTGCCCCCTCCTATGGAGAAACTCGCGCTGTCCCCGCACGACTTGCGCCGTCGGCTCCTGTCCTTGATCGAGGCGGAGATGGAGCACGCTAAGGCCGGCCGACCCGCCACGATCTGGGCCAAGCTCAACGCACTCGTGGACCCCGTCATCATCGACGCGCTCTATGCCGCGAGCGGACATGGGGTGAAGATCGACATGGTCATCCGCGGCATCTGCTGCCTGCGGCCCGGCGCGCCCGGGCTTTCGGAGAATATCCGGGTCAAATCCATTGTCGGCCGCTTTTTGGAGCACTCCCGGATCATCTGCTTTGGGGCGGGCAAGCCCTTGCCGTCGCCGGACGCTAAAGTGTTCATCTCTTCCGCCGACTGGATGCCCCGCAATCTCGACCGTCGGATTGAGGTCATGGCGCCGATTGAAAATCCCACCGTTCATCAACAAGTGCTCGACCAGATCATGGTCGCCAATCTCAATGACGAGGCGCAGAGCTGGTACATGCAGCCAGATGGGACTTATCGACGCGTCTCCACGGAAGGACTGGGGGAGCCCTTCTCCGCCCACACCTATTTCATGAGCAATCCAAGCCTTTCTGGCAGGGGCAGCGCGCGCGAAGGCAATCTGCCGCCGGTGTTTGACCATGTGGGGCCCCGTTCGCAATAAGGGCGGGGACGGATTGACGACGGCTGAAGGCTCGCCCTTATGAGCGCCCAGGGAATAAAAGCGGTCGGCAGGCCATGGACCTCCGCGGCGGCGGACGGCGCGGAAACCGCCGTTATCGATGTCGGCTCCAATTCCGTGCGTCTTGTGGTTTTCTGGGTGTCGGGCCGCTCCATCACCCCTGTGCTCAACGAAAAGGTCATGGCGGGCCTCGGCCGAGGCCTGCAGGCAAGCGGTATGCTCGACCACGGAGCCCGGGATCTCGCCCTCGCGGCTCTCCGGCGCTTCGCCGCCTTGGTAGAGGCGAGAGGCGTGCGTCGATGCTTCGCTGTGGCGACGGCGGCGGTGAGGAGCGCCGCCGACGGCCAGGATTTCGTGGACCGCGTCCGTCGCGAAACCGGGCTGAATTTGCAGATCATTAATGGACGCGAAGAGGCCCGGCTCTCGGCCCTCGGCGTCCTTGCGGGCGCGCCGGACGCCAAAGGCCTCGTGGGCGATCTTGGAGGATCGAGCCTTGAGCTTGTCCCGATCGGCCCCGATGGTCCTGGAGAGGGGGAGACCTTCGCCCTCGGACCCCTCGCCTTGGCCGCCGCAGGCGCCTTCGACGTCGACGCCGTCGCAGCCCGTGTCGACAAAGCCCTCGGAGACACCAGGCTTTTGAGACCAGGAGCGCAAGAAACATTTTACGCCGTCGGCGGCGCCTGGCGGGCCCTGGGGCGCTTCGATATCGCCCTGCGCGGTCATCCGATCGGGGTGCTGCATCAGCACGCCATGACCCGGGCTGATACGCTGAAAGTGGCGGATTTCGTTCGCCGACAAAGCCGCCGGTCGCTGGAGCGGTTTGAGGAGTCCGCCGCGAAGCGGGCCGATACGCTCCCCTTCGCCGCAACCGTCATCGCCCGTCTCTTGGAACTCGGTGGTTTCGAGAAAGTGGTCCTGTCATCCTACGGTTTGCGTGAAGGCCTTTTGTTTGACGCCATGGGGCCCGAGCTGCGGGCCCAAGACGCTTTGATCGCCGGAGCGGAAGCCTTTGTGGGTCACAAGGGGCTCGCCTTCGCCGCCGCGCTGGAGCGTTTCGTGACGCCGCTGTTTGTCGCGGGCCACCCCGCCGCCTTCGCCAAACGCCGGGACGCCATCTTGCGGCAAGCCGCTTGCCGATTGGCGGATATCGGGGCGGCTTTGCACCCCGATCAACGCGAGGTCGTCGTTTTCGAGCTCGTCCTCGGAGCGCAGCTTGCTGGCGTCGCACACCCCGAGCGGGCGTTTCTGGCCGCCACTGTGCAGCACCGCTACACCAAGTCCCTGCCCGAGAGCGGTAAGAGGATTATTGAACGGCTTTTGACGCCAGAGCAGGCGGAGGTCGCAGCCGCCCTTGGACTCGCCCTGCGGCTTGGGTGCGATCTCTCCGGCCGAACCGCGACGGTCATGGATCAATTCAGCCTGAGACGCGAGAAAGACCAGCTCATCCTGACCGCCGCTTCTGGCGCCCAGCACCTGGTCACCGATCAAGCCGTCCGGAGGCTGGACCCCTTGGCGGAGGCCCTGAAACTTAAAGCGGTGATCCGCCGCCGCTGATCAGTCGTCTCAAGAGACAGAGAAAACCTCGACCTGCCCGCCGCGAAGACGGAGGCCCAAACGGCCTTGCTTCAAAGCCAAGGCGTGTTCGCCAAACAGCTCTCGCCGCCATCCGCGCAACGCCGGCACGTCCGCGGCGTCGTCCAAAGCGATGGCCTCGACGTCCTGGCTGTTGGCGATGAGGCGCGCCGCCACCCCGTTGAGATCCGCCTGACGGCGCAGGAGCACTTTCAGCAGCTCCACCGTGGGGCCAGGGGCCTGCGGGAGAGGGCCCGGGCGGCCAGATGCTTTCTCGGGCGACTTGTCAGGGGCGCTGAGGGCCTCGTCCAAAAGTTTCGCTAATTCTTGCCCATGGCGCGAGCCGCTGAACCCTTTCGGCACGATCCGCAGGCGGTCGAAGGCGGAAAGGGTTCGGGGACGCTGTTCGGCGATTTCAAACAAAGCCTCGTCTTTCAAGACCCGAGAGCGCGGCGTGTCGCGGGCCTGGGCGTGGCGTTCGCGCCAAGCCGCAACGGTCCTCAGCGCGACCAGATAATCGCCGCCCTGTTTGCGCGCTTTCAGTCGCTTCCACGCATTTTCCGGGCTTGTGTCGTAGTTGTCGGGGTGGATCAGGGCTGCGTGCTCCTCATCGAGCCAGCCGGTGCGGCCGCGGGCGGCGAGATCGGCCGCCATCATCGGATAAAGATCGCGCAGATGCGTGACATCCGCCGACGCGTAGGCCAGCTGGCTTTCGCTCAACGGCCTCCGGCTCCAATCGGTAAAGCGGAATGACTTGTCCACCCGCTCTTTCAATAGCGCCTGCACCAATCCGTCATAGGCGATCGATTCCCCAAAGCCGCAGGCCATAGCCCCGATTTGGGTGTCGAACAGGGGTGAAGGCAGCGCACCCATCAGGCGGTGGAAGATCTCCAGATCCTGACGCGCGGCGTGGAACACCTTCAGGACCCCAGGGTCGGCCAGCACCGCCAGGAACGGGGCCAAATCAAGCCCATCAGCCAAGGGATCGATGACGCCTTCGAGGCCAGGGGCGGCGGCCTGGATCAAGCAGAGCTTCGACCAATAGGTCGACTCCCGCAAGAACTCAGTGTCGACAGCCACAAAGCTCTGCGCTGACAGCGCCTCGCAGAACGCGACGAGCTCCGCATTTTGAGTGATCAGCAGCATAGAATTCCTCAGGCGCAGGGACGGCTTTCGCTCAACAAGGCCTCGCCCCGGCGCGATGCGGCCTGTTCTGGCCGTGGGGCTGACGACGCGTCAAGGGCCGACGCGCGTCCTTCCTCAGCCGCAAGCCCCCTCGCTTGCTTGACAGAAGCCGTGCATGGGTGTGCTTGTCGCCGCCGTCCGCGCCTTCGGAGCTTCCATCAATGCATGCCTATCGCAGCCATACCTGCGCCGCACTGCGCGCTGAACACGCGGGTCAAACCGTGCGTCTATCGGGCTGGGTGCACCGCAAGCGGGATCATGGCGGCCTTCTGTTTGTTGATCTCCGCGACAATTATGGAATCACTCAAATCGTCGTCACGCCGGCCTCAGCGGCTTTTCCGGTGATCGAGGGCCTTCGGGCGGAAACCGTCGTGCGGATCGACGGCGAGGTGGTGAAGCGTACGCCGGACACGATCAACGCAGAGCTCGCAACGGGAGAGATTGAAGTGCGGGCGGCGGCGGCGGAGATTCTCGGAGCGGCTCAGGAGCTGCCGCTGCCGGTTTTCGGCGAACTCGACTATCCTGAAGACATTCGCCTGCGCTACCGGTTCTTGGATCTCCGTCGAGAGACGCTTCACAAAAATATCCTGCTCCGCAGCCAGGTCATCGCGTCGTTGAGGCGGCGCATGATCGATCAGGGCTTCACCGAGTTTCAGACACCGATCCTGACCGCTTCAAGCCCTGAAGGGGCGCGGGACTTCCTTGTCCCCTCAAGGATGCATCCGGGCAAGTTCTACGCGCTGCCCCAGGCCCCCCAGCAATTCAAACAGCTGCTGATGGTGGCGGGCTTTGACCGCTATTTCCAGATCGCCCCGTGCTTCCGGGACGAGGACGCCCGCGCCGACCGCTCTCCAGGGGAGTTCTACCAGCTCGATTTTGAGATGAGCTTCGTGACCCAAGAGGACGTCTTCGCGGCCATCGAGCCGGTGCTCGCGGGCGTTTTTGAGGAATTTGGCCAAGGCAAACGCGTCACTGAGACCCCGTTCCCGCAGATCAAATACGCCGACGCGATCCGCAAATACGGCTCCGACAAGCCCGATCTCCGCAATCCGCTTGAAATGCAGGCTGTGACCAAACATTTCGCGGGCTCGGGCTTTAAAGTGTTCGCGGGAATGATCGCCAACGATCCCAAAGTGGAAGTGTGGGCGATCCCCGCCCCCGGCGGCGGCGCCCGCGCCTTCGCCGACCGGATGAACGCCTGGGCCCAAGGCGAAGGCCAGCCCGGCCTGGGTTATGTCTTCTGGCGTGAGGGCGAAGAGGGGGGCGCGGGGCCGATTGCAAAAAATATCGGGCCGGAGCGCACCAAGGCCATCGCCGAGCAGCTCGGCTTGGGCGTTGGCGACGCCTGCTTCTTTGTGGCGGGTCGCCCCGACGCCTTCTATAAATTCGCGGGCCTCGCCCGCAACAAGGTCGCAGACGAGCTGAAGCTTGCTGACAGCGACCAGTTCAAGTTCTGCTGGGTTGTCGACTTCCCGATGTATGAGTGGAATGAGGACGAGAAGAAGATCGA
>JAGWZH010000159.1 GCA_018971945.1 Alphaproteobacteria bacterium | reverse complement strand
ATCCGGGCGGAACAGAAGGCCCTTGAAACCGAAGCCGCCACGGAGTTCAAATTGGCAGCGTAACCGGCGCAGTGCGCTGTCTCATAACCGTGCCCCAGTTCACGCTTGTTTTTGCAGCGAGCCTCTTATCGCAAGCGCGCTGCACGCGCCGCGACCAAGGCGGCGAAACCATCCAGATCGGCTTCCGACAAGCCTGGCTTTGCGATGCGGGCCGCGACAACCGGACCCGCTTTGGCGACAGACGCTGAAAGTTCCTTCACCCGACGGCGCACGAACGGCGCGCCGAGCCCGGCGTCGGCGGCGAATTTCGGCCATGTGCCGTCGTCGATCTCTTCAATCGTGGCACACTTGGCGATCTTCATGGCCAGCTTCGGCGAGAGGTCGGGATAGGCGATTGTCGACAAGAGATCATAGAGCGGCGCGAGCGTAGCGCCATCGGCGCCATGGAGCAGGCTGAAGTTCTTCCCGTGCGCGTCGGCATTGCCGATGATCAGGTTGAAGATCGCCGCATCCAGGAGCTTCAACACTTCGACCGCCGGGCGCGTTGCGACACGGCGGAGGAGCTCGAAGCCGGTTTTGAACGTCGGCCCGCCTTCGTCCGCATATTTGTGCTCTGGCGGGATGCCGAGTGCCTGGCAGAAATCCTCCTGATGCAGACGAATGACGCTGCCGGCGGCGTCCTGCGCGCGATCATAGCGGGTGACGAGCAGGAAGCACCGATCCGCGACGACGCGCGCCTCGGCGGGCGCCACGTCGAGGCCCACCTCCGCCGCCAGCGCCATCGCGAACGCCTCGTTCTCCGTCGTGGCCGGAAAACGCTCGATCGGCGGCTTCAGAATGTGCGTAGTTGGCTGTCCTGGCGCGGGCAAAGCGATGGCGCCGTCGACGAGCACGACGGGAACCTTGGACTGCGCGCCGGCAAGCGAGAGGCGAGGGCCCTCCTGGCCCGCCAGCAAGGGCCGCTTCGGCAACTCGTCGAGCAAGGCAATCAGCGCATTGTCGCCGAGTGCATCGGGCGCTGCGTGGTCCGCGGGGGCAGGCGGCATCTCGCCTTCAGGCCAAAGAGTCAGGGCGCCGGCGACATCGCCGCCGAGCGCGCGCAGCAGCGCAAAGTCATTGCCTTTGGAGAGGCCGAGCGCCCGCGCCACTGCCTCCCGCTGGCCTTCTTCCGGAAGGAGGCCGGCGAAGAACGGCCGGCAGGCGCGTCGGTTGAAAACATCGATTTGCTTTGGGAGTGAGGCGGAAAGGGGTGGCGCCGCCGCGTCCGCCGCCCACGCGGGTGCGTAGGCGAAGCTCATGTCCCCGTGCTCATCGAGCCGAAGCGCACCGACGAGCCCGCCATCCCACCAGACCGACAACGCCGCCTTCATCGCTGCGTCCCGGGCGCTTCGATCGTGACGCGAAGCCCGAGCGCGGCGGCGACCGCCAACGCTTTTCCGAGATGCGAGGTCGGCTTGCCGGCCTCCAGATCGACAATAAACCGGACGCCAACGCCCGCCGCGCCCGCGAGCTGATCCTGCCGCAGGCCCTGCGCCTTGCGCGCCGCTCGGATGGAGCCGCCGAACTCTTCTGGGGTGGTCATCTGGGTCACTTATCGATTTACCGATCGGGAAGATAGCGCGTGCTGACGACCATCGCAAGTCAATCTTTCCCGATCGGGCAATTTGTGGGTGCGGCAGCCGCATTGGCGTCCAAAATTCCCGATCGGGAATAACCTAGGCCTTTTCCCCCAGGATCGACTGCGACACGGCTTCGGCGACGGCGCGCACGGGATCATCGGCCAGGTGGGCGTAGCGCTCGGTGGTGGTGGCTTGCGTGTGTCCCAGCGCCTTGCCGACGAGGAAAAGGCTCGCTCCGTTGGCGACCTCGAGGCTGGCGAAGGTATGGCGCAGATCGTGGATGCGCAGGTCGGGCAGGCCCGCGCGCTCACGCACTACCTCCCAGCGATGCGACATGCCGACCAGCGGACCTTTGGCGCCGCGGCCGGGGAAGACGAAGTCGTTGAGGCGCGGCTGGGCGCGGATCAGATCGCAGGCGGCGACGGTAAGCGGGATTGTCTTCTCGCCGGTCTTCGAGCGATAACGAGGCAGCACAATGCGGGCGCGCTCCAGATCGACGTCCGACCAGCGCAATTCGAGGACTTCGCTCCGTCGCGCGCCGGTGAAAGCCAGCAACCGGATCGCTGCGGCGAACGGCGCCGCCAGCGCGCCTTCTTCAACCATTTCATCCGCCGTCTGAAATAGCCGCCGGATTTCATCGCCGTTAAGGTAGCGTTCCCGTTTGGGCGGGCGGATCGTCTTCACGCCCGAGCACGGGTTGATCTTGAGGATGCCCTCCCGCACCGCCCAGTTCATCATCGCTGACAGGCTACGCACCACGCCGCCGGCAATGACATCCCCGCCCGCGACCCGGGCGACGCCGCGCTTTTTGGTTTTGACAGTCTGCGCGGTCTTGCCGGCCTTGATGTCCGCCTGCAGCCGCTCAATGTCAGAATGGACAAGTTCGGCGGCGGGCTGGCGGCCGATAAGCGGGCTCACATGCCGGCGCAGGCAGGAGGCGTCAAAGCCCCAAAAGGATTCCTTCTTGTCCGGCTTGGCGGCGCGGCCCTCCACCAGGTAAATCTCGATCAGCTGGTCGACGGTGACGGCGCGGCGGCGCTCCTCCTTGATGCCCTGTGGATCGATGCCGTCTTCGGCGCTGCGGATCGCGGCCTTGGCGCGGTCGCGGGCCTCCTCCGCCGTCCAGGGATCGCCATGCTCACCGATCGTAAGCCAGCGCTGACGCGAGCCGATCCGGTACTTCACTCCATAGGACTTCCGCCCGTTCGGGAAGACGCGAAGGACGAAGCCCTTCACCTCGGTGTCCCAGATGCGGATTTCGTCCGTTCCTGGCGCAGTTGCGTCAACCCCCTCTGTCAGGGAAGTTGTCGATGCGCGTCGAAGGGATGTGTCGGAGACCAATTAGTTGCCGCCTTCCTCCACGCCGGCCTGCCTCATCAAGTCGCCAATGGTCGCGTCGCCTAAGCGACAAACAGCATGGACCCGATCAAAAGAGCTTGTTGAGCCGTTTCGCTGGCTTCTTGTCACGGCGCAATGCGCTCGCCTCCCGAAAGCCAGCTGCCTCAGTGTGGCTGTGGCGCTCTCTCCGAGAGGAGAACGCGACTCCGGCGCATCAAAATCCATGAGCCGAACTTCGATCCAATTCGAGCCGTCACCTCCGGCCGGCCCAACACAAAGGCTATCGCCGTCGATCACATGACGCACAATGCCGGAAAACTCCTCACCGGCGCCTGTTGGCAGGGCAGCCGTGCATGGATCTGCGGCCGCTGCAGGTGCGAGCAAGACAGAGCCCGCGACAAACGCCACCGATGCAAGCGCCATTCTTATCATGTCCCCTCCGGATAACGTCGCCTTCTCGATTGCTGCGGCCACTATAGGCGGGGTCGGTGGCGTTCTCTACTTGTTTGCGCCATGCCAACTCATGAACCGGGACAGACCGAACGCTACAGACCCGTTAGCCGAAGACGTTCTCGCCGCAATGAAAGGCGCGACTGGGGCGTTGCGCAAAGGGCTCTACGATCTCACGCTCGCAGCGCTTTCCTGCTATGTCAAAGCCCGGCTGAGGCATCTCTGGCAATTTGAGAATCGGCAACCACCGCCTCCGCATGGTACGCCCTGAGCGCGGCGCTCTGTTCGACGCCAGCGGAGCCTGGCTTTGTTCGGCCTCCCCGCGATAGCAAAGCGATCAGTTTCTTTGATTAGAAAATGGCGGGCATCTGCCAGCGCCCAACGCCGGGGCGCCCAATGCCGCCTCTTGACTCATAGGGCCTGGCGCCGGAGTTCAAGACCGGAGGTGGGTTATGGCGCTGTCGGATGTGACCACGGATGGAATTCTGCGCGCAATCGCCGAGTATGAAGCACTTGGCCGCGAAGCTTTCCTATCGAAATACGGGTTCGGTAAGTCCTACGCCTATAAGTTAGTCATTGATGATCGCGAATACGATTCCAAAGCGATCGTCGGCGCAGCTCATGGCTGGTCCCAGGAAGGGCTCGCGCCTTTGACAGCAGATGCGTTCTCCGGCGGCGATGCGACTGTGCGGCCTCTGTTGGAACGTCTCGGCTTCGAGGTCCGGTCAAAAGCACGCAATCCCGATTGGTCCCGTGACGAGCTCATCCTCGCGCTCGACGCATATATGACTTGGCGGCCGAGTTTCCCCGCCAAAATGAGCACCGAGATCGCCAAGCTCAGCGCTGAAGTCCGCGCGCTCGGCGAACTTCTTCACGGCGTCTCGAGCGAAACGTTTCGCAACGCAAATGGCGTCTACATGAAGCTCATGGACCTTCGACGCCTCGAGCCGGGTGCGGGGGGCGAGGCAAGTGGCGGGCTGAGCGGAGGCTCGCAAGCCGACGTCGAGGTCTGGAATGCCTACGCACAAAATCGCACTGCGCTGGCGACCGCGGCTGCTGCGATCCGCGCGACGCTTGCGCGCGTCGACGCCGACGAGGACTTGCGGGCGGATCTCGCGAGCGCCGACGAACCCGAGATCGCCGAAGCGACCGAAGGCGCGCTTGTCACGCGTCTCCACCGCCTGGGACGCGACCTCTCCGGCCGGTACGGCTCAGAGGCCTACGCCATGGAGGAGTGCGTCGCCGATCTCGCCGCCAGCTTCGTCCTCGCCGATCTCGGCATCGCCCACCGCCCGCGCCCCGACCACGCCGCCTATCTCGCCTCCTGGGTCAAGGTGCTGAAGCACGACCCGCGCGCGATCTTCACCGCAGCGTCAAAGGCCCAGGCGGTGGCGGATTGGATGACCGGCCAACAACCACAGCTGCCG
>JAGWZH010000037.1 GCA_018971945.1 Alphaproteobacteria bacterium | reverse complement strand
TAAAGGTCAATGCGCCGACCGGATCGGCGAAGACATTGACGGCATTCATGACCCCTGAAATGGACGCAAGGGGATGATCCAGGCCGATCAGCGCTGGGCCGACCTCGACGGCCGCAGCCCCGCCCATGCGTTCGGCTTTGGCGATCAACTTGATCTTATAGCCCAGCTTGGCTGAGAGCTGAATGTCTACCAAACGCACCCCGTCCACCCCTTTGATGGCCGCGGCGGCGTAATCGGGCTTCGTCTTGAACGCGATGGCGGCGAGGATCGTGATCTTATGGGCGGCGTCGAAGCCGCCAACGTCCATGGTCGGATCCGCTTCGGCGTAGCCTAGGCGCTGCGCGTCGGCGAGGACGTCTTCAAAAGAACGGCCCGACGCCTCCATTTCCGTCAGCAGATAATTGCAGGTCCCGTTCAAGATGCCCGAGACCGCCTGCACGCGGCAGCCTGAAAGGCTTTCCCGGATCGCCTTCACGATCGGCACGCCGCCCGCCACCGCCGCCTCAAAACACAAAGCCGCTCCGTTCGCCTCAGCCAGACCAGACAGCTTTGCGCCATGCTCGGCCAGCAAGGCTTTGTTGGCGGTGACCACCGAGGCGCCGCGGGCCAAGGCCGCCTCGACCGCGGCCTTGGCCGGGTCGCCTGAGCCGCCGATCAGCTCCACAAAGACGTCTATCTCTGGGTCGGTCGCGAGCTCCACCGGATCGTCAACCCACGCATATGAGCTGATGGCGACGCCGCGGTCGCGATGGCGGTCGCGCGCCGACACCTTGGTAATCTCCAATCCGGCCTTGGCCAAAACGCCCTGCTCCGCAAGCGCAAGGAGCCCCGCCCCGACGACGCCAAGACCCGCCACCCCCACCTTCATCGCGCTATCCCTCATTCCGCTGCGGTCGGCTGACCGGGCTTCTGTTCATAGGACAAAAATTTCTTCACCGCCCGGGCCGCTTGTCGGATGCGTTGTTCGTTTTCAACGAGCGCCAAGCGGACAAATCCCTCGCCGTGCTCCCCGAAACCGACGCCGGGCGCGACTGCGACGCCAGCCCTCTCGACAAGCTGTTTTGAGAACTCCAGAGACCCCATCGCCTCAAACCCGGGCGGCAGCGGCGCCCAGACAAACATGGAGGCGTCCGGCGCGGGCAACGACCAACCAGCTTTGGCGAAGGCGTCGAGCATCGCGTCCCGACGACTGCGATAAGTGGCGCGCATCTCGGCGACGCATTCCTGAGGACCATTCAACGCCGCAGCGGCCGCCACCTGGATCGGGGTGTAGGCGCCATAGTCGAGATAAGACTTCACGCGCGCCAACGCCCCGATCAGACGGGCGTTGCCAGCCGCCCAGCCCACGCGGAAACCCGCCATAGAGTAGGTTTTGGAGAGCGTGTTGACCTCCACGGCGATGTCTTTCGCTCCGTCCACCTCCAAAATCGAGGGAGGCGGGCGTTGATCCTCAAAATAGATCTCCGAATACGCCATGTCGGAGATGACGATCAGATCATGGGCTTTCGCAAACCGCACCACGTCTTTGTAGAAGTCCAGATCCACGGTTTGGGCGGTGGGATTGGCCGGATAGCAGACGATCATCGCCATCGGGGGCGGAACCGAGTGGGCGTAAGCCCGACCAAGGCCTGACAGATACTCCTGCGGGGAATGAGCCTTCACGGATCGGATCACGCCGCCAGCCATGATGAAGCCGAACGCATGGATCGGATAGGACGGGTTCGGCGCAATGACCACGTCGCCCGGCGCGGTGATGGCTTGCGCGAGATTGGCGAATCCTTCCTTGGACCCCAAGGTCGTGACGATTTCGGTGTCGGGATCTAGCTTCACATTGAAGCGCCGATCGTAGTACCCGGCCATCGCCCGCCTCAGACCGGCGATGCCGCGGGATGCGGAATAGCGGTTTGAACGGGGTTTTTTGGCCGTCTCGACAAGTTTATCGACGATATGGGACGGGACGGGCAAATCAGGATTGCCCATGCCGAAGTCGATAATATCAACGCCTTCGGCCCTTAGCCGTGCTTTCACCTTGTTGACCTGCTCAAAGACATAAGGCGGCAGGCGTTTCACTTTATAGAATTCACCCTGGGTCACAGGATCGCTTCCCTCTGCTGAGGCAGGAGCCGGCCGAACAGCCCTTAGAAAACCGAACTTTTAGTCGCGTTAGTAGCGCTCGCGGGTTTGCTCGATGGCGCGCACGGCTTCGTCACGAAAGGCGTCGGCCTGCGCCCCCGCATCCGCCGGCGCGGGGCTAGCTCGCTCGCTCGCTTCGAGCGCGGCGCGATCAGCCACAAGCTCGGCTGTGACCGCGTCCCAAGAAGGGTCGCTGGCGGGAAGCGCGCGGGGAGCCACGGGAACATCGGCAAGGTTTGGATAGCCTCGGGCGATCGCCGCCTCACGCGCCTGGGCGAACCAGGCCGGACCTTCGCGCGCCTCGGCGCTCGGTTCCGGCGCCGCCGCGCAGGCGGTCAAGACCACCATCAAGGATCCCGCCCCGCCCAACATCATCTGCGAAGACCATCTCATCGCGCGCCTCATAGCTTTGAGCTTGTCCTATACCAGCCCGACAGCTTGTGCCAGATTATGAGTCAAGACCATGGCGCCAAAGGCGTCGCTTACGGGAGACAACCGATGGCCGACCCAAAAAGGGGTTCGACTGGAGGCGAGCTCAAGCGCACGGCGCGCGTCTCGGCGCAAGCTGCAAGCGTGACGCGGCCGCCGCGGCAAAAAGGACCAGCGACTGGGTCGAAGACGGGTAAACCCGCCGCCAAAAAGGCGAAACAGGCTTCTGCCCCCCCTGCGGCGGCGGCCGCGCCAACGCCCCCCGCTCAGGCTGCGTCGGCGCCTGCGGTCGGCCTTGGCCAAGAACCGGCGTCGCTGCAGTCTCTCGCGCAGACTTTACAGCCTGAGCAGCTTGGGGACCTGTCGCGTAATCTCGCCACCGCCGTGGCGCGGGCGAATCAGGTTTTCGCCACCGCTTTCTACGACCAGTCCAAAGGCGCGAACGAACCCTGGAAGGCCGATCCCTTCGAGGTCCAGAATGCAACCAACGCCGTTTGGGCCGACCTCGCCAAGCATCCGGAGAGCCTGCGCGACGCACAGGCGCGGTTATGGGAGACCTTCGCCGACATCTGGGAGCGTCACGCGCTCAATATGATGACCGGCCGGCCTATGGAGGCCACAAGCCTCAATCGCGACAAACGCTTCCGCGACCCCGAATGGACCGCCAATCCCGCCTTCAGCCTGATGCGGGAAACCTATCTCGCCACCGCCGCCATGATCGCCAGTCTGGTGGACAAAGCTGAAGGCGTGGATGCTGACACCAAGAGAAAGGCGGGGTTTTTCATCAAACAGGCGGTCGACGCCGCCTCCCCGTCCAATTTTCTCCTGTCCAATCCCGCTGTGTTACGGACCATGATCCAAACCCAGGGGCAAAGCCTCGTCCAAGGGGTGGAGAACTTCGCAAGCGACCTGAAGCGCGGCGGCGGAACGCACCTGGCCATCACCCAGACCGACATGAACGCTTTTCGGCTGGGCGAGAACATCGCCACCACTCCAGGCAAAGTGATCTTCCGTAACGGGCTTATCGAAATCCTTCAGTACACGCCAACCACGGAAACGACGTTCGACACCCCGCTTTTGATTTTCCCCCCCTGGATCAACAAATTTTACATCATGGACCTTCAACCGAAGAACTCCATGATCCGGTGGTTGGTCGATCAGGGCCACACCGTTTTCCTCGCCTCCTGGATCAATCCAGACGCGGAAATGGCTGAGAAAACCTTTGAAGACTACATGCAAGAGGGCGTTTTCGCGGCCGTGAAAGCCGTTCAGGACGCCTGCGGCGTCAAGTCTATGAACACCGTCGGCTATTGCATCGGCGGGACCCTTCTGGCCGCGAGCCTCGCCTACATGGCCCAGAAGGGAGACAAGCGAATCGCGAGCGCGACCTTCTTCGCAAGCCAACAGGACTTTGAACTATCGGGCGATTTACGCGTCTTCTCCGACGACGCCGGCCTGCGCTATCTTGCCGACCGGATCGAGCAGAAAGGCGGCCTGCTCGACGCCCAGGCCATGGCAGACACCTTTAACTCGCTCAGGGCTAACGACCTCATCTGGAACTATGTGGTCGATAATTATTATATGGGGAAGAACCCGCCTCCATTCGATCTCCTTTACTGGAATTCTGATCAGACACGGATGCCGAAGGCGCTGCATCTGTTTTATCTCCGCACCTTCTATCACGATAATCTCATGGCCAAGGGCGAGCTCACGCTTATGGGCGAACGGATCGACCTGTCTTTGGTCAAGACCCCCATCTATATGCAATCCTCCAAAGAGGACCACATCGCCCCCTACCAGAGCGTCTATCGAGGGGCCAGGCTCTTTGGGGGCCCGGTGACGTTCATGATGGCGGGGTCGGGCCACATCGCTGGCGTCATCAATCACCCGCAATCGCAGAAATATCAGTATTGGGTCAATCCGGCTTTGCCGCCGACCGTGGAGCAATGGGTGGCCGACGCCGCGGAGCGCCCCGGCTCTTGGTGGCCGCATTGGAACGCTTGGCTCGCAGAGCGATCCGGCAAGCGCGTGAAGGCGCGTATTCCTGGAGAAGGCGGGCTCAAGGCCTTGGGCGACGCGCCAGGGGACTATGTGAGGGTGCGGTCATAGACCACAGAGAGCATTTTAGGGCTGGCGCCTTTAGAGCCCTGCTCCCTCATCCAACCCCAGCGCCAAGTTGAGGTTCTGCACCGCCGCTCCCGACGCGCCTTTGCCGAGATTGTCAAGCAAGGCCACTAATCGCGCCTGCCGGCTCGAGGGATCGCCGAAGACGAAGAGCTGCATCCTGTTGGTCCCGTTCAGCTGCTCGGGATCAAGGATTGTGCGCTCCCGCGCCTCCTGCATTGACGCCACGACCACAAAACGCTCACCCGCATAAGCCGCCGTCAGCGCTTCATGAACCGCCTCGATCGTGGGCGCGCCCGGAAGCGCATCCAGCAGAAGCGGCACTTCCACAAGCATGCCCTGGGCGTAGCGGCCAACGGCAGGACCGAAGAAAGGTCGGCGGGATAATCCACTGTGCCGCTGCATCTCCGGCACATGCTTGTGCAAAAGCGCCGTCGCGTAAATACGATACGGCGTTTCGACATAGGTCGCCGCCGTCTTATCCTCATACTCGGCGATCATCGCCTTGCCGCCGCCCGTGTAGCCTGACACCCCATGGCACACGAGGGGCCACTCCGCTGGGATGATCCCGGCCCTCACCAAGGGCGCCACGAGCGCTATGAAGCCCGTCGCGTAACACCCGGGATTGGACAGCCTTGTCGCCGCCCGGATCGCCTCCCGCTGACCTGGGCGAAACTCAGGGAAGCCGTAAGTCCACTGCGCCGCGGTTCGATGCGCCGTGGACGCATCGATCACTTTGACGACCGGATTCTCGATCAACGCCACAGCCTCTCTCGCCGCGTCGTCCGGCAGACACAGGATCACTACATCGGCGCCGTTCAACAGCCTCGCTCGAGCATCCGGATCTTTGCGGCGCTCCGGATCAATCGACAAAAGACGCACATCAGCGCGACGCTCGAGCCGAGCCCGAATTTGAAGCCCGGTCGTGCCGGCCTCGCCGTCAATAAACACGGTTGCGACCATGGCGGGTCTCTCTCTATGCGAAACGGGCGCCCCCTCTCGGAAGCGCCCGTCCCCATAAACCATCAGGCCCCGGGCGATCAGCGCTTCGAGAACTGGAAGCTGCGGCGCGCCTTGGCCTTGCCGTACTTTTTGCGTTCAACCACCCGGCTGTCGCGAGTCAGAAAACCATTATGCTTCATGATCGGCCGGAGGCTCGGCTCATAGTCCGACAACGCTTTTGCAATGCCGTGACGCACCGCCCCAGCCTGACCCGACAAGCCCGACCCCGTCACCGTCACATAAACGTCATATTGACCCTCACGGTCGGATACACGGAACGGTTGGTTGATCATCATGCGCAGCACGGGACGGGCGAAATAAACTTCGCTGGTCCGGCCGTTGATCGTGATCGCGCCCTTGCCTGGCTTCACCCATACCCGGGCTATCGCGTTTTTACGCTTCCCTGTCGCGTAGGCGCGGCCTTGGGCGTCAAGCCTCTGCTCACGCAGCACAGGCGCTTCGGCGAGACGCTCCGGCGCCATGTCACGAAGGGCGTCAAACCCCTGTCCTTCAAATCCTTCGGTCTCAGACATGATCAGACGCCCCGGGCATTTTTGCGGTTACGGCCTTTGAAATCGACGGACACGGGCTGCTGGGCCTCGTGGGGATGGGTTGCGCCTGCATAGACCCTGAGCTTTCCCAATTGCTTGCGGGCGAGCGGGCTTTCCTTGGGCAGCATCCGCTGAACCGCCTTTTCCAGAACCCGCTGAGGGAAACGACCGCCGAGAATCTTCTCTGCCGTCCGTTCCTTGATGCCGCCCGGATACCCTGTGTGCCAGTAATAAGTCTTGTTCTTCAGCTTCGCGCCAGTGAACACGACCTTGTCGGCGTTCACGACGATCACATTGTCCCCGCAGTCGACATGGGGTGTGAAGTCCGCCCGATGCTTGCCCCTTAGACGCAGGGCGATGAATGTGGCGAGCCTGCCCACGACCGCGCCTTCGGCGTCGATCACGATCCAGGGATTGGTCACCTCGGCCGCCTGGGCCGAGGGGGTCATCTGGGTGCGCATTGGTCTACTCAAATCAGACAGAGCGGCTGACGCCCCTCAAGGAAGCCCGCGCTGATGCCCGAAGACGCTTCCTGCGTCAAGCGGTCTCCGTAAGGCCATGCGGCGCTTGTGTTGTGGCGACGGTATCGGGTTGCCGCTGCGCTGACGTTGTGATGACAAGAGCAATCGAAGAGAGCCACAGGGCCACTGCGCCTGCTTGGTGGATCAAACACAAAAGCAACGGTGCGTGGTGAAGGACCGTCACGACTCCCAAGGCGACTTGCCCCACCAACAGCAGTGCTGTGGAACAACCCAGCGCTTGCTGGGTCCCTGCGCCCTTCAGCCATGCGGTAACGGCGATCCAGAGACCAAAGACCATCGTCAAATAGCCCAGGACCCGGTGATTGAACTGCGCCGCCATGCCGTTTTCGATCAAGTTTCGCGCAAAGGGATCCAAAGCTGCGTAGCTCGACGGAAACCACTCCCCGCCCATGGTGGGCCAATCCCACGCCGCGCGCCCAGCGTCGATGCCAGCGACAAGCGCGCCAAGAATAATCTGCGCAAACAGAAGTTTGAGATAGACAAGCCCCGCCCAGCGCGGGGTCAGCGCTAGCCCCCGCGCTGGCGCGCCAAGAGCCTGAAGGGCCAGCATAAAGCCAAGGCCGATAATCGCGAACGCCATCCCCAGATGGACCGCCAGCCGGACCGAGCTCACGTCGACGCGGTCGGCATCGCCAAGCCCGCTTGTCACCATCCACCACCCCACGAAGCCTTGCAGCCCCCCGAGGGCGAACAGCAGCGTCGTCGGCAGAAGTCGCCCCCGGAGCCGACCGGCCCATAAGAAAACGAAAAACGGCAGGGCGAAAATGAGGCCGATCATTTTTCCAAGGAAACGGTGCCCCCACTCCCAGAAATAAATATATTGAAACTCCCCAAGGCTCATGCCCTGGTTGACCAACTGGTACTCGGCCGTCTGCCGGTAGAGGGCGAACTCCTCTTCCCAAGCCTCCAGCGTGAGAGGTGGAGCAAGACCTTTGCCCAGGTCCCATTCCGTGATCGACAACCCGCTATCGGTCAGACGGGTGGCGCCACCCACCAGGATCATCAATGCTACAGAGGCGCACACCAGGAGCAGCCAGACGCCGACGGCTCTGTCTTGAGGGGCGTTGCGGGCGACCATGAAAGGCTCCATTTGACAGCCGCTTAAGAAGCGTTTGAAGCGATGTGGGGTTCGCGGGCCTCGCCGCCAGCGCGACCAGCCGCCGCAGAAGGGAAACGCCATGTCCGCCAGCGCCCGTAAGGCTTTGGGCTCCTTCGTGATCCTTGTCTATCTGCTTGTCTATGTGGTCGCCGCCGTAACCGTGGGGGAGAGGCTGCACGGCCAGGCTTGGGCCTCCTTGGCTTTTTACGCGACTGCGGGAATCGCCTGGGTCTTTCCCCTGCGGCCCTTGTTCCGCTGGATGAACGCCAAGGGCTGAAAGAAAGCCCCGCGCATGGATCGAACGATCAAAGGCCGCCAGCGTCCCTGCAGCTCTTTGATGGCAAGCCAGGCTCAGAAGCGACGAGGTTTTGGGCGCCCAAAGCGCCTCTGACCGCCGCAGCCCCGTCCCAGCGTTGCACGGGTTGATGAGGCTTTTGGCGACGCGCCAACCGGTTGGCGCCAACCGGTTGGCTCTCGGGGGTCAGCCCATTTCCAAACCGCGGCGCGCAACCAAGCGGCGTTCGGAAGGGGGCACGGCGTCAGATTGGGTGGACGCCGCCGTAACGGCCGTCAAAATAGGCGAGCGGATCACCTTTCCGGGCGGCCAGTGATTCCACCTCGCCGGCGATCACAAGATGGTCGCCCATAGGGCGCGCTTCGATGCTTCTGCAAGACAATTGCGCAAGGGCCCCTCTCATCACCGGCACGCCCGCATCGCTCAATTCCCAATCCGAAGCGTCGGCGAAGGGCGCTGGCGACTTCGCGAACCGATTGGACAAACTCTGCTGATCAGCCGCCAAAATACTGATCCCGAATCTCGCCGCCTTGGCGAAAAGCGGATAGCGGCTCGCCTTGTCGTCCAAGCACCACAAGACAATCGGAGGCTTTAGCGACACGGATGTGAAGGAATTGATCGTGATGCCTGCGACCCCAAGATCGGTCTGCGCGGTGACGACCGCAACGCCCGTCGCGAACCGGCCTAAGGCGAAGCGAAACGCCGCGGGATCGACCCCGGCGGATGGCGGGGTTGCAGCGCTGGTCATCAGAAGGCCCTCCTCGCGATCCCTTTAGAACGGAGGACCGCACACTTCATGTTAACAGGAGGTCCGCCATAAACCTCGCCCGCCCCCGGACCTAGTGTGATGGCCGCTCCAAACCAAGCCCCCATTATCATCAAGAAGGTCAAGAAAAGCGGCGACCATGCTCACCATGGCGGCGCCTGGAAGGTCGCCTATGCCGACTTCGTGACCGCTATGATGGCGTTCTTCCTGCTCATGTGGCTGATCAACACCACAAGTCCCGAGCAGCGCCGGGGAATCGCCGACTTCTTTGCGCCCGCCAGCGTTTCTGAGAGTACCAGCGGCGCAGGCGGGCTTCTCGCCGGGGAGGCCATGACCGAGACTGGCGCCCGCCAGCGGGACGCGATCCCCGAGGAGGCCCGCGAGGCCCCTGGCGCCCCCGACGTCACAACGATGGGGGAAGATGTCGGTCAATCCAACCCAAGCGCCTCGGCTTTGGCGGAAGCCCAGGCCCGCCGCGAAGACGCCGAGTTCATGCGCGCTGAGATCGCGATCAGACAGGCCATGGCCGACATGCCCGATATCGCTGAATTGAGCCGGAACCTGATTATGGACGTGACGCCGGAGGGATTGCGCATCCAGATCATCGACCAAGAGGGCCGCGCGATGTTCGACCCTGGCGCGACCCAGCCGAATGCTCGGGGCCGCCGCCTTCTCAGCGCTGTGGCGGGCGCTGTGGCGCAGTTGCCGAACCGAATCACAATTGCGGGCCACACCGACGGGGTCCCCGCTCCCGGCGGCGCAGATAACTGGGAGATCAGTGCGGATCGCGCCAACGCCGCCCGTTCGATTCTCCAACGCAATGGGGTGCCGCAGGATCGGATCTTTCAGGTCGCGGGGCGCGCCGACGCCGAACCGCTCTATCCCGACGACCCCGAGCAGCCAGGCAATCGTCGCATCGCGATCACGCTGCAGCGCGAAGCCCCGCCCCTGCCCCAGGATTTGGGTTTATAGGGACGGCGCGATTGTCTGATCCGTGCTTGCGAAGTCAGAGGCTTTGTCAAAAAAGGACACGCACGAACACGCGCAAGGAGGATCTTCCGCGGGCGCTGGCTCAAAGTGGATCTGGAGACCCGCGCCGCCTCGCCGTCTCGTCGGGTTGGATCCTCGCGCTTGAACCGCTTGCATTGGACTGGAACCCAGACCGGCTGCGATCAGGCCTGAGGGCGACGCCCCCCCCTGGCGCACGCCCGGGATCGCCTTGGACGCGCCCCCCGACGCGGCGGCGGCGGAAGCTGCAGCAAGGGCGCGTCACGGTCTCCGGCTTGCGGACGCGACCTTGGCGCTGCAGGCCTTGATCCATAAGCCCGCCTGGGGCTTGTCGCGCTCGACGATCTCGTTGGCTTCTTTCCTCCCAGAACGGCAGGGGCAGAACAGCGAAACTGATCGATCACGCCGACCAATCCTTGCGCGCCCGATCGGGTGTTGATGTTCGCCAATCGCGAAGAGGTCGGCGGAAGAATCAATGCCTGAGCCTGCCCGCCCAGGCTTGCTCGGCGCCTGATGCGCTAGAGCGCCGCCATAAGGAGCAGACCGCTCGTTCCGCACCGTCCCCTTGACGCCGCCCCTGATCCGCCCGCAGCATATATTGATCCAACTTCCGAGTGAGCGTGTCCCGTCCTTTTTCCACCAGCCATTTGCGGTTCTATCTGACCGCACCCGCCCCCTGCCCCTATCTGCCTGGGCGGCGAGAGCGCAAAGTGTTTGCGAGCCTGGAGGCGGCCGACCCCATCGGGCTCAATGAAGCTTTGGCTGAAGCGGGCTTTCGGCGTTCTCAAAACATCGCCTATCGCCCCGCTTGCGACGCCTGCGCTGCCTGCGTGTCGGTGCGGGTCGCCGCAGACCAGATGCAGTTCTCCCGGCGTTGGCGTAAAACACTGAACCGCAACGCAGACCTCACGCGCTCGCTGCGCCCTGCAGAGGCCACAGAAGAACAATTCTGGCTTTTGAAGCGTTATCTTCTCGCCCGGCATGGCGAAGGCGGCATGGCTGAGATGAATTTTCTCGACTACGCCGCCATGGTCGAGGAGACAGAGGTACGGACCCATCTGGTCGAGTATCGCTACAGCGATGGCCCCACCAAGGGCGAGCTTGCCGCCGTAGCCCTGGTGGATGTGCTGAAAGACGGATTGTCGTTGGTCTACAGCTTCTTTGATCCCAGCGACCAGCGCCGTTCGCTCGGGGCGTTCACCATCCTGGACCATGTTCTGCAAGCGCGGGCGGCAGGCTTTGCTTATGTCTATCTCGGCTTTTGGGTCCGCGGATCGACGAAGATGGGCTACAAAGCCGCCTTCCAGCCCCTCGAAGCCCTGAGCGGCGGCGCATGGCGGCCTTTTAGCGACCTGTTCGGAGAAGACGCCGTCTTGGAAGCTATCCAAGGCAGCCGCGCCTGTTAGGTCCGGGTCGACGCCCAGGGGCTTGAGATCCGCCCCTGCGCATACTGCGCCAAAGCCAGGATCCGCCTCTCGATCGGAGGATGGGTGGCGAAAAGCCCCGCGAATTCAGCATGCGCGTTTTCTATAAACATCTCCCGCACCTCTGCAGGCGGACCCTCCACATGCGCGTTGCCCGCAATCTTTTGCAAAGCCGTTATCATCGCATCAGGATTCTTGGTCAGTTCCACAGCCCCTGCATCGGCGAGGAACTCCCGCTTCCGAGACAAAGCGAAGCGGATGACTACGGCGAGCGCATAAGAAACCATGATGATCGCGAGGGCCGCGACGATCGCCAGAATCGCCGCGCCCGACCCGCCTCCGGAAGCTTCCGATCGGCCCCGGCGCTCGCCTCCCCTGCCGAACGACACCCCGCTGCGCAGCGCCCGATAGCCCATTTCTCCGACAAAGGAGAAAATCCCAACAAAGATCACAGAGATCACAAGAAGCCGAACGTCCCTGTTGCGGATATGGGTCAACTCGTGCGCGAGAACCGCTTCCAGCTCATCCCGGTTCAGCGTGGTCGTCAGACCGCGCGTGACCGTGACCGAATATTGTCCTTCATGAAGCCCTGTGGCGAAGGCGTTGAGCGCCGGGGTCTCCATGATCCGCAGTTGGGGTGTCTTCATACCGCGGGAAATACAAAGATTTTCCAATAGATTGTAGAGGTCGGGCGCGTCCTTGCGGTCGACAGGTTTGGCGCCGGTGGAGGCGTCTATAATGGCCTGATAAAAGGCGTACGCGATCGCGAACCAAAGCCCCGCCCCAATCAAGGCATAGGGCCACGCCTCGCCCAAACGGTCCGCCGCCCAGATAAAAGGACTGGCCATCGCCCCGCCGCCATGCCCTTCGGTCGCGATCAGGCCAGCGTACAAAAGAAATAAGCCGTAAGTCAATAACATCAAAAGTATCGGAAACCCTGCCAAAAGCAGCATGGATTTCCAATTATTATTCCAAATGTGGGTTTGAAGGCCGTACGATTTGAACATGGCCCCCTAGACCTCATAGACTCTAGGATTTGTTGAATGAAACCTGCGGGGCGTCGTCCAGTCGATCGCGCTGCTCCTCGCCGAGATCAAAGAAATCACGCGGCGTGAAACCGAGAGCGCCCGCGAAGAGGACAGCAGGGAACTGCTCTCGACCAGTATTGTACTCGCTGACGGCGCTGTTGAAGAAACGGCGCGCTGCGGCGATCTTGTTCTCGATATCGGACAGCTCCGCCTGCAATTGCTGAAAATTGGCGTTCGCCTTCAGGTCTGGATAGGCTTCCGAGAGGGCGATCAGCCGGCCAAGCGCCGCGCCCAACGCACCCTCAGCGCTGCTCATGGCGCCGACATCGCCAGATCCCTCCGCCTTCACCGCTTGATTGCGGGCGTTGATCACCGCCTCAAGGGTCTCGCGTTCGTGCGCCGCATAGCCCTTCACTGTTTCGACCAGGTTCGGCGTCAGGTCATGGCGCTGCTTCAGCTGCACGTCCACGTCGGCAAAAGCTTGGTTGCAGCGCTGGCGTAACGCCACCAGCCGATTATAGATGCCGATGCCGATGACAACCAAGCCTACCAACACGACGACGACGATCAAGGTTGCGCTCATGGCCTCTGTTGCCTCTCTTCTCACAGCAATGACGAAACTAGCGTCGTCCTTGGTTCTCTGTCCAACGGCGGATCAGCCGCACCAACATGGTCCCTCACCCGCCTAAAGTGTCGTCAAAGCGTCCAGAGCGCGAAAACCCCTTCGGCGCCGGCCTACCGGCGGCGGCGCGCTTGCCCCGCAAATTTTCCCACTCCGGCACCGCGCGGACCCGGGCTGCGCTGTCCACCCAACTCAAGCCTTCAGAAGCGGCGAACACCGCCACGTCGGCCAAGCCTCCTTCGACGAAGGTCTGCAGCTTCACGCCCTTGCCGCGGCTCATTTCCGGCAACTCAGCGAGAGGGAAAATCAAGATCTTCCGGTTCTCGCCCACGCTCGCCACGAGGTCGCCCCGCGCCTGCGCCGCAGCGATCGCGCGGGCGCCGTCGGACAGGTTCAATACCTGTTTGCCCCCCCGCTTCTGGGCCAGCATATCCGCTGCAGGAGCGATAAAGCCGAAGCCGTCGGAGGACGCCACCAGGCGTTTGTCGCCCTCCTCAAAAGCGAACAAAGCGATGATTTCGTGCTCCTCGCCCAGCTCGATCATCAGTCGGATCGGCTCGCCAGCCCCCCTCCCGCCAGGAAGCTTATGGGCCTCGAACGTGAAAGCGCGGCCATCGCTGGCGAAGGCCAGAAGCTTGTCGGTGGTGTCGCAGCGCACCACGAAAGCTGGCGCGTCGTCGTCCTTGAACTTCACCCCGTCGAGATCCTCAAGCCGGCCCTTGAGAGCGCGCAGCCATCCTTTCTGTGACAAAACAACGGTCACAGGCTCCTTTGCCACGAAGGCCTCGACCGCGATCGGACCCGTTTCCGAAGGCGCTTCGCCAAGGGCGGTCCGGCGGCGGCCGTAGGATGTCTCTGGACCGAAGAGCTTGCGTCGTTCCTTGAGGTCAGAGGCGAGCTTGGACCATTGCGCCGCTTCCGACGCGAGGAGCGACAGCAGACCCGCTTGCTCAGCCTTGAGCGCCTCCTCCTCTTTGCGTAGCTCCATCTCCTCCAGTTTCCGCAAGGCCCGAAGCCGGGTATTGAGGATCGCTTCAGCCTGCGTGTCGGTCAGCTTGAAGCGCTTCACCAGAACTGGTTTGGGCTCGTCCTGGTTGCGGATGATGCGGATCACCTCATCAAGGTTGAGATAAACGATCAATAAACCCGTCAGGATCTCCAAGCGGGCGGCGATCTTGTCCAGCCGAAACGCTGTCCGCCGCTGCAGCACTGCGCGCTGGTGCGCCAGAAAAGCGACGAGCACGTCTTTCAGACCCATCAAGCGCGGGGCGCCCGCCCCGTCGAGCACATTCATGTTCAAGGGCACGCGGCTTTCGAGCTCGGACAGCTTGAACAAGCTTTCCATCAGCAGCTGCGGCTCCACCGTGCGCGACCGAGGTTCAATCAGGATGCGGATGGTCTCGGCGCTCTCGTCGCGGACGTCAGCGACCAGCGGCGCCTTCTTGCTTTCCACCAGATCCGCGAGAGCCGCGATCAGCTTGGCTTTCTGAACCTGATAGGGGATCTCTGTGACAAGGATCCGCCACTGCCCGCGCGCCAGCTCCTCCACCTCCCAGCGGGCGCGGACGCGGAACCCCCCGCGTCCGGTTGTGTAGGCCTCACGGATGCCGTCGGCGCCCTCCACGATCTGGCCGCCTGTCGGCAAGTCCGGCCCAGGCACAAGTCGGATCAATTCCTCCACGGCGGCGTCGGGCTTGGCGATCAAGTGCAGACAAGCGTCGATCAGCTCGGCGGCGTTGTGCGGCGGGATCGAGGTCGCCATGCCGACCGCGATCCCAGACGCGCCATTGGCCAAGAGATTCGGAAATCCCCCCGGAAGCACCACAGGTTCTTCGTCCTGCCCGTCATAGGTCTCCCGGAAGTCGACGGCGTTCTCGTCGATTCCCTCCAAGAGGAGCTCCGCAGCCCTGGTCAGCCGACTTTCGGTGTAGCGCATGGCGGCGGGATTATCGCCGTCGATATTGCCGAAATTGCCCTGGCCGTCGACCAGCGGATAGCGGACGGAAAAATCCTGCGCCAACCGCACCATGGCGTCGTAAATCGCCTGGTCGCCATGGGGATGGAAGCCGCCCATCACATCGCCCACCACCTTGGCGCTCTTCCGCAACGGATCGCTCGAGCCCAAGCCCATCCGACGCATGACATAAAGGATGCGGCGATGCACAGGCTTCAACCCGTCGCGTACATCCGGCAGGGCCCGGCTGGTGATGGTGGAAAGAGCATAGGCCAGATAGCGCTTGGCCAGCGCGTCAGAGATCGGTTCCTCGATGATGCGCCCGCCGTCGGGGGGAAGCGCGCCGAAATCGTCCGCCATGCCTTGTCCTCTCGCCCGGGCTCTCGGGCCGAATCATAGTGACCGTCTATAATCGACCGTTCATTCCCAAATGCTCTATTAACCGTCTTCGGGCGTCGGGCATTCCCTCGCCCTTTGGATCAGCGATACGCCGCTCAAGAAAAAAACCAGTCAGCGCAAACGCATCGGCAATGTCGCCGGACGCGACCGGCGCTTCTGGATCGATGAGGAAAGGCGGCAGCGCCAAGAGCTTGTCAGCGAATGCGGCAGCGGCGTCGCGGTTAGCCGCCCGGCCGCTTTTGGGGCTGACGAAAGCGAGATCGTGCGCCACACCCGTCAACGCGCAGCGACTGAGATCCAAACCATAGCCCGCCGCGGTCAGCAGCCCGAGCTCAAAGCGGCTGTACAGCGCCGGCCATAGATGCGGTTCCGCCAGACTGTCCAGGACGACGCTGAGCGATCCATAGACGGCGGGATAGGCCTGTCTCTCGGGCAAGGCGAGGCGGATCAAAGCCACCGTGCTCGTCAGGCCGTCCAGGGCGGCCTTGTCGTCCAACAGAAAGGCCGCGACCCCCGACTCCATTTCAAGCGGGGCGAAGAAGCCCAGCTGTTCGGCGAGCCTCGCCTTCCAGGTGACGTGCACCCGATTGCCCGCCTGCAAGACGCCGCCCAAGCGACGGACGCCATGGACCACACCCGCCGTACGCCCATGCTCGGCGGAAAACAGCTCCACGATCGCCTTTCCTTCGCCGAAAGGTTTGGCGCCGAGGACGATGGCGGATCCGGTCCATTCCATCAAAGATCAAAATCCAGCCCAAGCGCGTCGAAGCGTTCGCGCTCCTCGGCCCATCCCTCCCGCAGTTTCACGGTCAAGAACAGGTGGATGCGGCGATCTAAGAGGCTCTCGAGGTCCTGTCTCGCCGCCTTGCCGACCGCTTTGATGACCGCCGCCTTGTCGCCAATCGCGATTTGCCGCTGACTTTCTCGCGCGACATAGACGACCTGATCGATCCGCGCCGAGCCGTCCTTGCGCTCCTGCCAGCTCTCCGTTTCGACCGTAAGGTCGTAGGGCAGCTCGTCGTGCAAACGCAGCATCAGCTTTTCCCGGGTTATCTCCGCCGCCAAGACCCGAACGGGCAGATCCGCAGTTTGATCCTCCGGATAGAGCCAAGGGCCCTCCGGCATCTGAGCGGCAAGACGGGCCGCCAAATCGTTCACCCCAGAGCCGGTCTTGGCTGAAAGCATGAACACCGCCTCATGCCGCTCGGGTCTGAAGAGCGCTTGGGCCACAGCCAAGAGCGCCGGCCGCGCCATCGCGTCCACCTTGTTCAACGCCAAAATCGTCTTCGCCCCGGCTTCTTGCAGCCGCGCCTCAACGGCTTTGGCGTCTTCAGCGCCGCGCGCGTCCGCGCCCGTCGGCCTGCCCTCCAGAAACCTCGCCTGCGCGGGCGCGTCGATCACATGCACGATGGCGTCGGCGTCCTCGATCGAGCCAAAGGCGGCGCGCACCATGGCGCGGTCGAGCTTGCGTTTGGCGGCGAAGACGCCAGGGGTGTCCACCAGAATGATTTGGGCCGCGCCCCGGATCGCCACGCCCCGCAACAAAGAGCGGGTCGTCTGCACCTTGTGGGTTACGATCGCCACTTTGGCGCCCACGATCGCGTTCACAAGACTTGATTTGCCCGCGTTCGGGGCGCCCAGCAGGGCGGCGAAGCCGCAGCGGCGCGGTTCTTCAGACATCGACGCCGGCATCCCGCAACAAAGCCCTCGCCGCTGCCCGTTCAGCTTCGCGTTTAGACGGTCCTGTGCCCCGCGCGACAGCTGCAGGCGGGGCGCTCGCCTCCACCACAAAGCATGGGGCGTGATCAGGGCCCGTGCGCTCCAGAACCCTGTAGGCGACAGGTCCATGGCGACGGGCTGCGGCCCATTCTTGGAGCGCCGTCTTGGGATCTTGCCGAGGCGCCTCGCTCTCCCGCAGCTCCTCAGCGAAAAATCGCAACACGAAAGCCTCCGCCGCCGGCATGCCGCCGTCCAAATACAAAGCGGCGATCACGGCCTCACACGCGTCGGCGAGGATCGCCTCCTTCTCACGGCCGCCAGAACGCTCCTCCGCCGGCGACAACCATAGGGTTGGGCCAAGACCCGCGCGTTTGGCGGCGCGCGCGCAAGCAAGTCGGTTGACCACTCCATTGAGCCGCGGGGCGAGCCCATTTTCCCCTTCGGCAGGATAGGCCGCAAAGAGATGTTTCGCCACGATCAATCCAAGGACCCGATCGCCCAAAAACTCCAGCCGCTCATTGACGGCGACACCCGCCCGCCCGTCTTGGGCGCTGGCATGGGTGAGCGCCTCCACCAGAAGCCCCGCATTGGCGAAATGATGGCCCCAGGATTCGGCGGCCTGGCGCATGGCGGCCTTGACCCGCGCAGCATCGTTCATTGGACTGACTTCAGAAATCGATCAGCCCGGAAACCCGAAAACCAGGTCCACGGGGCGATGGCGGCTCTGTCCTCAAAAGACAGAAAGACAAACCGAGCCGGACCGACCAAGTGATCCGCTGGCACAAAACCCACAGGCGGCGGCGCGACGCAGGGGCCCGGCGTTTCCGCACTCCAAAAGCCGGCTTCGCGGACGCACGGGGCGCGACTGTCTTCGGAATTATCCCGGTTGTCGCCCATCACAAAATAATGGTCCTCAGGAACGCGCCATTCGCCATTATCGAGTTCGCCTAAAGGGTTTGAGTCGAAGACGACATAATGTCGGCCGTCGGGCAGGGCTTCCTCATAGGCTTGAACGGCGAAGCCGAAGCTGGAGACGGGGGTGACTAAGTCGGGCCTTGGGACGCGGGCGACGCCGATAAACGCGTCGGCGCCGGCCGGACGGATGGCGATCTCTCCGCCAAGGACGCGGACCGTGTCGCCGGGCAGACCGATCAAACGCTTCACGAAGTCACGATCAGGCTGGGCCGGAGGGCGGAACACCACCAGGTCCCCGCGTCGCGGCTCGGCGCCGAAAAGGCGGCCTGACGGCAACAGGCGCTCCAAAGGCGCGAAGGAAAAGCGGCTGTAGCCGTAAGACCACTTCGTCACAACGATGAAGTCCCCCACCAAAAGGGTCGGCTCCATCGAGCTTGAAGGAATGCGGAAAGGCTGGACGACCCAGAAACGAATGAAGAAGGCCAGAATGAGGGCGTAAATGATCGTACGAACGTTCTCCCAAACGACGGCGGCAAACGACGAACTCGGCGCTGTTGCGGTGGTCATTCCCATGCTTCGCCTTTTGGAGCTCGCCACTTGGCGGGCTCGCCCCATCCAGCAGCCGGCGCGCGGCGAGCCGATACGACATCGCCTTCTTGCCACGCTCCCTCGGCGCGGCCAAGGGCGCCGCCGCAGAAGCGCAAGCCTATTCCAAAGGCTTCAGGAAGCGATCGGTCCGAAAACCGGTCAACCAGGTCCAGGGCGCAATGGTCGTTGAGCGGTCGAACGACACCAGCACGAGCCGCGCCGGACCGACAAGCCGATCGGGTGCGATGAAACCGACAGGCGGCGGCTCGATGCAGACCTCGCCGCCTCCCTCCATCGGCAGCGCGGGACGGGTTGGGCAGGGCACGCGACTGTCGCCGGAATTGTCCCGGTTGTCGCCCATCATGAAGTAATAACCTTCGGGTACCCGCCATTCGCCGTCATCAAGAGGCGCGGCTTGGCTCAAGTCGAACGTAAGATAGGTAGGCCCCCCCCAAGGCAGGGTCTCCTCATAGGCCGCGGCTTGACCAAAAACGTTGTCCGGCGGCCGGATGTCAGGCCTGGGGACGCGCTGAACCTCCGTGAAGACGGCGTCGCCTGCCCGGCGGAGCGACAAAACCCCGTCCCGCATGCGCACAGTGTCCCCCGGCATACCGACAAGGCGCTTGATCAGGTCAATATCGGGTTGGGCCTCCGAGCGGAACACGATGATGTCGCCCCGCTCCGGATCGCGGCCAAAAAGCCGTCCTTCCGGCAAAAGACGCTCCAGGGGCGCAAAGGAAAAACGGGTGTAGCCGTAGGACCATTTTGGGACCACGACATAATCACCCACCTGCAGCGTGGGCTCCATCGAACTCGACGGGATCCGAAAGGGCTGCGCGATCCAGAAACGCAGTCCAAAGGCCAGAAGCAGCGCCCAGAATATGGTGCTCACATTCTCCCAGATCGCGGCCAAAATTCCAGATCGTTGCAACGGCGTTGTCATGGCGCGTCTTCTGCCCCCTCAATCGCGCCGCTGTCACTCGTTTTCCCCTATCGCCGAGATCACAACGAACGCCTGCGCCCAAGGATCGTCGTCCGAAAGGCTGACATGGATGACAGGCTTATAGCGCGGAGGAACCAAACTGGCCAAGCGCTGTGCGGCGCCTCGCGTCAACGCCATCGTCGGCTGCCCCCCCGGGAGGTTCACAACACCCATGTCCCGCCAGAACACGTCGCGTCGCAATCCTGTGCCGAGGGCTTTGGCGCAAGCCTCTTTGGCCGCGAACCGTTTGGCGTAGGACGCGGCGCGCGCGTGAGGGCGGCGGTCCGCCCTGGCGCGCTCAGTGGCCGTGAAACAGCGATGGGTGAACCGATCGCCATGGCGTTCAAGAACCACCGCCACCCGGCGAATATCGACCAGATCAGCGCCGACCCCAAGAATCATTCGCGTTCTACTCCGCCGCGATCGCCCCGGCGCGCGCCTGATCCATCAGGCTGCGCATGCGGCGTACCGCCCCCTCGAACCCGATAAAAATCGCTTCGCCCACGAGAAAATGCCCAATATTCAGCTCTGAGATCTGGGGGATCGCCGCGACAGGGCCGACACTCTCAAAGGTGATGCCATGGCCAGCATGAATCTCCAGACCACGCTCCGCGCCCAACGCCGCCGCTTCACGCAGCAGACCAAGCTCGCGTTCGGCGCGGGTGACGTCTCCCAAGGCCAGAGCCTCGCAAAAGGCGCCGGTGTGAAGCTCCACCACTGGCGCGCCAAGGGCTTGCGCCACCGCCACCTGCACAGGATGCGGATCGATGAAGAGCGACACCCGGGCCCCGGCATCGCTCAAAGTCCTGACGAAGGGGGCCACGGCGCTGTGGTGACGCGCCACATCCAGGCCGCCCTCGGTGGTCCGCTCCTCCCGACGCTCGGGAACGAGGCAGACCGCATGAGGCCGCGCGCGGACGGCGATGGCGAGCATCTCGTCGGTGCAGGCCATCTCTAGATTGATGGGTTGGCTGACTGCCAGAGCGAGGCGAATAAGATCATCCTCTCGCACATGCCGACGGTCCTCGCGGATATGAAGCGTAATGCCGTCGGCTCCCGCCTCGGCCGCAACTTGAGCCGCGCGCACCGGGTCAGGGTGCAGTCCGCCGCGGGCGTTGCGGATCGTGGCCACATGGTCGATATTCACCCCAAGGCGCAAAAACTGCGGCTGAGAGGCGATCGGGACAACGCTCATCACTTCTCCTTTGTCCCCGGCGCGAGCCCCTGGCCTAGCCGCGCTGGCGATGCACGTCCCGGACCGCCTTCGAGGTACGCAACGCCGCGATGATGTGGGTCAGGTGCCTTGCGTCGGCGACCTCTATGTCAAACACAAGATCAAAGAAATCGACGCTGCGCCGCGCAGTGCGGATATTGAGAATATCCCCCTCGTTTTCGGCGATCATGCGGCAAAGCTGAGCCAGAACGCCGCGCGCGTTCTCCACCGTGACCAAAAGGCGCGTCACCGCGACCGCACCGTCCCTGGCGGCCTTGGTCCAGGCGAGATCAATCCAATCCTCAGCCTCTGCTTCGAGACCGGCGAGGGCCTCGCAGTCGATGGTGTGGATCACCACGCCCCTGCCCGGTTCCTGGACGCCCACAATCCGATCGCCTGGAATGGGGGTGCAGCAGGACGCGAAATGCAAGGACACGCCAGGGGTCAGCGCTCCGCCCTCGACATAAAGACGCGCGCCACGGTCATCGATGGCGGTCCGCGCGTGGTCGCGGACGACCCGATCGGCCAGCCCCGGGAACGCCGCCGACGCCACCGCCGCAGCGCGGATCTCCCCGGCCCCCACCGCCACAAACAGGCTCTCGGCGTCATCATGGTGAAGCCTTGCTGCGGCGTCCTTCAACGACACCTCGGCGAGGTCATGGCCGTAGCGATGCAGCGCATGGGCCACCAAATCCCGGCCCAATTTCGCAAATTCGGACCTTCGCGCGGCCCGCTCCAAGCGACGCTGGGCGCTTTTGGCGCGCCCCGTTTTGGTCAGATTCTCCCACCCTGGGACCGGTCCAGGCTGGGCCGCCCGGATGATCTCGACCACGTCGCCATTGCGCAGCGCAGTCCTCAGGGGCGCTTCCTGGTTGTTCACCTTCGCCCCGATGCAGGTATCGCCAATGTCGGAATGCACCGCATAAGCGAAATCCAGAGGCGTCGCTCCTTGCGGCAAGGCGATCAACTCGCCTTTGGGACTGAAGGCGAACACATGGTCGGAATACATCTCGAGCTTGGTGTTCTCCAGATAATCCCGCGCATCGCCGCCATGATCGGCGATATCGAGCAGCGACTGCACCGCAACACGAGGGTCGATGCCCTTGGCCGCAGCACCCTCGGCGTCGAAACCATAGCTTTCGTTCTTATAGCGCCAATGGGCCGCCACCCCCACCTCGGCCGCCTCATCCATCTCTTGTGTCCTGATCTGGATCTCCACCCGCACATTGCCCGGCCCGATGACAATGGTATGGATGGAACGGTAACCGTTGGGCTTCGGATTGGAGATATAGTCCTCGAAGCTATCGGGTAGGCACCGCCATGTCTGATGGATCAGGCCGACCGCGCGGTAGCACTCGTCGGACGCGTTCACGATGACGCGGAACGCGTAAATGTCGGCCAAGTCCTGGAACTGGATAGCCTTGCGTTCAAGCTTCCGCCAAATCGAATAGGTCTGCTTCTCCCGGCCATAAACGCGCACCCCGCTGAGAGCGGCGCTCAGGAGCTCAGCCAGCTTTTGCGTGATGAGAGCGACATTGGCGCCCTTTTCCAGACGCAACTGCTCCAAACGCTCTTTGATGGCGGCCTCGGCCTGGGGGTAAGCTTCATGAAAGGCCAGAGCCTCAAGCTCGCGGGCCATCTTCTCCATGCCGATGCGTCGGGCAAGGGGTGCGTAAATCTCCAGGGTTTCCTTGGCGATCCGCCGCCTGCTTTCAGCCTTCGGATGGTGAAAAAGGGTCCTCAGATTGTGCAGCCGGTCCGCGAGCTTCACCAAAAGCACGCGCACATCCTTGCTCATCGCCAGAATGAACTTCTGGAGATTGGCCGCCTGTTTGGCCGGCGCATCGCCCTTTTCCAATCGCGACAGCTTCGTTACGCCCTCGACAAGATCGGCGATGGCGTCCCCAAACAGCTCGGCGATCTTTTCGCGCGTGGCTTCCGTGTCTTCGATCGTGTCGTGAAGCAAACCTGCGACGATGGCCGCAGTGTCGAGACGGTACTCGGTCAGGATCCCCGCCACCTCAATCGGATGCGCGAAATAGGGATCGCCTGAGTGCCGCTTTTGATGACCATGCATCGCCGTGGCGAACACATAAGCCCTGTTTAGGAGAGCCTCATCGAAATTGGGGTCGTAAGCTCGAACACGCTCCACCAATTCGAACTGACGGAGGTAACGCGTCCGAGGAGCCGACGCCGCAGGCGATTGGCCCTGCGTCCGTTGAGGAGCGGCCACAGCGGCCCCGTCGCCCATAGGTCAGGCGCCCCCCATCGCTCAATAGCGCTCGTCGCGTTGGGCTTCCGCTTCCGCTTGCAGCGCCCGCAGCACCTCTTCCTCGGTCGTGTTCACCGGCGCCGACAGCGCGAGCTTGTCCTGCTCGCTCTCCGCCTTCGCCGCGGGCTGCACGTCCTGGAAGGTCGAGACAAGACTGTCGCGAAGCGCTTCCGGACTCACAGCGAGTTCGGCGATCTCCCGCAGTGCGACCACGGGATCCTTGTCCCGATCCCGATCGATCACCGGCAACGCCCCCGCTGAAATCGCGCGGGCGCGATGCGCCGCCAGGAGCACAAGGGAAAATCGGTTAGGCACTTTATCGACGCAATCTTCAACGGTGACGCGGGCCAAGGAGGTGTCCTTCTAAGAAACTCAGCAATCACTCTAGCGCGCCTGGGGACGGGTTTCAAATCTTTCAGCGGGCGGCTTGCCGTCGGACGAGACGAGCGGCGACCCTGCCTCAGCTCCCAAAAGTCGCTGTCGAGCCCTTAGCAGGCGGTTCCGCCCTTAATGACCGGGGTCATCGCCATTCTGATTTTTAAAAAAGCGACACACCCCAACGCGTTTATTGTTCTGTCTGATCATTACAATAAGGAACCAAAGCCGCGTCGCAATGAATCATTTGTCCAATTTGTATTTTATCCGCATGATCTTCGTTCAATTGTTGTTATGCGATTATATATTTTCCATCGCTTATGGATTTTTTATTCTAAGCTATACTCAACAAGCGTCAGGCGTGCTTCTCCAACCGGAGTGGGTAAGGCGATCCGCAGCGGGGGCGAGAACCCTTCCCGAGCCGCAAACCAGATCTCGGCGCGTGGTATGCGGGCCAGCGCTTGTGGGGACATGTCTGAAAAGCCGCTGACCGGGACATAATCGAGCGTGCAGACAAGCGCCTCGCCTCGGTATCCGCCCCCGTCGAAGCCCTGGCGGCGGCCGCCGGACAAGCGGAGCTGATAATGTTGCCGTCCATCGAACACATTCGCGCCGCCGCGACAGACAGGGTCCTGCCCGATCTGCAGGCTCAGCCGCACCAAAGCCGATACCGGATCAAGCGACCCATCGCGTTGACGGTCGGTGGCGGGGGTGGCGCCCAGATCGCCATAGCGCGGCGCCGCCTGCACTGTGACCCGGCCCGCATCGCGACGGATCTGCACCCTGCGGAATTTTTCCGCATAGCTGTGGGACAAATCATATCGTTGGGTCTGGGGCCCGCGATCCGTCATGACCCCCTGGGCTGCAGCCGACAGCGAGGTCCGTTCGAAAATCGCGGCGAACCCCACGGTCTGCAAGTCCGCCAGGGCGCTGTAGCTCCCGTCAGCGACGACGCCCTCCAGCCTCACCCGCCCGAGCCGCACCACGTTGAACACGTCAGCATCATAAACAAGGGAGAACGCGATCGGCGACTGCGGCCCCGGCTGCCCATGCGCCGCGCTGCTTCCAAAAGCCGCCAGGCCGGCAAGGCAAATGCTCAAGACCATGAGCCTTAGCCATCCCCCTCTTGCCAGCATAGGCCTTCCCCCTCAACACTTCGCCCGCAATGGAGACGGCGATACGCGCTTCGCTGAACCCCGATCTTGGTTTGCCAGAACAAGGATCCAGCAGCAATGAGATGGCTTTGGGGCGCCTTGGCGGTCGTTTTCGCCCTTGTCGGATTTCTTTTCGTCGTAGGGCGTTTTTTGAGCCCCCCACCTGTCGCTGCGCCTCAGGCCGGCGTCGCCATCGATCAAGGGCTGCTCTTCGAAGGCCCCGCGCTGGCCGCGGCGGTGGCCGAGGCCGGACTGCAGGGGACGCCGCTCGATACGGGCGCGTTGCGGATCACAGTGCCGACAGGCAGAGGATCGCCGAGCCCCGCCGATCGGGGCGTTTGGATCGCGCTAAGCGAAACTGCGGCCTTCCCCGCCGGCGCCGCCCTGCGGGTTGAGATCGACATCGCCAACGCCGTCAATGTGAGGGCCGTCGCCGTCAGCCTGCAGGGCCGCGGCGCGGTTGTCTGGGAAGAGGCGTTGGCGGCTGAGGGCGGCGCCGTCGCTGACGCGCCATTGCCCTCAACTGGTCCGCCAGAACGGCTCGGCGTGTTCTTGGTGGCCGTCGACCCGTCGCTCGCCGCGTCCGCCGATCTGGTTCGGGTTAGGCTTTTCGGGCTGCCCCTCGCGGCGGCCGAGGGTGCGCGCGCCCGTCAAGACTTCCCCGCCCCAGATGAGCCCACGCCCACCGCAGGAGAAGAACAGCCGAGCGGCGGCGCGGAAACCGGGACCGCCAAGCCGACCCTGGAGAGGTCGCAGGGCTCTGAGACAAGCCGCTCCGGTCCATGGGACGCCACGCTTGAGGATCTCTGATCGGAGCCCCCAACGCCTCGCGTACAAACCGATATCCTGCGCTTGGCGCTGAAACTGAAGCCCCCTCGCGGGCCGCGCCGACCGGGCAGGACGCTCTTTTCGACCTCACTTTGCCTTATCAGATCGCCAGTCAGTAGGCGAACCGAAGCCCCACTCGGGCGCTCGTGTCCCGCTCAGCATCCGCTCGATGGCCGGGCTCCAGAACGTGAACAGCCTCTAAAGAAAGGCTCGCAGAATCAGCGATCCAAGCGCGATAGGACGCCTCGAGGCGCATCTCACGTCCACTTGGGGCCGCTTCGATGCGCCGAGACTCAAAGGAGAGACTGCGGCGTCCATAGGCATCTGCGGTCGGCAGCAGTCCATGGAAAGACCCGTTTTCCACGCGCAGGGGTTGCGAGACGCTGAGCTCAAGCTGAGCGTCGGCTGAAGACAAGGCGGGCAAGAGCGGGACAAGGGCATGGGACGCGCTCAAGCGCCAGGCGCTGGTTGCAAAAGGCTCCCCGCCTCGCAGAAAGCCGCCCTCGGCAAGCCGGGTCTGACCAAGCTCCAGGGCTGCGCTGAGGCTCAAAGCGTCCTCGTGCCGCCAGACCAGGCTGGCGGAGGCCGAGGTCGAACGCGCCTGCGGCCTCGTTCCCAGATCTTCGCGCCAGGCGGTTCCCAAAACACTGCCGCGCTCCTCCTGCATCGCCACGCCTAAAGCAGCCCGCCACCGGCCAGCCTCGATGGCGAATTGCGCCGCGCGCGCGCTGGCGCTCCGCGCTGGCAGACCCATCCAAGCGCCCTGCGTCGGGCTCTGGCTCATGGACAAGGCCACACTCGTCCAGGGACTCAATGCATAGGCCGCTTCAGCCGCCACTCCTCCCGCAGAGAGAGCGCCCAACCCTTGCAGGCGCGCTATGTCGCCAAAGGGCGCGCCATTGACGGCCAATCGCAAGGCGAGATCAGGACCAAACAGCGCTTCACCGCTCAGCGCAGGCGTTTGGGCCATCGCCGCTTCGGTAAGCCACCGTGGTCCGGAGGCCGGCGCTGCCTCCACCTGATCTGGCCGAGCGATCGAGAAGCGCATGGCGGCTCCGCCGCCAGCGACGACCACGCTTCGCCACAAGGGCGGCGCGACCACAGCGAGACGGTCGTCCGCTTGCGTCCAGCCAGGGGCCAGAGACACCTCGAATGTCCGCCCAAAAGAATCGAACGCCGCGACGCGCCACACAGCGGGGTCGCTCAAAGGGCCGTCTCCAAAAGCGCGCCCGAGGGCCCCGAGAAGCCCATAGGGAGAAACCTCCCCCGTCGTTGTCGCCATGGTCAGGGCGCCCACAGGCCGGAACGCCCGCTCCAAATTGAAAACGCCGCGGCCCGTCTGGGGGTCGATGCCGGGCGAACCGATATCGATCGTTGAGGCGAAGACGAGATCCACAACCTGGCGCGGGGCGAGCCCAGGAAAAGCCTGGATAAGAATGGCCACCGCGCCGGTGATGTGCGGCGAGGCGTAAGAAGTTCCCTGGATGCGACAAGTGAGGTCGGCGAAGCAAAGCTGAAAAGCAGGGTCGGTCGGTCCAGGATTGGCGAAGTCGGGAACAATGATCTCCCAGCCTGGCGCGGTGACATAGAAAGGCGCGGCCTGCCCGGCTTGGTTGGAGCGGGTGTTAAACGCGCCGTTGGGGTTCATCCCGCCAGCGATGATCACCAGTCCGTTCGAAACGCCCTCCTCCAAAGCCAGCCGGCCTGGGTAATTGACTTCGGTCGCCGCAGGCCCGTCATTCCCCGCAGAGACGACAAGGATCACGCCAGCCTGTGTGGCCCGGCGCACCGCCGCAGCGAAGGTCTCGTTGCGCGTGCTTGAACCCAGACTGAGATTTACCACCCGGACCCCGTTGGCGACTGCGTAGTCCAGCGCGGCGGAGAGATCGGCGTTGAAAAACCCGCACCGAGAGGGCGAATTGTCCGGACACGGGCCCGGCTCATCGGCGCGGACTGCAAGAATGGTCGCGCCATAGGCGACGCCCACCGTGCTCGCGCCGTTGAAATTGCCCGCAATAAGCGCAGACAGCTCACTCCCATGCGTCCCGGGTCCTGTCAGCTGATTACGGCTTCCGTTGATATCGCGAGACAGGGCCGATATCCGGCCCTGCAGCTCTGGATGATCGGGGTAGACCCCGTCATCGATCACCCCAATCAAGACGCCCGCTCCATTGAAGCCGCGCGTCCAGCCGGCCTGGGCTTCGACGCCGCCGGGCCCCCAATTGGCCAGGAACTCCGCTGAACCCGTCGCCGGGAACGATCCGCCGGGCGGCGGCGGCGGCGGGGGTGGCGGCG
>JAGWZH010000036.1 GCA_018971945.1 Alphaproteobacteria bacterium | reverse complement strand
CTCGTGCCGGGCGCCCTTACGGGGTGCTCATCAATCGGCGCTCGCGGGCGCTCTTGGTCGAACGGCCCGCCGCGCATCTTCCTGTAGCCCGTCTGGAGCGCCCGGCCGCCGTCGCCCCGCTGGTCTCATGCGGGATCTTGAAGAGCGAGCGCGCAAGGCGATCACGGCGGCGGCCAGGAACCAACGCCTTCCCAGCTAAACTGAGTCAGCGTCACCGGGAGGTTGCCTGATGAGCGCATTTCTGTCGAAGCTTGGCGTGCGCCTCGACACCAGAGGGGCTGCGGCGCGGCGACGGGTGGTGCGCGAGGGGTGGCCGGCAACTGCCTCTGCAGGAGTGAGATTTCACACCACGGCCAAGGTGCAGTTTCGCTACCGCGAGGCGGGGGCAGGGGACAGCATTGTTTTCGCCGCCGATCCGCCGATGACGCTTGAGACTTATGACCAGCTCATCGCGGTGTTTGCGCCGCACTACCGGGTGATCGTGCTTGAATTGCCGGCGATGGGGTTTTCGGTCGCCTCCGAAGATTTCGGGTTCGGCTTTCGGGAGACCAATGAAGAGGTCGCGGCCTTTCTGGAGGCTGTTGCCGGGGATCAGGCGATCTTGGCTTTCTCGTGCGTCTCGGGGCTCGGTGCGATCGATATCGCGGTGCGGTATCCCGCGCTGTGTTCGCGGCTCGCGCTCATCCAGACCGGCGATGTTGCGGCCTTTGCGCTGTGGAAAGCGCGCCGGGATCCCAGGCGTATCCTGGCCAAGCCCATTCTAGGCCAGCTTGCGATGCAGCGTCTCGCGCCCAAGCGGATGCCGGATTGGTACGCATTGTCGGTCGGCCAGCGGGACCTGATCGACGGGTTTTGTTCCTGCGCGGCCGAATCGTTTCGCCGTGGGGCGCAGTGGTCGCTCGCGAGCGCCTATCAACGCTATATGGACCCGCACGTGACGCTCGAACGGCCGTCGCAGCCCGTGCTGTCGCTGTGGGGGGAAGCGGACCGCTCGCATCCGCCAGAGAACGCGCACACAATCCAGCGGCTTGCGCCAGACGCGCGGTGCGTGTCGTTTGTCGATCTCGGCCACACGCCGGAGTTGGAAGCGCCGGAGCGGGTGCTGGCGGCGATCCAGGCGCCCCCCTAGTCTTCGGCCAAAGCCTGGAAGGCCGCTTTTGCGCCAGCGTAATCGGCTTTGCCGTTGGGGCCGCGGGGGACAACGGCCACAAGGCCGATGCGCTTGGGCGCTTTGTAGCCGGCGAGCCGCTCTTTGACATGGGCGATCAGGCCGGTCGCCGTGGCCTCGCCCACAACAGAGACAACCGCTGCGACCTGTTGGCCGTAGTGGGGATCGGGCACGCCGAAGACCAATGCGTCGGTCACGGCGTGGTGGGTTTTCAGGGCCTGCTCCACCTCTTCGGGGTAGACCTTTTCGCCCGCCGTGTTGATGCAGTGGGCGCCGCGGCCCAAAAGCTTGATCGAACCATCAGCGAGGACCATCGCATGATCGCCGGCGATCATCCGGCGCACCCCGTCGATGACGACATAGGTGCGGGCGGTGCGTTCGGGGTCCTTGTAGTATCCGAGGGGCAAAGGCCCGGCCTTCGCGATCACGCCAACGGTATCTGAGCCCGGAGGCAAAGGCTGGAGCGTTTCGGGATCGACGACGATGGCGTCGGCCAGGGCGAACTGGGCTTCGCCCGTAGCGACGTCTTTTGTAGTGACGGCGATGGCGATGCTTGCAGCTTCACTCGCGCCGAGGCCGTCGGCGAGGACGGCTTGCGGCATGTGGCGGAGGAGGCCCTGTTTGAGGTCAGGGCTCCACATCATGCCGCTGGAGACGACGCTCGTGACGCGAGTCAGGTCCCAGCGGAGGGGTTGCGCGTCCAGCGCCCGAACCAAGGGCGCGGCAAAGGCGTCGCCGACGATGATCAGGCCGTCGCAGCGCTCGGCAACCATGGCGTCAAGCGTCGCTTCTGGATCAAAGCTCGGGCTCCGGGAGCAGATCACCGCGCCCGCGCGGGATAGCACGCTCATGGCGGAGAAAAGCCCCGTGCCATGCATGAAAGGCGGGGGGATGGCGTAGCGCACGCGGCCCAACCCGGAGGTGATCTGCGCTTCCAGCGCCGCCACCGTCATGGGCGGCGGCTTGGTCGGGTCTACGCTGCGGCTGGTCGCCAGCGCCTCCCATAGGGCCGTTGAGGGCCACATCACGCCCTTTGGCATGCCGGTCGTGCCGCCGGTGTAGAGCAGGAAGATATCGTCCCCGCTGCGCGGGAGCCGCAGAGGCTCCGCATCGACCGCTTTGAGGCTTGTGAAAGCGTGCTCGCCGGCGGTGGGTTCGCCTGTGGTGACGCGGACCAGGTCCGCCTCGGGCAGGCTTTGTCGGAACACCGGATCGAAGATCACGGCGCGCGCATCGGCGTTATCGAGCAGGTATGCGATTTCCGCCGGTCCATAGCGGAAATTAATGTTCACCGGCACAAGGCGGGCTTTGAAGCAGGCGGCGAAGGCGATGAGGTACTCGGGCCCGTTGCGCATATAGAGCGCGACTTTATCCTGGGTCTTGAGCCCTGTGGCCAGGAGCGCGCGGGCCACCGCGTTGGAATGGCGGTCAAAAGCGCCCCAGCTCGTCACCGCGCCGTCGCAGATCACGGCGGCCTCCTCTGGCCTCGCGGCACGGCCGATGGCGTCAAACACGTCGCCGAAACTGACGCTCATTCGGGGCGCTCCTTGAGGTTGCAATTAACGATCGTAGACCATGCTGAGCGTATGTTCAGCGTCGAGGCGATGAGGTCAAGAGCGATGCTTTGGTCGAGACGGGCGGTGTTGGCGGGGGCTACGGGGGCTATGGCGTGCAGCCATCGCATCGGGCCAGCGCCTGGGCCGACGCTGATGGACGATGTCGGGCACTATGCCGGACTTGGCGACAAGATCACGGGCGGCCCCGCGGAGTTGGCCACGGCGGCCTGGATGGCGGAGCGGTTGGGGGCGCTGGGATTGGCGGTGTCGTCGCAGGCGATCACCGTCCGCTCGCGACGATCCGCACGGGTGGGGATCAACGGCGCCTGGACTTGGGGCGGCCTGCAGCAGGGGTCGCCGGACGGACCCGGCAGGATGATCACGGCGCCGCTTGCGTTTCCCCCGCAACCGGGGGCTATCGTTTTGGCAGAGGCGCCTGTGCTGCTTGACGCGTCTTGGCCGGAGGCTGCGACCGCCGCCATCGAGGCTGCGGCCCCGGGGGCTGTTGCGGTGATCGCGCGGCCGGCGGCGGGGCAAGCAGATGCGCCGTTGCTCTACAACCGGGCGCTTGAGGCGCCGCCGTTTTCAGCGCCGCTGGTCATGGTGGGGCCCTCCGATTTTGCGTCGCTGCGGCAAGCTCTTGGGGCCGACCTGAGCCTCACGTTTCCGCCCGCGGCCGAGGCTGTGTCCTCGCCAACGCTCATCGCGCAGACCCGAGGCTTCGCCCGCCGCGCCCGGCGTGTGGTGATCTCAACCCCGCGGACGGGGTGGTTCGCCTGCGGTGCAGAGCGGGGACCCGGGATCGCGCTTCTGTTGGCCCTCGCGGCGCGGGCGGCGCGGCAAGATGCGGTCGGCGTCATGCTCGTCGCCACGACTGGCCACGAGATCGGGCATCTCGGCATGGCGCAGTTTCTGGAGACCACGGCGCCGCCGCCAGAGGACACAACGCTATGGCTTCATCTCGGCGCCTGCATCGCCGCGCAGCGGGACAGCTACGCAACGCCGTTCCCTGAGCAACAATCGGTGCTCGCGGCGCCGGCTTTGGAGCCCGAGGCGCGGGCCGCGTTCACGGCCCTGGGCTACACAGCGTTTCCGCTCGCGGAGCAATCGACGGGCGAGGGCGGGGAGGTTCTCCGCGCGGGCTATGGCGTCGTCCGTGCGCTGGCAGGCCTGCACCCGAGCCTCCACACCCCGCAAGATACGGGGGCGGCGGTCGATCCCGCAGCGCTCGCCGCGGTTGGCGAGGCGCTGTGGGCGATGGTTGTGGGGGCTTAGCCGAGCTTCACGCCAGCGGCGGCCGCGGCCTTGCCGACGAACTTCAGCACTTGGCCGCCGCCGTCGGTGTAGATGTGCTGTCCCGCTTCATCGGAGATCGCGGCGAAGCGGGCTTCCACCTCTTCCGGGGTGCGAATCTCTTCGCTGAGGAACACGCCTTCGGTTTCGTGGATGATCGTTCGCGAGAAGCCGCCAGCGGTGGCGCAGAGGATGGTGCGCCGCGGGGCGTTTTCGCTGACCAGATAAAGCGCTGCCGGGGAGACGGCTTCAGGGTTCATCAGACCGATGGCTGCGGGCGGCAGCAGCGCCTCGGTCATACGGGTGGCGGCGCCGGGGGCTAGCGCATTGATGCGAATGTTGTTCTTCTCGCCTTCGATCTGCAGCACGTTCATCAGGCCGATAAGCGCCATTTTCGCCGCGCCATAGTTCGATTGGCCGAAATTGCCGTAGAGGCCGGAGGATGAGGTCGTCATCAGGACGCGGCCATATTGGGCGGCGCGCATTGTGTCCCAAACCGCCTTGGTGCAGACGACCGCGCCCATGAGGTGCACGTCCAGGACCTTGCGGAAATCGCCGAGATCCATCTTGGCGAAGCTCGCGTCGCGCAGGATGCCGGCGTTGTTGATCAGGATGTCGACGCGGCCCCAGGCGCCGACGGCGGTTTCGACCATGCGGCCGACATGTTCGGTATTGGTCACGTCAGCACCGTGAGCAATGGCCTCGCCGCCGGCGTCGCGGATTTCCTGGGCGACTTTATCGGCAGGGCCGGATGAGCTGCCCGTCCCATCGACGCCGCCGCCGAAATCATTGACCACGACCTTTGCGCCGCGGGCGCCCAAGGCCAAAGCGTGGGCGCGGCCCAAGCCTGCGCCAGCGCCAGTGACGATGGCGACGCGGCCGTCAAAACGCATGCTCATGGGCGGTTCCTATTGAACGAACTGGAGGGAGAGCCAGTCGGCGATGATCGCAGGCTTATCCGAGCCTTCGATCTCGACCGTGACGCTAAGGGTGGCGAGCCACTGGCCGGGGCTGCGCTCCTCCATGTTTTTGAGCACGAAGCGGCCGCGGATCCGTTTGCCGGCATGGACAGGGGCGACCATGCGGATCTTCTCAAACCCGTAATTGACGCCCATGGCCACGCCCTTCATCGCGAAGTCGGCGGCCATGCCCATTTTCGCAAGCATTGAGAGGACGAGAAAGCCGTGGGCGATGGTCCCTCCGAAAGGGGTCTGTTTGGCCATCTCGGGGTTCACGTGGATGAACTGATGGTCTTCGGTCACGTCGGCGAACTGGTTGATGCGGTCCTGGTCGATAACGATCCAATCGGACACGCCGATTTCCCGGCCGATCTTGGCCTTGATCTCTCCAGCGGTGTGCAGTTTCACGGGCGGCGGCTCCCTTGGTGTTTTGCTTCAGCGGCCGCTGAAGTCCGGTTTGCGCTTTTCGAAGAAGGCGCTCACTCCTTCCCGGAAATCCTCGGAGAGGAAGGTCAGCAGATATTGGTCGCGGTCCATAAACGTCGAAGCATGATGGATGGCGTTGGCGGCGGCGTTGACGGCTTCTTTTGTCATCCGCACCGGCAGCGGCGGCAGGCTCGCGAGCCGCTCCGCCCAGGTTTGCGCTTCGGCGAGGGCGCCGCCTTTGGGGGTCACTTCGTCGGCCATGCCCCATTGCAGACAGCGTTGGGCGTCAGTCGCTTCGCCGAACATGGCAAAGCGCTTGGCGCGCGAGGGACCTGCAATGGTGGCGAGCCGCGGCAGGGTGCGCCAGCTCATGTTGATGCCAAGCGGCACCTCCGGCAGGCGCATCATCGACCCCTCGCCCATGATCCGGAAATCGCAGCACAGGACCAGGGCGCATGCGCCGCCGACGCAATAGCCCTCGATGGCGGCGATGGTGACAGGTTCCATCTCCTCCCAGGCTTTGCACATGTCGGGGCCGGCCAGCACGGCCTGGCGGAGTTCGAGCAGGGTTGGCTTCGGCTTTTCAGCGCCGCCGCCACTCTCGCCGACGCTGCTTAGGTCCGCGCCGGCAGAGAAGAAGCTTTCTCCGCCGGTCAGGATGACGGCGCGCACGCCGGGATCGGTGCGGTAGCGGCGGGCGACGTCGGTCAGCTCGTGCATCAAGCGGCCGTTCAGCGCATTGCGAGCGTCCAGGCGATTGATCCGGACCGTGACGATGCCGCCGGTTTGCTCGACCAGAAGATGTTTCCATTCGCTCATGCAGCAATCTCAAAGAGGCCCGCAGCGCCCATGCCGGCGCCTACGCACATGGTGACGACGCCATACTTCGCTTTGCGACGCTGGCCTTCAAGCAGGATATGGCCGGTGCAGCGGGCGCCGGTCATGCCATAGGGATGGCCAATGGAAATCGCGCCGCCGTTGACATTGCATTTCTCCGGGTCGATGCCCAGGCTATCGCGGGAATAGAGGCACTGGGAGGCGAAGGCTTCATTCAGCTCCCAGAGGTCGATGTCTTGGACCTTGAGGCCGTGGCGGGCGAGGAGCTTCGGCACGGCGTAGATAGGGCCAATGCCCATTTCGTCGGGCTCGCAGCCCGCGACGGCGAAACCGCGGAAAATGCCGAGGGGTTCAAGACCGCGTCTTTCGGCTTCCTTCCTTTCCATCAGGATGACTGCGCTTGCGCCATCGGATTGCTGGCTCGCGTTGCCGGCGGTGATGGATTGTCCTTCGCGGACGACCATGCCGCCTTTGAAGACGGGCTGAAGGCCGGCGAGGGTTTCCATTGTCGTTTCGGGGCGGTTGCACTCGTCCCGGTCGACCAGGGTCTTCAGGGTCTCGACAGCGCCGGTATCTTTGTTTTTGCGGGTCCAGGTCCCTTCGAGAGGGACGATCTCATCCTTAAAGACGCCAGCGGCTTGGGCCTTTGCGGTGCGCTGCTGGGAAGAGAGGGCGTAGCCGTCTTGGGCCTCGCGGCTCACATTGTAGCGCTCCGCGACGATCTCGGCGGTCTCGATCATCGCCATCCACAGCGCCGGCTTTTGCGCCAGAAGGCCGTCTTCGGTGGCGTGGGTCATATTCATCTGACCCGACAATTGGACCAGAGAGATGGATTCGACACCGCCGGCGGCCATCACGGTTTCGCCCTCGTTGAGGATGCGGCCGGCAGCCACGGCGACGGCCTGGAGGCCAGAGGAGCAGTAGCGGTTGATCGTGACGCCGCAGGTCGTGACCGGGCAGCCGGCTTTAATCGCGGCGTTCCTGGCGATATTGAAGCCCGTAGCGCCTTCGGGCATGCCCGAGCCCAGGATCACGTCATCGACCTCTTTCGGATCGACGCCGCTGCGGCTGATGGCGTGATTGAGGGCGTGGCCCGCCAAGATAATCGGATGGGTAGCGTTGAAACTGCCACGGACGGATTTGGCCATCCCGGTGCGCGCCGTTGAAACAATCACCACTTCACGCATGAGAGCCTCCCGTGTATTGTGGCGCTGAACACTAGTTCAGCGGCGGCGCCTTTGGCAAGCGGCGGTGCGCGGTTTGAGCGATGGGCGCCTTGCTCCCAGGCAAGAACACTCAATTGGTCTTCGCGCGGCGCAAGGCGCTGGGCGGGCTTCGGCTTTGGGTCTAGGATACCGGACCACGGAAAAGGATTTCGGGATGAGCGACGTCGCGCGGCTTCCGGAGCGAAACTCAAGCCGCGCTGCGGCAGGCCGCGAAAGGCTTATGCTGGTGGCGATGAAGCTCTTCGCCGAACGCGGCTTTGACAGCGTCACGGTGCGTGACATCTCGGCGGAGGCCGGGGTCTCGGTGGGGCTCATCAACCACCACTTCGCCTCCAAAGAAGGCCTGCGGCAGGCGGTGGACGATTACTTCATCCGCAGCACCAGCGTGGCGATCGAGCGGGCGATCCGGTCGACGAGCAATCTCGATCCAAACCTGATCGCTGAGTATCAGCGCCGCTGGATCATGTCGGCGGAAGAACAGTGGCCACATTTTCTGGCCTATCTGCGCCGGGCGGTGATGGAGGCTAGCCCCTGGGGGGAGGCGCTGTTCAAGCGCTATTACGAGTCCATCCGCCTGATGATGGACCGCTTTGACGCACAAGGGATGGTCAAGCCAGAGGCGGATCGGCTGTGGCTGCCGTTCCTCTACATGTTCGTGCTGTTGGGTCCGCTCGTCATGGACCCGTTCATTCGGGCGACGCTCGGGAAATCCACCTATGACCCCGACATGTGGGGCCGCTTCCAGAAGGCGGCCAACACCATGTTCTGGAGCGGGGTGAGGGCGCCGGATCCCGAAAAATCCTGATCCCAGCGCTGCGGCCGCGGGCGGATTAGGCCCCATCTCCTCACGCTTGAAAAAGAAGGCGGCCGGAGGGCATCCGACCGCCTGCTCAGGCAAACGGGACGAAGAGCAGGGCTTGGCTCAGAAGTTCAGGCCCAGCTGCACGCCGATCCGCCGCGGATAAAGGATCTGCAACCCCGTGCTGGTGAGGACCGCTGGATCATCATCGTTGAGAGCGTTCAGCGCGAAGGCGTGCAGCCGCCAGCGGTCGCCTTCGACGCCCAAGCGGACCGTGAGGTCGCCGATCTCGCCAGAGCGGAGACCGGAGGCGGCGTCGATCTGGTCGGCGCGCCACGCATAGGCGCTGTAGAAAGTGCCTGTGAGGCCGCCAAGCCACTCCATGGGACGGGCATAGCTCGCGCTCACAGTGTAGTTGCTGTCGGGCACATTTGGCAGCGGCTGGCCGACGCGGATGGTCGGCAGGCTCGCGGCGAGGGCGGGGACGACGCGGTCGAACTCGGCGTTGTTCCAGTTGCCGACGAACTGCAGGTCCAGGCCGTCGACGGGCGTGCGCCACAGGACGGCGACATCGAAACCTTCGATCACCGCGTCACCGCTGTTGGCCACTGAGATGATGGCGGAGGTGGCGAACTGCTGCTGAATGTCCTGCCATTCGGAGTGGTAGACGCCGGCGTCAACGAGAAGGGCGCCATCGGCGATTTCGAGCTTCGCGCCGAGCTCGTAGGTGGTCACTTCATCGGGCTGGATCTGGGTGCTGGTCGGCACGCCAAGAGCGTTGGAAGCAGCGGCCTGGGCCTGGGTCTGCAAAACGCCGCTGCGGAAGCCGCGGGCGGCGTTGAAGTAGATCATGGCGTCGTCGGTCGGCCGGTAGCTGATGTTCAGCCGCGGGCTCAAGGCGTCGTAGGAGGCAGAGGTGGCGTTCCGGACGATCGGCGGAATGCGGTTGGCGGTGCTGCTCGCACGCTCGTCCTCGAAATAGCGGGCGCCAACGGTGGCTTCGAGCTTATCGGTGAAGCGGTAGGAGAGTTCGCCGAACACAGACCAGGACTCGGTCGTCAGCGGGCCCAGGATGTCGATGACGGGCACGCGCACGCCCGGGAGGCCGAAGGCGGCGAGGTCAGAGTCGAAGTAGATGTCGTTGGCGATCTCGGCGTCGCGGTAGAACACGCCGGCGATCCAGCTCAGGGGCCCGTCAGCGGTGGAGGCGAGGCGGATCTCCTGGGTGAAGGAGGTCGTGTTGAACAGGCTGTCGTTCTTCAGAACGGTCAGCAGGGGGGCGACGAAGTCGAGCGTGTGGTCAATATAGGACGAGTTCGCGGTCAGGGCGCCGATCGGGGTGTCCCACTCCAGGGTCAGGGAGTAGAGATCCATCTCAACATCAGTGTAGCCGCGGAAGCCGCCAAGGCCGGCAATGGTCGGATTGCCGGTTGCCAGGGTCGGGCCCGTGGTCAGGCCGTTGTTGAAATCCTGCTCATTCTGGATGCGCCAGTAGAGGCCGGTGACGGCGAGGTCATTGTTGGGCGTCCAGCGCAGGGCGGCGCGGTAGTTGACGCTCTCAAAGCCGTTGGCGTCGCGAAGGTTGAGCTCGGGCGCCTCGGCATAGCCGCCGAGGTTCTCAATTCCGGCCGAGAGGCGCAGGGCGAGGCGGTCTTGGACCAGCGGGATGTTGACGGCGGCGTCAAAGGCGTTGCTGTCTTCGCCGCCTTCAACGCTTGCCCAATCGCCTTGAAGGTTTGCGGAGAACGCGCGGCTGTCAGGCCGGCGGGTGATGACCTTGATGGTGCCGCCCATCGAGCCCTGGCCGTAGAGCGTGCCGGAGGGGCCGCGCAGGACTTCCACCCGCTCGACATCGAGCAGGCGGGCCGGCGGGGTTAGCTGCAGGTTAGGCACGCCGAAGGGGGTTTCGTCGATGTAGTAGCCGACGAGGCCGTCGCCCGTGGTGCCGCTGCTAATTCCGCGGATCTGGATTGTTTCGAAGCCCGGGGTCGAGTTCGACACGATCGACGCGCCGGGGATCAGGTCGACGAGGTCGGAAACGATGGCGATGCCAGCGTCATCCAGCTGTTGGGCGCCGAGGGCCTGAACCGGCAGCGGCACGTCCTGCAGAGCCTGTTCGCGCTTCTGGGCGGTGACGATGATTTCGTCGCCAGCGGCTTGGGCATAGGCCGGGCCGGACATCGCGGCCAGGGTCAGCAAGCCCGCTGCGCTCATCAAAAGTTTCGATGTCATTCTCATCCTCCCGCAGCTCGCTTGGCTGAGCTCTATGGTGTTGTTCCGATGAGGCTAAACAAACGCTCAGCTTTGTGCAATAGAGGGGCGAGGCTGTGGGCATGCGACTGGCGGATGCTGTTGCGCCAAGGGCACATGGATCAAAGGCGCAAGGCCCGAAAGGCGCTTCTAAGAGGCTGGACCAGAGGAGAGGGCGTATGACGGCACGGACGATCGGAGCGGTGTCGGCGCAGCGGGCGGCGATGGCGCCGGAGGCGGACGCGGTCGCTGAAGAGGGCTTGCGGCTCTCCAACGCGGCCTTGGCGGCTCGTGTGGCCGGGACGGCAAAGGCGCTTCTGGCCGCGGGCGTTGGCCGCGGCGACCGGGTGGCGACGCTGGCGCCGCCTAGCATTGATTTCTGGATCAGTTTTCTGGCCGCGACCTCGATCGGGGCGATCTGGCAGGGGCTGAACCCACGGTATCAGCGTAACGAATATGCTTATCTTTTGGAGGACGCGGCTCCGAAAGTGGTGTTTTGCAGGTCGCCTTTTGATGGAAGGGCCTATCTGGAAGAGTTGCAGGCATTGGCTGGAACAGATGTTCAGTTTGTGACGCTTGGGGAGGCGGCCCTGGGGCCCGCGCATCCGTTCCTGGCGACGGGAGCTTCCGTGTCTGATGGGGCGCTGGTTGCGGCGGAGGCGGCGGTGCAGCCCGAAGACGTGGCGGCGATCGTTTATACCTCCGGCACCACTGGAAAGCCTAAGGGAGCCATGCTCTCGCACCGCGCGATCGTGGAGACAGCCCGCAGCAATGTCGGCTGGATCGGGGCGGAGGCCCTCGCCTGCACGGTGTGCCCGGCGCCGATCAACCATGTCGGGGCGCTCAACAATGTGTGCTTCACCACCTTCATGGCGGGGGGACGGATCGTGTTCTTCCCGCGGGTGGACATGGCGGCCCTAGGCGCTTTGAACTTTGTGGAGCGGCCGAGCTATCTTGTGGCGAGCCCCACGGCCTTCGCCATGATGCTGGCGGCGCCGGGGATCGATTTTGCTATCTTCGATTTCTACAAATGCATCGTGTTCGGCGGGGCAGCGACGCCAGCGGCTTATCTGGAGCACGTGCAGAAGACCGGCGCGCGTCTCTCCAGCGTTTACGGCCAGACCGAAACGACGGGCATGTTTACCTACACCCTCGTGGGCGCATCGCTGGAAGTGATGTCGGAGACCATCGGGCAGGCCATCCCAGGAACGGAAATCCGGATCGCGGACGGGGAGACGCCTGTGGCGCCGGGGACAGTCGGGGAGATCCAAGTCCGAGGCGTGTGCGTCATGTCTGGCTATTACAACAAGCCGGAGGCGACGGCGGAGGCGTTCACCGCGGACGGCTGGCTGCGAACGGGGGATTTGGGCGTGGTGCGCGAGGACGGGAACGTCGTGTTCAGCGGCCGGCTGAAGGAGATGTTCAAGTCCGGGGGCTACAATGTCTATCCGGTAGAGGTGGAGCTTGCGATCTGTGAGCATCCAGAGGTCGCGCAGGCCGCAGTGGTGGCTGCGCCGCACCCGACCTTTCAAGAGGTGGGGCACGGGTTCATCGTGCTCAAAGCTGGGGCGGCGCTCGATCCGGCGGACCTCAAGGCGTTCCTGAAGGAGCGGATTGCGGACTACAAAATCCCGAAATCCTGGACCGTGTTGGCGGGGTTCCCGGCCTTGGCCAACGGCAAGGTCGACAAGCGGGCGCTGGCGGCGTGCTTGCCCGTCTAAGGCGCTTTGGGGCAATCATCCGCGGTGGCGCGCGAGAAACTCAAGGATTGTCGCGTTGACGAGGTCTGGTTGTTCCAATTGCAGAAAATGCCCAGCGCCGGAGATCTCCTTCACCTGCACTCCGCCGGCGAACATCGCCTCAGGCATGCAGCGCTGGAAGACTTGGGCGCTGATGCAGCCGTCGGACCGGCCTGTCAGTCCTAAAGTCGGCGCCTGAACGGGGGTGGAGAAAAGCCGCACGGCTTCCGCAACCCGGGGATGGGCGCGGTCAAAAGCGGTGCGATAATAGGCCAAGGCCGCGGGGATAACGCCGGGGGCGCTGAACACCCGTTTCATCGCCGCCAGATCGCCCTCAGGGATCGCCCAGCCTGGGGACCATGCCCGCCAGAGCCTTTCGAGGAATGCGAAGTCGTTGCGGGGCAAAACCTTCTCGGGGCGGTTCTTCAGCTGGAAATAGGTGATGTACCAGGACCGCAGGACCTGGCCGAAGTCCTTGGTGACGGCCTGGGCGAAGGCGGCAGGATGGGGTACGGCGAGAGTCGTGAGGGTCTTAACCTGCTCGGGATATCCGGCAGCCGCCGCATAGGCGATGGAGGCGCCCCAGTCGTGGCCGACGAGGTGGAAGTGTGTGGCGCCCAAAGCTGCCGCCCAGCCAGCACAATCGCCCGCCAAAGCCGCCGTGGAATAGTCAAAATCGGCCGGTTGCGACCCCGGTTCATAGCCCCGCGCGGTTACCGCCACCGCGCGATAGCCGGCGCCCGCGAGGGCGGGCAAAAGCTCCCGCCAGGTGCGCGTGGTGTCGGGAAACCCGTGGAGACAGAGGACGAGTGGGCCCTCGCCCATCTCATAGGCGGTGAACGACAGCGGTCCCACTTGCAGCGATCGGCTGGTTGCCCCGTCAATCATTGTGCCCGCAACCCCTTACGCCAAAGCCGGATCGATCAGGATCTTGGCGTGGCGTTCTGGATCTTCCAAGTCCTTGAACGCGCGTGTGACACCGGAGAGGCCCACAGTCCCGGTGATGAGAGGCCGCCAGTTGACCGCTTCGGATTGGATCAGATGGAGCGCTTCGGCGAACTCTTCGGGAGTGTAGTAGATTACGAACTGCATCGCGATCTCTTTGGTGATGGCGAGCATCGGGATGAAGCTTTCTTCTCCCGGGGGGATGCCGGTCACCAGGATGCGGGCGTTTTGCGGGGCTTCCAGAACAAGCTGGTTCAGCATGCCGCGGGCGCCGGTGTTTTCAAAAATCACCGCCGGCGCGCCGGGAACGACGGCAGCCGCGGCGGCAATGACGCTTTCGGCGCGGGGGTCTACCACGGTCGTTGCGCCCATGGCGTCGGCGAGCTCGCGGCGTTTCGGCGAGAGATCAGAGGCGATGATGGCGCGCACGCCGCGGGCTTTGAGGACCGCGATGACCGCCAAGCCAATCGGGCCGCAGCCGACGATGATGGCGGTTTCGCCGGGGGCGAGCTTGGCCTTGTTGACGGCATGGACGGCGATGCCCACGGGCTCGGTGAGGGCCGCGGCTTCGGTCGGGGTGTCTTCCGCAACGGGAACCAAAAGCGCCTCGGTGAGCGTCATATACTCCGCATAGGCCCCGGGAGTCTCCGGATTGGAGCCAATCAACACCGGCGCGCCGTTCTTGAGAACAAACGGCACCGAGCAGACCCGGGCGCCGCGCGCAATCGTCCGGACCGTGTCGGGGCCAAAGTCCACGACTTCACAGACGAACTCGTGGCCGAGGATCGGCCCCGCATCCAAGGTACGGTGCATTTCCTCGGTCGGGGCGCCGAGTTTGGCGGCCATGGCGATGATGTCCGGCGCGTGATGGAAATAGTGCAGGTCAGAGCCGCAGATCCCGCAGGCTTTGACTTTCACCACCACTTCGCCGGGACCGGGGGTCGGGTCGGGACGGGTCTCGACGGCGAAGCGATCGCCCCGCATCACGGCTGCGCGCATCATCGACCCTCACTCGCCAATGACGATGAGCTTGGAATAATCCAGGCCTAAAGAGTCACAATAGCCGCGATAGAGCTCAAGAGCGGTCCGGGCGTCGACAATCGAGACAATGGCGCCGGACGGATCGACATTGATATTGGCGCCATAGATCGCAAACCAAGTGACCATCTGGCCTTCCATGTCGGGCGGGGTCACAAGCGTGTGGCGGGAGCCGGCAGGCTCAAACAAATAGGAGCCCGGGCGGTTCACGGCGTCGGGCGTTTCCTCGTAGTACCAGCTGCCCTGCAGGGTCACGGCGAAGACCGAGCCCGTGTGGTAGTGGGTCGGCACGCGATAGGCTGCGGGCAGGCGGGTCTTGGAGATCCACAGGCCCTGGTTCAGATCGACATGCAACAGCTGGATCGCAGAGCCGTCGCCGGCTTCGGCGAAGGGCAGATCGTTCGCGCCGACATGCAGCGTATCAAGGAGGCCCGTTGTTGGAACAATCGGGCGCTTCATCCACTCCTCGCCGAAGGCCTGAAGGCGCTCCATCGGGCTCATCGCGTCGCCATCGGCCATGGGAGGGGTCCTTTCTGAACTAAGAACGGAAGGCGTTACTGCACACTCATCGCGAGGCGGGAGTATTCCTGGCGCGCGGGCTCAAACTGCGGCGGCAGCGGCACGGTCCGAGGATTGTACCAGGGGAGGTAGGTGGCCAACTGCTTGGGCAGCACGCTCCAGAGATAGGTCTGGGCCATCTTGACGCGCTTGGCCTTCAGTTCTGGGGTGTCATAGCGAGCAATGGTTTCAGGGTCTGCGGCGATCATCACGCCCGCGAACTTCTTACACCACTTCAAATAGTGGTTCTGAGCCCAGATCCCGCCGCCAAGCCGATAGAAGTAGTCGCCGACAGTTTTCTCATAGGCGTCAAAGCAGACGGTGCGGTGCTCGACCTCCTCCATAATGTGCCAGAACATCAAGCCGCGGATCGGCTCTTTCATGGTGTCGAACATGCCTATTTCCATCTGCGTGCGGGCGCCTGCGGAGGTCATCGATTCAAACCCCTCCGCATAGGCCAGCTTGAAGCGCAGGGGCTTTTCGGCGGTCCAGCGCTTGAAAAGAGCGTCGATCTCTTGCTCCAGCGCAGCCAGCTGGGGCCCGGCCTTGTGGCGGCGCTTGATAACTTCATTGGCCTTGGCGTGTTGGCGGAAGTGCTGGCCCTCTTGGGCGCAGAAGCGCTTCATCTCTTCCAGAAGATCGGGGTCTTTGATTTGGCCCATCGCCTCCTGAACCGTGCGGATCAGAAACGGCTCAAGATAAGGGAGCATCATCCATGCGCCGAGAAAGAAATAGGACAGCTGCGGATCGTCCTCAATAAAAACGAGATCCATGTCTTCCGGGAACTCGAAGTTCATGCGGCGGACGCGCATGTCGGCGGCGGCGCTCATAGCGATCTCCTCCCGGCTTGCGTGTCGTCTGCACTGGCGTGGCGCGGCGGACGATGGAGCGACCTGGATGGCGGCTATTGCACTCTTGGGCGTGTTGATGTCAAGAAAAGACTGAACAATCGCTCAGCACCAAGGGTTTTGCTATGGCGTCACCAGGACAGGCTTTGGTCACAGGCGGACCGGGCTTTATCGGTCGGCGCGTTGTGCGGCGGCTTCTTGACGCGGGCTGGCGGGTGCGCAGTTTTTCCCTGCCCGGAGAGGCCGAACCGCCAGGCTGGCGAGGGCGAGCGACGCTGCATTATGGCGACCTTGCTTCAGGTGTCGGGCTTGAGGATGCGGCCGCCAGGGCTGACTTGATCATCCACCTCGCGGCGGTGGTGGGCCTGCCGGGGGCTTATGATCGACAGTGGCAGATTATCGCGGAAGGCACCCGATCGGTGTGCGCGGCAGCGGCGGCGAGCAAGGCGCGGCTTGTCGTGGCGTCGTCGATCGCGGTTTATGGCGCACAAGCAATCTGGCTCAAATTCATCTGATGTTCGAGGCGGAAGGTTTGTCCTGTGCTGTCGAACTCCGCCACAATCGTGATCTCGCGGGCCAGGGGGTCAGAAGCGACCCAAGCGGCGTCGGCGCGGGGCGCCAAGGCGATGCTGGAGAGATTGGACGACATCACACCGCGACCCGGTTGCAGTTGGCAAGGCTGCGCTCCGCCCGAGCAAAGGTCGTTCGCGAACCGACCGTCTGCGGCGGGCCCGCTGTTAAGAACACTTAGCGTTAGGGGCAGATCTATCGGATTGCCAAGGAGTGGCACGCCCAAACAGGCGCCCTCTGCAACGGCGCCGCGACCCATTGCCGACCACAACATCGAGCTCACCGCCTGCACCCGATCCATGTTGCGCCGGGCAGGAAGGACGGCTGGTTCGGCTTCGGGCGAAAGGGGGACCACCAGGATGTTCAGATTGTTCGCCCCGATGTCAATAACCGTGACATGGTGACGGTCACCGGCGTTGGGCGAGCCAGTTTTCGTCATCCCGCCCGTGGCGCCAACGACGATATAGCGAACCCCGTCCAAAGTCCCTTCATCTTGGCCGTAGTGAAAGTGTCCGCCCACAACGAGATCGACGCCATTCTCAGCAAGTACGGCATGAACCGGCGCCCAAGCCGCCCAGTTGTACCAAAGAGGCTGGTGCACAAACACAACGGTCGCCCGTGGCCGGGGCGTTGCGGTAAGCGCCTCCACCAGCCACTGCCGCTGCCTTTCGCTAATTCTGGCTTGGAAGGTCACGCCCCAGCGCGGATCGGCGTGGAGTGTCTCGTGGCTGTAGAGCGAGATGAACCGCACGCCGCGATGGTCGAAGCTATAGAAGGGCCGTTCTGCTGCGGCCGGATTGCGGGCGCCGTATAGGGTTTGGAACAAGGCCTCCCGCGACCGGTCAGTAGAGCCGGTCATCCGCTCTGGCGGGTTGACATCATGGTCGCCGGGCGTGAGATACCATGGCGCGTCAAGACGATCCAAGATCGACGTCGCTTCCGACCAGTCCCGTTGCACAATGTCGGTTGCTTCGGCGCTTTCCAAAAGATCGCCCGTGTGCAGCACCAGTTCGGGCTGGTGCGCGTTCAACGCGGCGACGCCTTGCCTCAAGATCCCGTATGCGCGCGCGAGGTTGTCGACGCCCGTTTGGTCGCCAATCACGCCAAACCGAACGGGTTCAGCGTCTTGCGGCGGCGTTGTAGCGCAGGCGCTGAGCGCACACGCTACTAACGCTATCAGAACCCGCCGCATTCCTAGAACCGACCCCGCAGACCAATCGATACGGTTCGTGGCGCGCCCGCGAAGGCTTCGGGCTGCTCATAGGTTTCGTCCGTCAGATTGTTCACCGTTGCATAAAGGCTGACGGCGTCGTTCGCGTGGTAGGTGAGCGTCGCGGAGGCTATCTGATACCCGTCAATGCGACCGCCGGAGCGGAGGAAGGCCCCGGCATTGCTGTAGTTGACGTCGGTCCGCGAGCCGACCGCGTTCCAGGTGAACGCCAGATTGATCTGGTCGGTTGGCGTGAAGTTGGCTTGCGCGCTCCAGACATTTTCAGGACGGCGCAACAGTTGGGGGCGGGACGCAAGCAGCGCGTTGACGGTCTCGGTGTAGGTGTAGGCCACCTGCAAGGAAACAATATCGGTCCGGCCGCGGAAGTAGGCTTCGTATCCTTCGATTTCGACGCGCCCAATGTTCACGTTGCGCAGTTGGGCGAAATTATACTCGATTAGATTTCTGATCGTGCTATCGAAATAAGTCGCGCCAAATTCGATGGCGTGATCGGCGTCCTGCTCAAGCACCACGTCAAAACCAAACTCCGTCGAACGGCCCTCCTCGGGCGCCAGGCCAGCGTTTCCGATGTTGAAGGCGCTGGTGGAAAAGCGCTCGTTTAGCGTCGGCGCCTTGAAGGAGGTGCCATGCGAGGCAAGGAACCGCAGGGGCAGGCCCCAGCTTTCCAGGTTGTAGACGAAGCCGAGATTATACGTCGTGTTGTCGCCGAAAGCTTCGTTGTCGTCTGTGCGGACCGAGGCGGTCACGTCGAGCTGGTTTCCAAAGCCCGACTGCGCCACCAGGAAGTATCCTGTGTTGCTTTCGCTTCGGGCCAGACGCCCGGAGAACGCCGTCGCGGGGACGTCGATCTCGTCGTCAAACCATTGCACGCCTGCGGTCACCGCCGGGTTACGGAGAAGGCCGCCCGAAGCCGGAGCAAACGTTCCAATGAGGTCGGTGAAGGAGCGTTCGCCCTCAGCACTGCTGGTGCGGACCCCGCCATTGGTTTCGGCTCTTTCGTTGTTCATGCGGCCGAAGGACGCCCGCACGGACAACCCGTCGCTGAGGCGCCAGTCGGCGCCAAGACGGCCAACGGTGTAGCGGTCATAATCGACCTCCAGATCAGGATCGTCCGCTCGCAGAGAAAACGTGGGGCCGCCGGAGAACGTGTCGAACTCTGAAGTGGCTTCGCGGAAACGGATCAACCCATCGATCGAGAAGCTGTCGGTCAAAGTGTAGCGCGCGGTCGCGGAGATCGTGGTGATGGTGGCGCCGTCTGGGTCACCGGTGCGCAGGGCAAACCGCTCGGGGATCTGGTCGAACCCTTCGGACTCGAACGCTTCCAGGCTGACGCCGTATGAGAGACTGCCGAGGGAGCCGGCCGCGCCGACCGAGCCGCGCCGCGTCTCCAGGTCGCCTAGGCTGACATCATAATACCCCTCGAAGGGGGTTTCCGCGCCGCGGCGGGGGATCAGATTGATGACGCCGCCGATCGCGTCGGAGCCATAGATGGAAGAGGCCGGACCGCGCAGGACTTCGACCCGTTCCAAGTCCCCCAGAAGATCTTGACCGAAGTTGTACTGGCCGTTGGGCGTGGAGGCGTCGTTGAGGCGAATGCCGTCATAGAGCGCCAAGGTGTGCTTGGAGTTCGTCCCACGGGAGAACACAGAGGTCAGCGAGCCAGGCGTCCCGTTCTGCACGGCCACAATCCCCGGCGCTTCGCGCAAGGCGTCGACAAGGCTCACATAGCCCCGATCCTCGATCGCTTCCCGATCAATGACCGTCACCCGGGCAGGCAGTCTCTCCTGGGCGGTGGGCGTGCGGGTTGCGGTGACGACGATGTCGTCCGAGGCGTCGTTAGCCTCCGGGGCCTGCGCGGTGGCGGAGGCGCCAAAGAACGCAATCAGCGCGGTCGGGGCGCACGCCACCAGCCGAGCGGTCGTCATCAACTGTGTCGAAACCTTGCGCCGTGTGCTGAACATAATGTCATCCCCAAATTCCCACTACTCATCAACGCTTAGGGATTGGAGATGTCATCGTTTTGACAGCTAAACAACGTATCGGTGACGGCGACGCCTGAAGCCGCCTAGGGCTTCATGGGGGCTATGAGAGGGATTGCGGATGAGCGCCGAGGCAGGCGGCTACTGGTCGCTACTTCTAAAGCAACTGCGGCAGCGACAAGGCCTCAGCCAAACAGCCCTCGCTCACCTGCTAGGCGTGGACCAGACGAGCGTCTCGCGATGGGAGCGCGGCGTTGACGTGCCCCGCTTGGCGCTTCGCACACGCTTGCGCGAGCTCATGCGCAGTCATCGCCAACCTTTGCAAGACGCCGCGATCATGGCGCGGGTGCGGTACGCGGCGTGGCCGACATCCTTGGTGCGGAGGGGGGCGGTTTTTCTGGAAGTCAGCAACAGCACAGCGGCGGAGGTCGGCTATGAGCCGGGCGATCTGCGCGGCAGCTCGATCTATGGTCGCTTTGGCGACCTCGCCGATGACGTGACGGCGCAATGGGAAAAGACCGGCATCTTCGATGGCGATGTCGCAGCCACAATCTCGGTGAACGCCATCACCGACGCTCGGGGCGAGACGGCGTTTGTCCGCACCCTCGACACCCCCCACATTACCAGCGACGGGGACATCTGGTGCCATTGCGAAGTGAAGCGCATCCCCGAGGCGGACTATCTCCGGCTGGTGTCTGAGTATCGTGGGGCTACCCTCATTATCCCGTTCGCATAAGGACCCGCGCCTATTGGGGCGACAGCACCTCCAGGATCGCGCGGGTGTGATGCTCAACGCCGAACTCGTCGATCGCCCGGGCTGTTACGATGTGTACGCCAGCGGGTAAATCCTGCGGCAGGGGCCCTTTCCACAGATGGGTGGACGGAGACGCTGTCAGATTAAGCCTGACGCCTTCGGCGCGGAAAAAGAGTTCCTCTGCAAACGGATCGTTCTCGATGCTGCGGGTCAGCTCCTGCTCCGCCCTATCCCCGATCCGGACAAAAACGCGGCTGCGGGGGCCGCCGTCGAAGAGGTTGACGTAAACCTGGGCGCCGCTGAGCTGGTCAGTGCTGAGGGCGCGCGAGCCGATTTCTCCCCAGGGATAGTCCCGCATCGCCCAGGGGCTGTAGCGGTAGAACAGCGTATCGAAGCTAATCCGAAGCGAGCCTTGGCTCGATCCTGCCTGCGGCACGAACTGCATTGTGTACTGCGTTCCTTCGACATGGAAAAGGTAGTAGCCGTTGGGCGCGCCATCGGTCTGCCAGGACGTTGGAATGCCGCGATCATCCATCGGGCCGCTCCACCAGGACCCAGACACAGCCGCTAAGGTGTGCTGATGCACTGTGTCGCGCGCTGCGCCAGCGGGGCAGGGCAAGTACCTGTGATCGGCGGCGTGCATATGCCCGGCGAGAACCACGACATGTTGGCGCTCGCACAGCAGGGCGAGCAGGTCTTCCCGGTCGCGGGTGTTGACCGTTTCGCCATCCCACGAAGCTTCCAGCGGGATGTGAAGCGCGATGACGACCAGCCGGTCTTGTGGGACTGCCGCCAGGAGATTGCGCACGAAAGAAAGTTGCGCGTCCCCGATCTCACCGCGATAAGCGCCGATCCCCCTGGGGTTGGGCGTCGTGCTGGTCCCCCGGCCGAGATAGGTCACGTTGTCGAGCGCCACAAAGACTGCGTCGCCGACCATGAACGCATAGCGGGCGGGGCCGTAATGCAGGGCGAAAGTCTCAAGCGATTGGGCGTCCTCGGTCGCCTGGAAATTCAGCTCATGGTTGCCCGCGATCGCCCACACCGGCATGCCAAGGGTTCCGGTGAGGCGACGGTAGCGCGGCAAAAGCGCGAGATCGTCGTTGATCAGGTCACCAAGCGCCACCGCGAAGGCCGCCTCATGTTGGGCCGCAGGCGCCAGAAAATCGTCGCGGACAAAGGTCAGCTCCCGGTCCGTCGTCGCCTGCGGATCGGCGAACAAAAGCGCGGTGAACTGCGAACCGGGTCCGCCCCGGGTCAAAGCAAAGTTGAGGCTATCGGGGGCGGGTTCGCTAGCGGGCGGAACGGGATAGCCGAGCGCCGGCGGCGCTCCGCGGAAGAGGCGAAAGAAGCGCGGCGTATTGGTCTCGTCGGTCGCTACTTGATACCCCGGGGGCTGGATCACAAAAATCTCGCCATGTGATGGTGTCGCCACCGCATAACGCCCTTGCCGGTCGGTCGCGACGACGTCGACACTGTTCGACACAAGGACGCCTGAAAGGCCGGCCTCACCCGCATTGCGAACCCCGTCGGCATTCAGGTCTGCGAACACGACGCCATTTTGAACGGGGTCCGCCGCTGCGATCGGAGCAAACAAAACCCATATCGCCATCACCGCCAACAGTGTTCGCATGCTCACACCCTCGCTTCTTCGGAAGTGGAAACATGAAGTTGTGACAATCGTTTGTAGTCGTTCTTTCGGCGGCCTGCGAGTATGTCAGTCATCAAGGCGTTCTTAGGCGCTGCCTTCATGCTTCTGACTTGAACGCGTTGAATAGCCGTCACACGGCTGCGTTATGGCGCGCCAGTGTTCACGTGTCTCCTGTGGCTTACGGCGGTGGGACCCTTCGATCCCGCGCCGCCCGTCGCCTCCGCTCAGCTTGCGACCACCGAGGCCACTGCGCCTTCTGAGCCAAATCCGGAGCGGATGGGCTTCCCCGCAGACTATTTCGCCTCCAGCAACCCATCCTCTGCCTATGACATGGTCCTGCGCGTCCCCGGATTTCGTCTGCGCGAAGCTGACGCGGTTCGCGGGCTTGCCGGGGCCGGAGGGAATGTCCTGATCAACGGCGCCTTGCCCGCGTCGAAGTCAGAGGCGTTGCGCTCCCTGCTCGAACGGATCCCTGCTGACCGTGTAGAGCGCATCGACCTTCTCCGTGGAGGCGCCCGATCCGAGGTCTCCCAGGTTGAAGATGTCGTGGACGTGGTCCTTACGGCGGCGGTCCCAGATTGGCGCGCTGTTCAGGCAGACGGCGGGCTTTACTCCGGCGGGCCACAGCAATGGGGCCTGCGCCTTGAAGCTTCTGGCGGAGAGGACGGTCGCGAGTGGCGCGCCCAGGCGTTCCGCGGACTCTACCCAAACGACTCGACGGGGCCCGGGTTGCTGGTGCGCCGCGACGGGCAAGGCCTTGAAACGGATCGCGAAACGGTCTCCAACAGCTTTGACGCCATCGTCCATGGCTGGCGCCTGGATTGGTCCCAGCCATTGGCTGGCGGAAGGCTTGATACCAGCGCGTCGGCGACGCAGACCGATTACGAGGATCAGATCGTCTACACGAGCGCCGCCGGTGACAGACGGTTTGACTTCGCCATGGCGCTGACGGACCTGGAGCTGAGCGCGAATTGGCGGACGCCATCGCAGAGCCGCCCGGGGGCGCAGTTTCGTTTTGTCCAAACCGCCTCGATCGACGAGCTGGCGAGCGTTGCAATAAGCGGTGGGTCGCCGCAGTCCTTTCTTACAGAGCGGCTTAGCGCCGAGACGGCGGCGCGGCTCACGGTCTTTGCGCGGCTTAATCCCGATCTCGATGCCGAAGTAGGTGGCGAAGTCGCTTACAATCTTCTGGATGCGGAGCAGTCCTTTCAAATCGGAGGCGTCGCCATCGCCTTGCCTTTGGCGACAACGCGGGTGGACGAGCTTCGAGCCAATGCGTTCCTCGGCGCCGTCTGGCAGATCTCGCCCAGCGTTCGTTTGGAAGCGGAGTTGAGGGCCGAGGGCTCCCGCATCCGCCAGATCGGCGAAGGCGAACGGTCGCGCGATCTGTCCTATCTCAAGCCGCGGGTCGCGCTTACATGGTTCTCGACCGATCAGACTCGTTGGCGCTTCAGTGTGTCGCGGGAGGTGGGGCAGATCGACTTCCTCGACTTTGCCGCCTCCAGCACGCTTGTGAACAACCAAATCCTTGCAGGCAACGACGCGCTTCGTCCGCAAACCTTGTGGAATGCCACGCTGTCCTTTGAACGGCGCTTTGCTGACAGTGGTGTGATCTCGTTTACCCTGCGCGGAGAACGGCTGTCAGATGTGGTGGACTTTCTCCCAACTGCGGACGGCGGCCTGATCCGCGGCAATATCGGCGACGGGACTTTGGCGGCGGCGGCGGTCGAACTCCGGCTGCCGCTGCGCAAGTTTGGCGCGGAAGGCGCCCGCCTGGAAGTGAGCGCCGCCTATGAACAGATCGAGGTGACCGATCCCGTGACAGGGCAGGAGCGGGGCGTCTCCTATCGATCCCCGAGCCAAACTCTGGTCCGGTTCGTCAATGAAGTCCCGGCGTTTCGGGTCAATTGGGGGGCGGAGTATAGGCCTTACGCCCGATCGCCGACTTTCGATCCAGACCAGACTCGCTTTTACCGGACGCGGGACCAGTGGAGCCTCTTTGCCGAGTGGTCGCCGCCGGGAGGCTGGACAATGCGCGCCGAGGCTTTCCTATGGGATGACCTGAAAATCCCGAGAACAGTTTATGCAGAGCGGTCGCCAGAGCAGCCCGTGGCGTTCGAGGAGATGCAAGTCTTTGATCCGCGGGACCGGTTGGAGTTGCGCTTGCGACGCGCCTTCTGACTTCTTACGAGGGCGTCCCGGGCAACAATCGTCGGGGCCAAAGGTGAATTGCGTTGCCTTTGATCGCTCGCCACGTTACACAAGCCTCATTGAATTCGTTCTTGTTTCGGTTGCTTCGTTTGCCGATAGTTTGCTGCTTCAGCACGTCTTGGCCCCGAACCTCCTCTAATCATCCTCGAAATTGGTCGCGTTGAGCTACTCCCCGAAAATCGGACGGTGACGCAAGCTACGATCTGACGTCTGCTGGTCTCCACGAAGACGGAGATCAGGACATGAAGAAGCGCAGGAACCATGATGCGGCGTTTAAGGCCCGCATTGCGCTGGAAGCCCTAAAGGGCGAGCGCAGCGTGGCGGAGCTGTCCGCCGCGTATGGCGTGCATCCGACCATGATCCAGCAATGGAAAAATGAACCGCCTGTGTGGACGGCCCCTCCGGTGCAAGAAGAATCTTTGTCGAATATCGTGGCGCGGGGTCGGGTGCGTACATGTGTCCGGCCTCAATTGAGCCGGCTCATGCCGGCGGGCCCGAATGGAGTTCGATGATCAGATCCAAAACACCGGGGCGTGCTTGAGAGGCACGGGCGGTTCACCTGGTTTTTCCGATCCCGTCTCGCGACCGTTGCGCCATTCCTTTCGTCACAGACCTGCCCGCGCCGTTTCCGGCCTTCTCGCGCTGCGCCGGTTATGCGGCGGCTGCGCCTGAAGCACGATAGTATGTTCCATTGCGCAACAGCGCCCAAACAATGCGCGCCATCTTATTGGCAAGCGCCGTCGCCACCAACATCCGCGGCTTGCTCGCAAGCATGCGCGCCAGCCACGTATTGCTTTCAGGCGGCTTCTTCGCGACGTGGCGCAAGGTTGCGCTGGCGCCGACAATCAGCAGGCAGCGAAGCGTCTTGTCGCCCGCCTTTGTTATCTTTCCAAGCTTGTCTTTGCCACCCGAGGAATGCTGGTGCGGCGCCAATCCTAACCAAGCCGCGAAATGGCGCCCGTTTTCGAAGGCCGCCGCTGGCGGCGCAATAGCAAGGATGGCGGTGGCGATGATTGGTCCTACGCCGGGTATCGACATCAGGCGTTTGGCGTCTGCATCGCGCTTTGCACGCGCCGCGATTTCGCCATCCTGTTTAGCGACCTCAGCGTCTAATGCCCGGAGCGTCGCCGCCATGCTTTGAAGCGGCTGAACGACGGCGGGCGGTAGTGATGCGCCATTCTCTATTACCTGCAAGAGACGAGCGACGTGAGCTGGTCCCTTCGGAACAATGAATCCGAACTCGGCGAGATGACCACGCAGGGCATTGATGATTTGCGTTCGCTGACGAACCAACATCTCGCGCACCCGGAAGACGACGGCGTCGGCTTGCTGCTGCTCAGACTTGGCGGCGACGAAACGCATGGTCGGGCGACTGGCCGCTTCGCAGATCGCTTCGGCGTCAGCTGCGTCGTTCTTCTGCCTCTTAACGAAAGGCTTCACGTACGCGGCTGGAATGAGCTTTGTCTCGTGCCCCAAAGCAGAAATTTCACGCGCCCAATAATGGGCGCCGCCGCAAGCTTCCATCACAACCACGCAAGGATTAATCGATGAGAAGAATTCGCGAATCTGCTCCCGCCGTAACTTCTTTCGCAAGACCGAATTGCCGGCGACATCCATGCCGTGCGCCTGGAAAACCGACTTCGCCAAATCAAGACCAATCATGCTAATCTCGCCCATGGACGGCTCCTCTTTTGACTGCGACTCACATCGGCAGTTTGGCACATCGATGCCGCTTGAGGGGCCGTCCACCCCATCACCTTGCATGCGCCGCCAAAGTTAGCTAGATGCTTAGCCAAGGAGTTGCTCCATGGCGCAATTTTCTGTGCATGAAGCCAAAACCAATCTTTCTCGGCTGATCGCAGAAGCACTGGCAGGCGGCGAGGTTGTGATTGCGCGTGGCAATGTACCGGTTGTACGCCTTGTCCCGGTGACTGCACGCGGTCGGCGTTGCTTCGGCTTGCTGAAGGGGAAGATCAAAATTGATGCCGGTTTCGACGAGCCGCTGCCCGAGGATGAGCTCAAGGGGTGGGATCTCGCTTGAGGTTGCTGCTTGATACGCACGCTCTCATCTGGTGGCTGGCCGGTGAAGAAGCCCTGAGCGCCAGAGCCCGCGACGCCATCGCCGATGAGGACAATGAGATTGCCGTCAGCGCAGCCTCGGCGATGGAGATCGCTACGAAGTTCCGGATCGGCAAGCTGCCCGACGCGGCCGTGCTGGCGCATGATTTCGAAGCGATCATCGCTGGCCAGGGTTTTTGCGAACTGCCCATCAGCTTTCGTCATGCCAGGCTGGCAGGTGGGATGAACATCGCCCACAAAGATCCATTCGACCGTATGCTCATTGCACAGGCGCAGGCGGAAGACATGCTGCTTGTATCGAAGGAAGCGATGTTCGATGCGTTTGCGATCAAACGGCTTTGGTAAGTCGCGGGGCTGGCTGCTTTTGGGGCGGTCGGGGGATGGGCGCCCCAGACGCGGGCTCAACCGATCCCACGGATCGATTGCAGGGCGCCCGCGAACCCTGCAAACAGCGCCAAGCATAAATTAGAAAGCTTAGGCCTTGTCGGGCGCGCCGCGGAAATAGCGTTGCAGCCAAGACCGCCCGATGCCGCAAACGGGTCGGACCGGGCGTCGCGAAGCGATGGACAACTCCGCTTACAGAGAGGGACTCGCTGCGGGCATCAAACACAGACTTCGTTCTGCGCTATCGAAAACGCCAGCATGGGTAGGTTGACGAGACCTGCGGTGTATAGTATGTGTGTATACACATTCCGGCGCCTGCATGAAAGGGCATTTGATGGAGCGTGGCTCGGTCTTCATGACGAACAAGACTCAAGCCGTTCGTTTCCCGAAATCGGTGCGCCTGCCCAGTGGCGTCACGAGTGTTGATATTGAGCGCCGCGGCTGCAGCTGGATTGTTACACCCTCTGAGCAGAGTTGGGCGGCATGGTTTGAGGGTGAAGGGGCCAGCTGTGATTTCATGGAGGAGCGCGAACAACCCGAGGTCCAAGAACGCGCGGCGCTCTGATGCTGAGGTACATGCTGGATACGAATATCCTCATATACACGATAAAGAGAAAGCCGGACGGGGTTCGCCGGCGTTTCGAGGCCCACAATGGAGAGATGTGTGCATCAAGCATCACGGCGATGGAGCTTCTCTACGGCGCTCACAAATCGCAGGCCGTCCGCCGCAACCTGGACATCATCGAGGGTCTGCTTGGTCGTCTCGATCTCCTCGACTTTGACCTCGGCGCCGCCGAACACGCTGGCCAAATCCGTGCGGAGCTGGCGGTGGCTGGAACCCCGATCGGGCCTTTCGACGTCATGATAGCCGGCCACGCCCGCTCCAGGGGCCTGTGTCTCGTGACAAACAATGAAGGCGAGTTCAGCCGCGTCGAGGGTTTGCGTCTGGCGAACTGGTCAAAGTGACGAGCACATCCTTGGCTTCTGCCCCCTTGGCTTCGGCGTCGCCCCTGGCCGCCGCGTCTGATTGCGTCGAGCATTGACGTCCAGCACTTTGCACAAAGCGAAGCGGCGCTTCGGGTTTCTGCCCGCGACCAGCGCCGGGCAAAAACCAAAAAGCTTTTTTGTTATCGGTCGCGACCTTCGCACGAGCGGCTCTCGCTTTTCCTGCGGGCTTTTTTTAGTGTCGCACAGCCGGACGCAAAACCGCTTCGCACTTTTGCCGGCTGTTGCTCGCTTGAGTGTTCTGGCGGCTTGT
>JAGWZH010000035.1 GCA_018971945.1 Alphaproteobacteria bacterium | reverse complement strand
GCCGCCGCTGCAGCCGCGACGCTATAGGCGGAGCCAAGATAAACCGACGCTTCCGGATGACCCATCCGGCCCTTGAAGTTCCGGTTGGTGGTTGAGATGCAAGTCTCGCCCGCCGCAAGCACGCCCGCCCCCATGCCCGCGCAGGCGCCGCATCCTGAGGGCATAAGCGTCGCGCCGGCGTCGAGCAGCACGGCGAGCACGCCCTCTTCAGCGGCTTGAGCTGTGATCAGGCGCGACGCCGGCGCCACGAGCAGACGGACGCCTTTGGCGACCCGGCGGCCTTCGAGCACTTCGGCCGCCATACGCAGGTCCTCAAGCTTGGCGCCGACGCAGGCGCCGATATAGGCCTGATCGATCCGTATGCCGGCATAAGTCCCGACGGCGTCGCTGTTGGCGGGGCTGTGGGGCGCGGCCACCTGAGGCTCCAGGTCTTTGGCGTGGAGCAGGAGATCCTGGCCGAAAGAGGCCCCTTGATCGCTCCGCCACTGGAGGGGGTCGGGTCCGAGATCACCCCCATGGCTGAGAATATGGGCGAGGGTTCGTTCGTCAGGAGCGATGAGGCCCGTGTCATAGCCCAATTCCGCGCTCATATTGGTGAGCGTCATGCGTTCGTCCATGGACATCGCCGCCACTGTCCCGCCGCCATATTCGATCACTTTCCCTGAGTTCTCCATGCCGAGGCTCCGGCAAAGCCACAGCATCACGTCTTTGGCTGTGAGACCTTTGTCCAAGGCGCCCTCCAGCCGCACGCGGTCGGTCGCCGGCGTCTCGAGCCACGTCTCGCCTGTGGCCACCACGCCCAACATGTCTGTGGCCCCATAGCCGGCGCTGTAGCAACCGAACGCGCCTGCGTGAGGCGAATGGCTGTCGCCTCCGGCGATGAAAAGTCCCGGCCTTAGGAGGCCTTTTTGCGGCAGAAGCGTGTGACTGATGCCTTCCATGTCGTAAAAGCGGCTCACGCCATAGGTTTGCGCGAACTCCCGGGTCAGCTTCAAGATCGCCGCGCTCTCCGCGTCGACGGCTGGCGCGTAGTGATCGGAAACGATCACGACCTTATGAGGGTCCCAAAGCCCCACGCCGAGCGCCTCCAAGTGCGGCTTCCATCGCCGGGGCCCGGAGCTGTCGTGGGCGAAAGCGAGGTCGACCCGACAGGTCAGGATCGAGCCTATCGCCGCTTCGGTCACGCCGGCGGCGCGGGCGATGATTTTCTGCGCCAAAGTTTGCGCAACGCGCTGCGCAGGGGTCTGAGCAGGGGTTTGCGGGGGCGGTGCTGCGACAGGCATGGCTATGACAGGTTCGACAGGCTCGCCGTGGGCCTCTCGCCCTGGCAGGATAGGAGTGGAGAGCCATATTGATCTATCGATTGCACGGCGTCCACCTTTGGGCCCTGGACGCTTGGGGCGAGAGGCTGCCATGGACGACCTTTGTCCAGTTGTTTCGCGCGTGCGCGGGGGCTGTTTTCTGGTGCTTTGCGAAGACGGTCCGGATGCGCCTGGGCTGCGGGAACGCGACCTTGCCGCGCATTTGGAGCATGTGGAGCGGCATTGGCGGCGCTATCTGGCGGCGGGGCCTTTGCGAACGCCGTCGCAGAGCGGGCCGGATGGATCGAGGATTATTGGTTCTTTGTTTTTGCTCTCGGCGACGGACGAAACCGAAGCCCGGACGCTGATGGCGGGCGATCCCTATTTCGCCAATGGCCAGTACCAAACAGTGCGGTTTCTGGAGTTCACGCCTGCGATCGGGCGCTGGCTGGGCGGAAAGATCTGGGCCGACATCGACACTCTGAGCGGGACCACGCGATGACCGGACGGCTCAGCGCCTTTGAGAAAACTCCTTCAGGGAGGCCGCAAAGACGGCTAAGACCAGCCGCGATGGCGGCCGACACCAATCCCGCGCCTGCGACAGCGATCGCCGGCTTTGAGGCCGAGCCTCTTGAGACCGAGGGCGATACCCCGCTTTACGGCCAAATGTATAATGTATTGCGCGAGCGGATCATGACGGGCCGCTTCTCGCCAGGGTCGCTGCTGCCGGGCGAACAAGAGCTCAGTCGGCTCTTTCGTGTTTCTCGCATCACCGTGAAGCGGGCGTTGAATGAACTCGCTGCGAGCGGCTATGTGGCGCGGCGGCGAGGCCGCGGGACGCTCGTCACGTTTAATCCGGCCGCCCCCGTGGTGATGGGCAGTTTTGAGAATTTGTTCCAAAGTCTCAAAGAAATGGGCCTTGGCACCCAAGTCGACCTGCTTGAAGTGCGAGAAACGGCCGCCGATCAAGACGTCGCGCGCCTTCTGAGGCTTGAGCTTGGGGCTCGTGTGCAGCGGGCGGTGAGGCTAAGAAAGATCGAAGGCGAGCCTTTCTCCTACCTCATCACCCATGTGCCGGCCCATTTGGCGCTCGGGTTTGACCCTCAGCTTTTGGCCAGCCGCCCGCTTCTGCAGCTTCTTGATGAGGCGGGCCACCGCGCGGTGGAAGCCGAACAATGGATCACCGCTGTCGCCGCTCCTGCAGAGGTGGCCAAAGCTCTTGGCCTGCAGGCCGGAGCGCCGCTCCTGCGGATTGTGCGGGTGATGCGGGCGGAGAGCGGCGAAGGCGTCGAAGCGCTGGAAGGCTTCTATCGTCCCGACCGGTTCCAGCACCATATGCAGCTCACCCGTCGGCGCAGCCGCTCGGGCGAGGACGAGTGGCGCTAGGGCGCGTTCGTCCCGGGCCGATTCCCGTCGCGATTGCGCAGCGTGGCGGGAGCTTGCTAGATCTCTTTCATGATCCTGAGCGATCCCGTTCTCGGGGCCCTGGCCGCCCTGGCGCATGTTTTGGTTCTGGTTTACTGGCTCGGGGGGGATCTTGGGGCTTTTTACGCCTCCTTGCTGGTGAGCCGGGCCTCTGAGACCCCTTCAGCCCGTGCGGCCGCGGGCCGGATTTTAAACGCGGTCGATATGGCGCCGCGGACTGCGATGATCCTGGCGTTGCCCACGGGGGCCTCGCTTGCTGCTGGAAAAGGCTGGATCTTGTTGCCCGATTGGGGCGAGACATTCATCTGGCTTGGGGCGGTCGCATGGACCGCTTTGATTTGGCGGCTGCATGCCGCCGCAGCGTCTCCGACGTTGAGAGCGCTCGATCTTGGACTGCGGATCGCCTTTCTTGCGGGGCTCTTCTCGCTGGGCGCTTTCGCATCGGACTGGCCTCTGTTCATCCGTCTGAAATGTGTGCTTCTGGGACTGTGCGTCGCCTTTGGCCTCGGCGTGCGGGGCGTGTTGGCGCCATTCGGCGCGGCTTTCGCAGAGATAATTCAGGGACATTCGACCCCTGATGTCGAAGCGGCGCTGAGGCGATCCCTGGGTCGGGCGCGGCTTTTTGTCGTCGGCATTTGGATTTCGCTCCTCAGCGCTGCGTATCTGGGACTATGGACGCCTGTATGACCGGCCTTGCCGACACCCTCGCCCGTGTCGTGGGCCCCGCTCACGTCACCGCTGACGCAACCGAACGCCGCTTCATGAGCGACGATATTTATAGCCGGGGCGGGCTCGCGGCCGTGGTGGTCACGCCTGGGTCGACAGACGAAGTCCAGGGCGTCGTCAAGGCCTGTGCGGCCGCGGGCGCGGCCATTCTCCCCCGCGGCGGCGGGATGAGCTACACAGGGGGCTATACCCTGAAGCAGCCGGGCGGGGTGGTGGTGGACCTGCGGCGCTTGACCATGATCGGCGTGAACGCCGCCGACAGGACCGTCAGCGTCGGGGCAGGGGCGACATGGCGCGACCTTAATGAGGCGGTGCGCCGCCAGGGCCTGCGCACCCCTTTCTGGGGCCCTCTGTCTGGCCTGTCCTCAACCATCGGCGGAGGCCTGTCGCAGAACAACGCTTTCTTCGGGGCGAGCCAACACGGTCCGACCTCCGACAGCGTCCTTAGCGTCAGCGTCGTTCTCGCCAACGGCGGCCTGCTGCGCACGGGGACCGCGGGTTCCGGCGGGAAGCCCTTTTTTCGCCATGACGGCCCTGACCTCACCGGTCTGTTTTTGGGCGACTGCGGCGCTTTTGGCGTCAAAACCGAGGCCACATTCCGGCTCATCCCTCTGCCTTCCTGCGAGGCCTGGCTGTCATTTTCGTTCGCGGACCCAGCCGCTTGGATCGCCGCCATGACCGACGCAAGTCGGCTGACGGCGGCGTGTGAGATTTTCGGCTTTGACCCCAATCTCGCGCGCATGCGCATGAAGCGGGCGAGCCTGTTGGCCGACGCCAGCGCTTTGCTCAAGGTCGTGGGCGCGCAGAAATCGATGGCCAGGGGCCTCAAAGAGGGAGCCAAGATGGCGCTCGCGGGGCGGGGCTTCCTTGATGGCGCGGATTATTCGGTTCACCTTGCGGTGGAGGGATCGGAAGCGTCGGGCGTGGAGGAGAAAATCGCCGCCCTGCGGGCTCTATTGACCTCAGCCGGCGGCAGAGAAGTTGAAAACACCATCCCCAAAGCGCTCAGGGCGAGCCCTTTTAGTCCTCTCAACAGCATTCTGGGGCCGGAGGGAGAGCGTTGGGCGCCGGTGCATGGAATTGTCCCCCTGTCGGATGCGGCGAAGGCTTTCGCGGCCCTGGAAGCAGCCTTCGCTGCGCGGGAGGACGCCTTTGCACAGGCGGGCGTCAGCACCGGTTATCTGACGACAACGGTGGGCCAAACGGGGTTTTTGATCGAGCCTGTCTTTTACTGGCCCGATGCGCTTTTTCCTCTTCATGAGAGGACGGTGGAGGCCCCCTATTTAGCGCGGCTGCCGCGTCGCGCGCCCAATCCGAAGAGCGCTGCAGTCGTGGACGAGGCCCGCGCGGAGGCCGTTTCGGCGTTCGCCCGGTTCGGGGCGGCGCATTTTCAGATCGGCCGAGCCTATCCTTTCGCCCAAACGCGCCAGCCCGAGACGCTCGCTGTCCTGCGCGCGTTGAAGGCCCAGTTTGACCCCCAAGGCGTGATGAATCCGGGAGTTTTAGGCCTATGACCATTGCTGTCCGCAACCCCCGCACTGGGGCCTATGACGCGGCGATCGTTCCGCCCAGCGACGCTGCGCTGGCGGAGATCGCTGGCGGGTTGCGGGCTGCGCAGCCGGCGTGGGCCGCTTTGGGCCTTGAGGAGCGCGCCGGCGCGCTGATGGAACTGCATGCCGCGATCACACGCCACGCCGATGCGATCGCCGCCGCTTTGGAGATCGACACCGGCCGCCGGGCCATTGCCCGACAAGAACTCAAGGGCGTCTTGAGTTCGCTTGCCGCTTGGGCGGGACAAGCCGGACAGCTTTTACCCGATGGCTGGACGCAGGGCCGCTCCATGCCCCATCTCAAGCATCGGCCGCAATTTGCGCCTTATGCTTTGGTCGGGGTGATCAGCCCCTGGAATTTCCCGCTAACGCTCGCCATGATCGACACGATCCCGGCGCTCCTCGCAGGCTGCAGCGTGCTTTTGAAGCCCTCGGAGGCGACACCACGGTTCGTCGCCCCCTTGATGGAGGCCGCGTCGCAAGCGCCTGCGATCGCCTCGGTGTTTGAAGCGGTTTTGGGCGGCCCTGACACGGGCCGTGGGGTAATCGCGGCGGCGGACGCGCTGTGCTTCACGGGATCGGTGGCGACAGGAAGGGCGGTGGCGGCGCAAGCGGCCGCGCGGATGATTCCGGCCTTTCTGGAGCTCGGCGGCAAAGACCCCCTCATCGTTTTGGCGTCTGCGGACCTCGACGCGGCGGTGACGGCGGCTTTGCGAGGCTCAGTACTGGCCACCGGACAAGCCTGCCAATCGATCGAACGCATTTACGTTGCTCGGCCGCTCTTCGATGCTTTTGTAGAGCGGCTTGCGGCGGCGGCGGCGGCTTGTCGGTTGAACTGGCCCGACATCCAAGCGGGCGATATCGGGCCGATCATCTTTGAGAAGCAGGCTTTGATCCTCCAGGCTCATCTTGACGACGCCTACGCCAAAGGCGCGCGCGTATTGACCGGAGGGGTCCTTGAAACCCATGGCGGGGGTCTTTGGCTGCGTCCGACGGTGCTCACCAATGTTGATCATGGCATGAAGGTCATGACGGAAGAGACCTTCGGACCGATTATGCCAGTCATGGCGTTCGACACGGTCGATGAGGCCGTCGCGCTCGCCAATGACACGCTCTTTGGTCTGTCCGCCGCTGTTATGGCGGGATCTTTGGATGAGGCGGAAGCGGTGGGCCGGCGGCTCCAGGCGGGCGCCGTCAGCCTCAATGATGCGGCGCTGACCTCGCTGTTTTACGAAGCCGAAAAGCATGCCTTTGGGCTGTCGGGCCTTGGCGGTTCTCGGATGGGCGCAGCGGGCTTTCAAAGATTCTTGAGGCGCAAGGCGCTCATCGCCAACATGGGCGGCCCCGCCCCTTTGAGCGCCTTCGCCGAAGACGGGGTCATGGATTGATCCGCCGTTCCTTGATGCAGGTGCGTTTGACCAGCTGGTCGTTCTCAAACCAATGCCAGGTGCGGCCGCGATGGTTTCCGTCGGCGCTGATTTGGATCATCTCATAGAGATAGGCCCCGGGCTCATCTTTGCGCACCCAGGTCAGCACGACGGTTCGCTCATCAATCTCCCAGGCTGATCCCTCGATCCGGTCGGTGTCCCACCAGATGCGCTTGTCCTTGTAGGTCGCCGGGAAGTGCAATTCCTCTTGGCGGCCATCCGCCCAGCGATAGACATTAATCTGGTGATAGGCGTAGGGCCCTTCTTCTGGGAACGCGCATGTCAAATGCGAGGCGTGGCGGTCGATCTCGCGATTGTCGGCATCGACATGAATATAGACGCCCTCCCACTCCCCTTCATGACGCGCCAGGACAGGCATGGCTTTGCGCAACTCACCCACGACGACTCTCCTTGTTTGGATCATTTAGTGAGGCCTGCGGCCTCGAAGGCTTCTGCGATCGCCAACGCCATCCGATCCGCGCCGAAGGGCGTCATGATTTGGACGCCCGCCGGCAGATCGTCCTCGGCCAAGCCCATGGGCGCGGACACCGCTGGCAGACCAGCGAAATTGGCGATGGCGGTCAGATCGGCCTGGTTGGCTGGCGCTTTCTGCGCGTGCGGGAAGGCGACCTGCGGCGCTGTGGGCGATAGAATCGCCTCGTAACGCTCAAAAAGGGCGGCGGCTGCGACGCGGGTTTGGGCTACAGCCCATTGGGCCGCCGCCAATTTGGCGGCGGGTTGGGCCGCCCCGTATGACAAAAGCCCAAGCAGATCTGGGGAAAAACCGTCGGGTTGCGCAGCGAGCGCTTCGGCCATGAGCGCAGCACCCTCCGCTTCCGCCAGCAACAGCCCCTTGCGCCTTAAAGCCGGCAGATCGCCTGCGGTCCAGGCGAACAGCGCGACATGGGCGCCGGCTGCAACCAGGTGCGCCAAGAGCCGCTCATAGGCCGCCTCGACGCCGGGGGCCACGCCCAAGCAGGGGCTGGGCTTGAGGGCGCCGAGGCGCAAGCCCGCCAGAGACCCCGCAGCGCCGGTGGGGGCAACGCCGAGGCGGGCGAGCCCGGTGGTGAAAGGATCTGAGCCATCTCGGCCTGCCAGCGCAGCGGTCAGAGGCAGAAGATCGCGAGCATGGCGGGCGTGCACGCCGACATGATCCAGCGAATAGGACAAGAGCATCATGCCTCGGCGCGATATTCGGCCGAAACTGGGCTTGAACCCAAAAATGCCGCAATAGGCGCTCGGCAGGCGCACCGACCCCAGCGTGTCGGTGCCGAGGGCGCCAGCGGCCAGACCTGCGGCCACCGCCGCGGCGGAGCCGCCGGACGAACCGCCTGGGGTAAAGCCTGGCTTCAACGGGTTCTGGCAGGGGCCGTAGAGGGGACTTGTGGTGGTCGCGCCCAGAGCCCCTTCATGTTGATTGGCAAGGCCCAGCACCACTGCTCCGGCCGCTTTCAAACGCTGAACAGCGGCGCTGTCTTCTCCAGCGATTCGGTCTTTGTAGGCGGCGACCGCTCCGGTCCACGGCGCGTCCTTCACAGCGAGATTGGCCTTCACCACGACGGGCGCGCCGTCGATCACCGAGAGCGGGGCGCCCGTTCGCCACCGCTGCGCAGACGCCGCGGCCGCTCGTTCGCCCTCCTCTAGGGTCCAGTGGACAATGGCGTTGAGGCCGGGATTAAGGCGCTCGGCGCGGCCGTGAAAAACCTCAAAGGATTCCACCGGGGTGATCGCGCCGCGTCGAAACAGAGCGTGGAGGCCGACGATCCCCGCGGCGATGATTGGATTCTCTGCGCCCCGCATCAGCGATGCCTCTCATCGATGAGACGAATAGGCTTCTGCCGACGATCGATCTGGGTCAACGGCGCTGTGGCGCCTGGAGCGGCCAGGCGCACGATCAGGTCGACGCCGAGGCGTTGGCGCAACAGCGCCGCAAAACGCTCCGACAGGCCGGCTTCCTCGCGCCTCACTTCGACCAGCACGACCAGATCGTCACGGCTGGAGCCGGGGTCACGCACGGCGCGGCACACATATTCTCCCGCATAGGCCTCGATTTCGGAAAGGATCGGGCCGATCGCCTGAGGGAAGACATTGATACCCCGCAGCTTCACCATGTTGTCGGAGCGGCCCAAAAAGCCTTCGATCCGGCGCAAGCCCCAGCCCAGACTTGAGCGTCCCGGGATGATGCGGGTCACGTCATGGGTGTTGAAGCGGATGATGGGATAAACGTCATCCTTGAACAGACAGGTGACGATCAGGTCCCCCGCCTCGCCGTCCGGCAGGGGTCGGGCGTGATCCAGATCGCCGACTTCAACGAGGTGGGCGTCCTCAAAGACATAGAGGCCGTTCTGGTCCGGCCCTTCTCCGGCGATGACGCCGGTGTCGCCGACGCCATACCAGTCATAGCAGGCTGCACCGCCCCAGAGGGCTGAGACCGCACCTTTATTCTCCCGGCCGAATTGACCAGAAATAATTCGGACACGGATGTCTTCGCCGATCACCAGACCTTCTTCAGCCGCCACTTCGGCAAGCTTTCTCACATAGTCTGCAAAGCCCAGGATGGCGGTCGCGCCGAACGCCTTCATGAGCTGGACCTGCTGGGCGGACCGGGTCTCTACGCCTGTCCCTGCGGACATGAAGGTTGCGGCGGTGAAGCGGGTCACGGCCTCGCGGATATAGTGGCCGCCATTGATCATGCCGTGGCCATAGACCGAATGGGCCACATCGCCCGCGCCGAGGCCCTGCATCCGGTAAAGCCGCCCCAGGAGCAGGTTTTGGACCTCTCGGCTTTTCGGGCCGAAGAGCAAGGGCTGCGGCGTGCCGGTCGTGCCGCTGGTGGTGTGGAAGATGACCGGCGGCGCCTGGCCTGGAGCATAGCTGTCGAGACCCGCGAAATCGCCGAAGGGCTGATGGCGGGCGATGGAGTCCACGATTTCGGCTTTACCGAAGGTCGGCAGCTTGGGGAGATCCTCAAGGCTCTTGATGTCGCCCGGTTCGATGCCCGCAGCGCCCCAAAGACGTTGATAAAACGCAGTTTTCCAAGCGCGGGCGAGGAGGAGCTGGAACCGCTGCTCCTGCAGTCTCCGGAGGCTGTCGGGGGTCGCGGCCTTGGCGAAGGTTTCGAAGGCTGCGCCGATTGGATAGTCGCGCTTGAGCGCCTTAGGATCCACGACGTCATAGAAGGTCAGCGCCTCAGCCATGCTCAGGTCCCCCCGCCCAGCGGCCCAACTCTTCCACGTTCGCAAGCCCAGGCAGCAAAGCCACAGCGTCGATCAGCGCAGCGGCGTTGGGCGCGGGCAGGCCTGCAAAAGCGCAGCAGGCCAGGGCTTTATCGAGCTGCGCCTGCGGGCTCAGGGGCTGTGCGGGGGAACCGAGAAGCGTTGCGGCCTCGGCCGTCAGCACGCGCCCATCAGTCAAGCGCGCGGCGGCTTTCTGGGGCGTGAAGGCGGCGGGATCGGGGTTGTCGGTTTTTGCCACCGTGATCTTTTCGGCGAGGGCCTGGGTTTCGGGATCGGCCAGCGCCAGGGGCGCGAACGCATCGAGTCCCACCCCGCCATGGCGCAGGGCGTAAGCCGCGCAGTACGGCAGGCAGAGCCGGGCGTAGTTCACCTCAAGCGGGGCCTTGATGGGTCTGCCGACCAAATGATGGATTAATGGCGGGGCCTCGATCACAAGGCTCTCAAGAGTAGCCGCAGTCGCGCCTTGCGCCCTGAGCGCCAGCGTCATGGCGATCCCACCATGGGCGGCGCGGCCGGTGGGGAACGGCTTCCAACTCACCTGGGTCACGCGCCAAGGTTTCCCGAGCGCCTCGAGCACTGGGACAAGGTCAAAGCTGGTCTCAAAAAGGCTGAGATAGCCGAAGGGCCCCTCGATCGCGCTTTCCGGCCCTGGGAGGCCGGCCTGCGCGAGGCCCACCGCGTCAAAGGCCGCGCGGGCGGCGTGACCGACGCTCGCGGCCAGGGCCGGGGTGCCTTCGACATGCGCCTGCATGGTGCCGGCGGCGAAGGAGAGCGCAAAGCCGAAGGCATGGGCGAGCTGATCTTCGCTCAGCCGCCGCGCGCGCCCCAACGCGGCGACAGCGCCGAACAGCCCACAGGTGGCGGGACGGAAGAACTTGATCTGGCTTGTGGCGGCGACGCCGAGGGCTGCGGCCATGTCGACGCCAGCGGCGCAGGCTGCGACATAGTCTTCGCCCGACAGCCCGTGGGTCTGGGCTTCGGCAATCAGGACTGGAACGACAACCGTAAAGGGGTGAAGGACAGCGGCCTCGTGAACGCAGTCAAACTCCTGGCAATGGGCCTGGAAGGCGTTGACTGCGGCGGCCTCCGCCGACCCTGCCGAGAAGCCTCGGCCCCAAATTTGAGCCCCGCCCTCCCCTCGGGCGAAAACCGAGCCGAAGCTTTGCGCATAGGGCTGCTTGGAACCCGCAATCCCCACAGCGAGCGTGTCGAGGGTAAAGTGACGGACGGCCTGGATGGCGGCGTGAGGCAGATCCTCCGTCCGCGTCTGGGCGACGTGGGCGGCGAGGATGTGAGACGCGATGCGGCTTTGTCCGGACATTTAATTCGTTGTAGCATGCCATCCCGGTCACGCAAGAAAGCCGCCGTCCATGAAGGGTCCGCTTTATCGGTCTTTGGCCGCCGCCCTGAAGGACCGGATCGCCCTGGGCGATTACCCGCCTGGCGCGGCCTTGCCGACCGAGCATGAGCTCTGCGCGCTCTATGAAGTGTCACGGCATACGGCCCGGGACGCTTTGCGGCTGTTGCAGGAGGCGGGGCTGATCGAGCGCCGGCGCGGAGCAGGCACGATCGTCACCCGCAGCCCTGGCGTTGGGCGGTTCGTGCAGAGCATCGCGGGCGTCTGTGGGCTTTTGCAGTACGCGCGCAACGCGCGGCTGACTGTACTCAGCCAGGGCCGCGAGCCGAGCGATGATCCAGCCTTCGCAGCGCTTGGGCTCGATCCGCGGTCGGCGTGGGTGCGGATCGCGGGCGTCCGCCGTATCGAAGGCGAGGCCCAGCCTGTGGCGCTCACCACCATCCATATTCGCGCTGATCTCTGCCCGGACGCCGCGACGCTTGCGGGTCTGAGCGGCGCGGTGAACGAGTGGATTGCGGCCGCCCACGGGGTGAGAACCAGGCGAGTGGAGCAGGACATCACGGCGGTGGCGCTCGATGGGGCGAACGCACACGCGTTAGGCTCTGATGTCGGCGCCCCAGCGCTGCGAACGGTACGCCGATATATCGGCGATGACGACAGTGCGTTTCAGGCAAGCGTCAGCCTGCATCCCGGGGACCGGTTCTCCTACGCGATGACGCTGGAGCGTGCGGATTAAAGCGCGCCACGGGCCTTGAGGGCGGCCACGGCTTCAGAGGTGAGCCCCGCTTCTTGGGCGATCGCCTGAGAATGCTCGCCATAGGCGGGGATGCGGAGATCAGGGCGGCCGTCCTCGTGCCGAAAGTGGATCGGGGACCCGAGATGACGATGGCCTTCGGCGTCCTGCAAAACCTGACCGCGGTCCGTGGCGTAGGGGTCGTCGAAAGCGTCTTTCAGGCTGCGGACCGGAGCCCAGCAGACATCCACGGGGGCGAGGACCATTTCCCATTCCGCCATAGTCTTTGTACGGAAAGCCTCCTTAAAAAAGGCCCGCAGCGGCTCCTGGCCCGGGCCGGGTTCGACCCTGGCGTAGTCAAGAAGGTCTGATCGGCCGAGAGCCTCCAGCAGGTTTTTCGCAAAGTGGATTTCTGAACCGCCCAGGACGAGGAACTTGCCGTCCTTGGTCTCATAGACATGATTCATCGCCGCTCCGCCAAAGGAGCGCATGGTTTTGGGCTCGGGGTGCTTGTTTTCGGCGAAGACAGGGCCCGTGACGTTCGGCGTCCAAGACACCAGCGCATCGTACATGCTCATGTCGATATAATCGCCCTGACCCGTCGTATGGCGGCGATAAAGCGCCATCATAATGGCGGCGAGAGCCATGAGGCTTGCGGCCATATCAGAGGCCGGGATGCAGGGGTTGGTGGGCTTGTTGTCCTCCAACCCCCGGTTCAAGTCGAGCACGCCTGAGAGGGCCTCGATGGTCAAAGCGTGGCCAGGTTTTTGGGCATAGGCGCCCTCCTGGCCGAAGGCGGAGATGGAGCAATAGACGACGCCCGGATTGAAAGCCGCGATGGTGTCGTAATCGACGCCCAGCCGCTTCACAACGCCAGGCCGGAAGGCCTCGACGATGACGTCGGCCTCTTTGGCGAGGGCGTAGAACAGCGCTCTTGCTTCGGGGTCTTTCAGGTTGATTTTCAGGCTGCGCTTGCCGCGGGCGATGTTGCGGAACCAGACGGAGACGCCGTCTTCGGTTTTGTAGCCCACTTGGCGCGTCGGCTCCCCCACCCCGTTCGCGGGCTCCACCATAATCACGTCGGCGCCGTGATCGGCCATCATCATGGTCATGTGCGGTCCCGGCAGAAACGCCGAGAGATCAAGAACTTTAAGGCCGGAGAGTTTCATGCCGAAATCTTAAGCTCCCCCCTGCGGGGTCTTCAAGCGCGCCAGCGCCGTCAGATCGAAGCCGAGGGCGAAGCACAGAGGAGCATGGATGAGCCGATCCAGCGTGTAGACGGCAGCGCCGAGCGCGGAGTCGCGGAGCGGCGAGAGACAAGTCAACAGACCGCGGGCGATCAGCCCTGTTCCCCCAGTTTTGGCGCACGTCTGCCTAAAGGACGCTTCCCGTTCACCTTGATGGGTGAGGCGAGCATTCGCAGGCGGCCCCCTTCGGCGTCGGGGTGATCGACCGCGTCCGTCATGCCGATCTCGGCGACGAAGGGGTTTTCGAGCGCCTGAGCGATGTCATAGACGGGCGCTATGGGGACATGACCACCTAACAGCTGAAGCCAATCAATTGTGGGTTTGGTCGTCAGCAAGGCGTCAAGGGTTTCGGTCAGGACCGAAAGATTCGCACGGCGCTCTTTCACGCCTGCAAATCGGGGATCCGCCTTGAGCGCCAGCTGCCCCGTGCGCTCACAGAAGAGCTCCCAGAATTTCGGCGTCTGACACATCAGCATGAGCCAGCCGTCTTGGGTTTTGAAGAGCTGGCTCGGGGCGATGGAAGGATGGGCGCCGCGGGGGAGCCGGCCGGTCCGAACGCCTTCGTTCATGTACCACGTTGCGGGATAGGAGAGTTGGTGGAGGGCCGTGTCGAACAGGGCCACATCCACATCGCAGCCCTGCCCCGTCCGCTGGGCGCTGAACACGCCGGCGAGGATCGCCACCGCGAGCTGAGAGCCCGTGTGAAAGTCCACGATGGACAGGCCGCAGCGGACGGGCGGGCCATCAGGCTCGCCGCTCATCATCAGAAAGCCTGCCTCGGCCTGCATCAGATAGTCGTAGCCTGGCCAAGCGGCCCGTTCGTTGTCGCGGCCATAGGCCGAGAGGTGAGCGCAAACAATTCTGGGGTTGAGGCCCCTCAAATGCGGGAAGGTCAGCCGCAACTTCTCGGGCTGGTCGCCGCGGAGATTGTTGGCGACGACATCGGCGCCCTGCACCAAGTCTTCAAAGCGACCACGGCCTTCGGGCGTCTTGAGCTCCAAGGCGATGGAGGATTTGGCGCGGGAGAAGGTCTGGAAGAACTGACTGTCCTGATCGCCCAGCATATAGGGACCGGTGGCCCGGGAAACGTCGCCGCCCATCGAGGGAGCCTCGATCTTGATGACCTCTGCGCCCATCTCGGCCAACAACATCGTGCCGTAAGGGCCCGCGCCGTATTGCTCAATGGTCAGCACGCGGAGGCCTGCAAGAAGCGCCGTCATGAGGCCTGGCTTTCCTGCCGGAGGATGTATTCGAGCTCGGGTCGAGACCACGTGACGTGGCCGGCGCTCGGGACCGCGCCGATGAGGCGGGCGCCCATGCGTTGGTAAAAGCCGACGCTCGGGGGGTGAGAGACAATACGGACCGAGGGAAACCCTCTCGCCCGGGCGCGCCCGATCATATGCTCAAACAGGCGTGCGCCGATGCCGCGGCCCTGGGCCTCGTCCACGGTAAACATAAGATCGAGCTCAGGCCGGGGGCCGTCGACGAGGGCGTAGAAGCCTAGAATCCGGCCAAACTCATGGGCGACCCAGACCTCTTCGCGGTCGATCATAGCGGGGGTGACGGCGTAGTGCTTCACGATCACATAATAATCACCGTCATAGGCGGATGATCCCCGCATGATTTCTGTCAAGCGGTCCGCCTCGTCCGGGCGGGCCCGGCGCATGTCTATCATCTTCGTCCTCGCACAGGCGGCATCTAAGCCATGAACCGCGGCTGGCTTCCAGTCTTCCCCCACACGCTGAGCACAAAAATGCGCCCTTTTTTCAGGCCTTTTTGCTCAGGGCTGGGTTACCTCCTCGAGCAAATTGAGATCATAGCCCTGCGCACGGGCCGCCTCTTCCATGGTCGCGCGCTGCTCGGGGGTTAAGCGTGGGGTACGGGAGAGAAACCATAAAAACCTGCCCGAGGGCTCGCCGACGACCGCCAGCTGATAGTCTTCGTCCAGGTAGAGAACCCAGTAATTGCCCTGCCCGGCCGGCAGTGGGATCGGAGCGAAATTGACTGCCAATCGCGCGTTGTTCCCGCCATCGATTGGTCGCGCGACCCCTTCGGCAACCCGTTCTTGCCCGTCGAGGCCGCCATCAAGGCAGGTGTTGATCACGGTCACGCGGCCATCCTCGCGGGGCGCGTAGTTCGCGGTGACGCCTGCGCAGCCACGCTCGAAACGATTGGGATAACGCGCGATTTCATACCAGCGGCCGGCGTAGCGGGCGAGGTCCACGGCGGCGACGGGTTGCAGGGGCGTCGCGTCCACTGGACGGCCCGGGGGGCCGGCCATGCAGGCCGACAGCAGCATCCCCGCCATAAGGCCCAGGCAAGCTAACACACGCATCATCGGAAGCGCCCTTTCCAAAGACAAAGAAAGACCAGGCGGCGTCTCAACGCCTGAGCCGTGAAGTGGTTCGCGGGTTCAATCGCGCAAGGGCCGCTGAGGGTTCAGTCGCCTGCTTTGGACTTATGCGCCAGGCTTGCAGCGTTGGCTTCCCAGTTCACGCCGTCGAATTCTTCGACAATCAGGTCGGGCGCCTCGCCGTCCTCAAAGCAGTTTGCGTTGACGCTCACGCCATCGGGGTTCGACCGCGGCGTGTAGAACGGCTTGATTCCACACACCCGGCAGAAGCGGTGTACGGCCACGCCCGTGTTGAAGCGGTAGGCCGTCAGGCTCTCCTCACCCGAAAGGAGCCGGAAATGCGTCCCCGGCGCGATGAGGTGCAGATAGCCCGACCGGCGGCAGATGGAGCAGTTGCACCGCTCCACCTCAACAGGGCTTGGGGCGAACGCCTCAAACCGCACCGCCCCGCAATGGCAGGAGCCTTTGCGCCAGCGCGGCGGTTCGTCAGCCATCAGACCTTGTTCCGAGCCATGAGCTGTTTGGCGATGATGATGCGCTGCATCTCGTTGGTGCCTTCTCCGATGCAGAGCAAGGGCGCGTCGCGATAGAGCCGCTCGATCACGTATTCTTTGGAGTAGCCGTAGCCGCCATGGATGCGCATGGCCTCGGTGGCGACTTCCAGGGCGGTTTCGGAGGCAAAATACTTCGCCATGCCGGCTTCCATGTCGATCCGGCCGCCGGCGTCAAAGGCGCGGGCCGCGTCTTCGACCAATAGCTCGGCGGCGCGAGTTTTGGCAGCCATTTCGCCGAGTTTGAGCTGGATCGCCTGATGCTCGCCGATGGGCTTGCCCATGGTTCGGCGGATCTGCGCGTATTTCGCACTCTCATGGAGCGCGCGGCGGGCAATGCCGACGCCGCGGGCGGCGATGTTGATGCGGCCGATCTCAAGGCCGCCGGTGGCCATGAAGAAGCCCTGTCCCTCTTCGCCGCCGACGAGGGACAGCTCCGCCGAGCACTCATAGTCCTCGAAGATGAACTCGCCGCTGTCGATACCCTTATAGCCGAGCTTGGAGAGCTTATTGCCGTTCTTGACGCCTTTGAGAGGCTGTTTGGTCTCGGGGTCGATCTTGGGGGTGATGAGCATGCTCATGCCCTTGTAGCGGGGTTGGGCTTCGGGGTCGGTCTTGACCAGAAGCGCCACGACGTGGCCCTGGATGGCGTTGGAGATCCAGGTCTTGGTTCCGTTGACGACATAGGTGTGGTCGCCTTTCTTCTTGGCGACCGTCCGGATGCCCTGCAGGTCCGTGCCAGCGTCGGGTTCGGTGAGGCCAAGCCCGCCGCGCATCTCACCGGAGGCGAACCTCGGCAGCCAATATTGCTTTTGGCGGTTCGTGCCAAAGCGCTGGACGACAGTCGCCATCATCAGGTGGGAGTTGAAGATGCCGGTGAGGCTCATCCACTCCTCGCTGATCCGGGTCACGATCTTTGTGTAGGTTGTCGCCGAGAGGCCAAGCCCGCCATAGTCTGGGTGGATGATGGCGCCGAAGAGGCCAAGCTCGGTCATGTCGGCGACCAGGTCTTCCGGCCAGATGTCTCCGTGCTCATACTGCATCGCCACGGGGGCGACCTTTGTTTTCAGCCACTTGTCGATCGCGTCGAGGATTTGCCGCTCATCGGCTTCGGAAATATAGGCTTGTCCGTCAGGCATGATGTCCTCCTTGTCCATTCCCGCCGGCGAGGGAGGGTGTCCGAAAGGCCTGGCTTGGGCTCTGCAGAAACGCCTAACGCCTGCGTGACGCGGAGCGGTCTTTGCGCACTAGGGCGGGCAAATCCTGGCCTCAATAGTGTCCCACCCTGTCTTCCACAGCGTGGCCGCGGGCGGGGATGAGCATGTTGCGTTTGAAGCTGCAGACCAAAACCCCGTCTTGGTTGAAACCGCGGGTGAGAATTGTCACGATCCCCTGCCCGGGCCTGGATTGGCTCTCGCGCTTGGCGAGCACCTCACTCTCGCCATAGATCGTGTCGCCAGCGAAGACGGGCGATGTGAATTTCACCTCGTCCATGCCGAGATTGGCGATCGCCTTCTGGCTGCAGTCGGTCACGCTCATGCCAATCAGGAGCGCGAGGGTGTAGGGCGAAACGACGATGTTGCGCTTAAACTCGCTGGCCTTGGCGAACTCGGCGTCAAAATGCATCGGGTGGGTGTTCAGGGTTAAGAGCGTAAACAGGTGATTGTCGTATTCGGTGACGGTCTTGCCGGGGCGATGCTCATAGACGTCGCCGACGTGGAAATCCTCGAAATACCGGCCAAAGGTTTCGCGGTAGCGCTGAGGGCCAACCTCTTTCCATTGTTGCGCCATCAAATCTCTCCCGCTCTGTCCAGAATGCGTTGCGCGGCGAGGATCACCGGCTTTTCAATGAGCTTGCCGTCAAGCAGGGCGGCGGCGCCCTTCGCTTCCGCAAGCGCCGCTACGACGCGCTTGGCGCGGGAGATTTCGACCTCGGTGGGGGTGAAGCAGGCGTTTACGGGCGCCACCTGGTCGGGGTGGATGCAGGCCCGGCCGGTGAAGCCCAAAGCCTTGGCCCGGCGCGTGCTTTCGGTGAGACCCGCTTCGTCCTTCACGTCCAGATAGGGCACGTCTAGGAGCGCGATATTGGCCGCGGCGCAGGCCGCCGCGAGGCGACCCCGGGCGTAAGCCAGCGCCTCCCATTCCAGGGTGCAGCCGACGTCAGCGGAGAAGTCAGCCGCCCCGAACAACACCCCTCCGTCAGGGCTCGCCGCCGCTGCCACCTCATACGCCGCTTCCAAAGCCCGCCCCGTTTCAATCACCGGCCATAATGGCGGGCAGGTTGGCCCCAGACTGGCGCGGAGGTTTTCAAGCTCGATCCCGGCTTGAGTTTTGGGAACCATGACAAACGCGGCGGCTGAGAGCGCTTCGGCGACCGCCGCCAGATCATGCGCCATTGCAAGGGTAGAAGGCGCATTGAGGCGCACGCCGAGGACAGGTTTCGCGGCTCTGGTCTCTTTCAGAAACGCACAGATCGCTGCGCGCGCGGTGGCTTTCTGATCTGGGGCGACCGCGTCCTCAAGATCGACGCACACCGCGTCCGCCCCGGCCGCCAAGGCCTTGGCGAACCGCTCCGGCCGATTGCCGGGCACGAACAAGAGAGAGCGCACATCCATTTGTCCGGACAAACTACGCTACACGCCCGCGGCGTCAATTGTCGTGATGCCGGTGGCGCTCGATTTTCGCGGGCCGCCCGGACCAACCCGGCAGGGCCGCCCCGCAAGCCTTGCAGAAGCGCGCGTCGGGGGGATGGCGATCCTGGCCGCAGCTTGTGCACAGGACGGCTTTCTCCTGTGGACTGAAGGCCTTTTGGGCGATGCCGAAAAACAGCGTAATGCCCGCAATCATCAAAACGATGGAGAAGAGGCGTCCCGAAGCGGTGTCGATGGTGATGTCGCCAAAACCCGTGGTGGTGAGAGCTGTGACGACAAAATAGATGGCGTCGAGGAAGTTGTTGAGCTTGGGGTGTTGGCCCAGGAACAGGACCTGGGCGAGCCCCGCTGCGAGGAACACGAAAACGACGAGGTTCACCACCGCCTTGGTCAGATCCTCGACATAGGTGTCGTCCCAACGGCCGCCGCCCAGCACGTTCCAGAAGCGCTCTCGGTGGACGAGCGTCCATAGGCGCAGAATACGCAGAAAACCCCAGTTGTGGAGCAATGTTGGAAACAGAAGCGTCGCCAAGACGACGAGATCGACCCAGGTCGTGGGATACTTCATCCACCGTTTAGCGGAACCCAAGGCATAAAGCTTTGCCCCCAAATCGACGGCCACAAAGGCCGCAATGGCATAATCAAAAGCCAGGAATAATGGGCCTTCCGGCACAAACTGGCTGAAGACGAAGAACCCGATGACCATAAGGTCTAGGACCACCAGCGCCCCTTGGAAGCGGAGGGCGTGGGGGGTGACGCCGAAATAAAGCTCTCGCAGGCGGGAGCGAAGCGTCCTGGCGTCTTCCGGGACGGCCATCACGACGGCGGCGCGACGGCTGCGGCGAAGGCCGCCGCAATCTTCGCCCGGGAAGCGACCCAGACATTTGGCATCTTGCTGACATGTTCCAGGATCTGCTCAAGAGCCCCGATGCGTCCGGGCCGCCCCACGATCCTCAAATGCAGCCCTATGGAGGCCATGCGTGGTCCGGGCTCCCGCGACAGCCAGTCAAGCGTTTCGATCGCGTAGCGGGCCCAGTCCCAGGGCTGCATCGCTGGCGCCACCCACATCTTCATGTCGTTGGTGTCGATGGCGTAGGGCATGACCACAATGGGCTTGCGGCCCTGACGCGTGGTCACCGCGTCCCAGAACGGCAGGTCGTCGGAATAATCGTCCATGTGGTAGACAAAGCCTTCCTCCGCGAGGATGCGCCGCGTGTTGTCGGTAACGAGGTAGCGAGACAGCCAGCCTTTGGGGGGCTCGCCGGTGGTCGCCGCGATCAGATCACGCGCCTTGACGATGAAATCCCTTTCCGCCGCCTCATCCATCCAGAACTGGTGGCTCCAGCGATAACCATGCCCCGCCACCTCCCATCTGCGGGTCCTGAGATCACCGGCGATCTGGGGCGCCCGCGCCAGCGCCAGCGCAGCCGCGGTCACAGTGGGATCGATTCCATAGGCGTCCAATAGCCGCAGAACACGCGGCCAGCCGGCTTTGATCCCGTATTGATAATTGCTTTCGTTGCCGTGCGCCCGCAGCGGCTTTTTCGGGACCGCCCCCAGCTCATCCACTGGTTCAGGAGCCTTGTCGCCGTCCAGAATATTCTGCTCCGCGCCTTCCTCGACATTCACCACGATCGAGACAGCGAGCGTGGCGCCGTTCGGCCAGGTGAAATCGACGGGCAAAGTCATGGCGACGCAAACCTTAAACAGCGATCACGGATTTGTCGTTAGGCCTTGGCTCTCGTGCTATGCCATCGCGACCGAAGGCGCAATGAATGAGGGCGCTTAACCAAAGGGTGAACTTATGCGGTGGTTGGCGGCGTTGGCTGTGATGGTTCTCGCGGGGTGTGGGGAGAGCGGGCTCGAAGGCGCCAAGCAAGCGGCTGTGGACGCCGCCGCGGGGGCTGCGAACGTAGCAGCGCAATACATCACAACCGAGCAGGCCTGCCTCGCCGCTGGCCAGAATCAGGCCTTTTGCGGGTGCCTGCAATCCCGACTTGGGGCGCGGCTCACCCCTGTTCAGATCGAGGCCGTCGCGACGGTGATCACAGACGGTCTCACCCAAGGGCTGCCAGCCGCCGCCGAAGGCGCCGTCTCCATCGACCCTGCGACACGCGACGCCATGATCGGCTGCGCAGCCCAGGGGGCGGTCGGGGCGGCCGCAGAAACGGAAGCGCCATAAGCGCGAAAGGGCCTTCGCGACCCTCGTTTCGAGCCCGGATCGCACCATGCAGGGTGCGGAGGAGCCCGTCGTGCGATTGAGCCGCCTTCAGTGCGGCTCCTCCCCGCCAGACACATTCATGCTTTCCGCCGTGATATAGCGCGCTTCTTCGCTGCACAGCCAAGCGACGGCGTTTGCGGTATCTTCGGGAAGGCCTGGTCGACGCAGCGGTATGCGATCGGCCATAGCTTTGAGATAAGCCTCGACATTGGCGGCCCCCACCACCTTGGAAAAATACTCATTCTGCCAGGCGCCTAAGCCCGTCGTGACGTGGTTGGGACAGACATTGTTCACCGTGATGCCATGTGGCCCGAGTTCAACGGCTGCTGAGCGCGCAAGCCCCACAAGACCGTGTTTGGAGGCGGTGTAGGCCTGGGCGTGAGGAAATCCTGACTTCGCCGCTTGGCTGGCTATGTTCACGATCCGGCCGCCCTTGCCAGCTTCGATCATCCGCCGGGCGGCGGCCTGAAGGCCGAGAAAACAGCCTTTCAAGTTCACGTCCAGCACTGCGTCCCAGTCCGCTTCCGACACGTCCAGGAGAGGCTTCATGATATAGCCGATGCCGGCGTTGTTCACCCAAATATCCAAAGCGCCGAACGTCTTGCACGCGTGATCGGCCAGGGCCTCCACCTCCGCCGGAACCCGGACATCGCAGGGCCAGATCGTGACAGCGGCCCCCAGAGCGCGGATGTCTGCTGCGATCTGCTCCATTTCAGGGACTTCGCCCACATGTTCGGCGACGGTTGCGGCGTCACGGGCCCGACCGATGTCGGAGAGGACGATTTTGCATCCTTCCGACGCCAGTTTTTTGGCGATGGCCTCGCCGAGGCCGGCCTTTCGGCCCGAGCCGGTGATCACCGCGACCTTGCCTTCAAGACGCTTGACGCTCATCAAACCCCCTCCACATCACAACCCCACACGCCGCTGCGCGGTAAGGCTAAACGCCTGTTGCGCGCCAGGCGGCGATCGACGAAAACTTGATATACCAAATTCAGGCGTTAAGCCCTGAGGAAGGCCTGTCATGAACGCTCCCGTCAAGCCGGTTGGTCGACTAAAAAAGGCCTCCGCGGCGTCCCGCAAACCTGTGTCTGCGCAGCGTCGCTATGACGGTCCGCCGGATTATCGCGTCGTGGGCCGACACGGCGTCTATCCTGAAACGAGCCATGACGAGATTGCGCGCTTCAACTTCCTTGCGCACATGAACCGGCACCTCTCCACCCAGCTGATGCCCGGGGTGGCGAAGGCCTTTGAGGTGCGGGTTGAACCGAGCTTCAAGAAGAACAACAGCCGGCCATTCAAGGACCGCCATGAGGTGCGCAAGGCGCTCCTGAACGAGCCGATGTTCCAGTGGTGGAGCGCCCTGCGCCGGGCCACCATGGAGACCCGTCAGCAGGCAGGCCGCTGGGTCACCCTGCGCCAAGCGGACGCGCTGAACGCCCGGGCGGCAGCGCTTGTGGACCGGGACCGTCTGAAGCTGAATCCGGCGACCAGGTTGCCCCGTTATGTGTCGGCGATTGACCATCACTGCATGCCTGGCAGCTATCACACAGAGCTCGTGGACGGGGACGTCACGGGGGCGGCCAACTACGATGTCGGCATCTTCGCGACCACGGGCGGAATGCTGGGGCTTTATAACGACGGCGGCGGCCAGGCGATCGCAAAATGGATCAAGGAGACCCTCCCGAGCCTGAAGCCCAAGCGGATCCTGGATTTGGGCGCAGGGCTTGGGCACAATGTGCTGCCCATTGCCCAGGCCTTCCCCGAAGCCGAGATGGTGGCGGTGGATGTGGGCGCGCCGATGCTGCGCTACGGCGCGGCGCGCGCGAAATCCTTGGGCGTCGACAACGTCACCTTCGTGCAGGGCGATGTGTCTGACCTCTCCCAGTACCCCGACGAGAGCTTCGACCTCATCCACTCGTGCATGTTCCTGCACGAGACCTCGATGACGGCGATGCCGAAAATCTTCAAAGAAACCTATCGCTTGCTGAAGCCCGGCGGGCTTGTCCTGCATGTCGAGCAGCCGCAATACGATCCCAAAATGCCGTTTTTTGAGCAGGCGATGCGCGACTGGGACGCCTTCTACAACAACGAGCCGTTCTGGACAAAGATGCACGAAATCGACCTCGACAGGTTCATGGTCGAGGCGGGCTTCCCCGAAGACAGCCTGATGCATGGCGGGGTCGCCGCGGTTGTTGACCCCAAGGTGTTTCCCGAAGCGGCGAAGGATTCCAAGCAAGAGGACTACGGGCGCAAGGCCGCCTGGCACGTGGTCGGCGCCCGCAAGCCCGCCAAAGCCAAGAGGGAGGCCGCGTGATGGCGCGGCTTGATCCCCTTGCGCTGGCCGGCGCCAAGGCGAAGGGCAAACGGCCATTTTTCTTGGACAGCGCCGACGATGAGCGGCTGTTGAACATCCTGCTCGTCGTCGTTCAGGAACTGGCCGTCACCCGGGAGCGAATGGACACGATCGAGCGGCTTCTGGCGCAGAGAGGCGTCTTGACCGCGGCCGATATCGAAGGCTTCGCCCCGAGCAAGGCCGAGGCCGACGCCCGGGGCGCGTGGACGCAGGAATACATCGCCCGCGTCTTCCGCATCCTGCAGCAGGACAAAGAAGCCCTCGTCACCGACGACGACAGCGCCGAAGAGGTCGCAGACGAGTTGGCGAAGGTCTGACCGCGCTTAAGCCTGTCAGTTCTCCATTCCGGCGAAAAAGCTCGGATCATGCTCGCCCGTGACCGCGCAGGGGCCGTGTTCGCAAAACCGAACCCATCCGATCCGGCTCTCAACGCCATACTGGCGGGTGACGGGGGCCGCCTCGGGGCTGTCGAGCGACCCCATGGTCACATCAAAGCGCGCCCTCGGGTCGTTGTAGGCGAAGGTCAGCGGCGTGCCGCAGGCGGAGCAAAAGCCCCGCGTCGCGAGGTTGGAAGAATGAAAAAAGGACGGATCGCCTTTGGTCCAGAGCAGCTTGTCCTTGAGCGCCGACCCGTGCGGCGAACAGGCCCCCGGTCGCCTTCTGGCACATCCGGCAGTGACAGACATGGGCCGAATCCAGCTCAGCCTACAGCGCATACCGGACCGCTCCGCACTGCCCCCCGGTCAGCGTCGCCATCACGGCGGCCCCTGTATCTGGAACAAAGACACAGCCATCTCCTCGTTCAGAGTGAAGCTCCGCCAAAACAGCTCGTTTTGCTTGACGCCGTTATACAGCAAACGAATGCGTCCAGGCTGAACCCAGGGGCTCCCCGGCAGGGTGTAAAAGTCCGAATAGATGCGCTCATGCCAGCCGCGCGGGGTGGAGAAGCCGACGCGCAGCACTTGGAAGTTGTCCTGCGCGATGGCGAACTGGGTGTGCCCCCCTGCTGGGTCGATCACGTCCACCACAAAGACCGGTCGCCCATCCACCAGATCGTCAGGAAGCCGCGTCAGCGCGTAGTCCTCGCCGAGCGCGAAGCGGATCACGCCAAACCCGAAATTCTCGCTCCATTGGCGATCGGCTTCAGAAGGCGGCTGGGGCCCATTGGCCGTGTAGCTCCGCTCGCCGTCGAAAGCCAAGAGGATCGCCGTTTCCCCGTCCCGCCAGGACTGGATCCGGACCATGCCGTCTGCGGCGTGGGCGTCGCCTTTGGTTTCCGGATAGACCCGCCACATCTCGTAGCGCTCATGACGCTCGACCGCCCCGTCCGCCTGATAAAAGACCGCCTCCCCCGTCAGGTGCAAGGTGCGGGGATTGACCCAAGCCTCTCCGCCTGCCGCCGCGTGCGCGCGCGCGATGATCGCGGCTGCGCCCAGCTCGGGCGCCGTGGGAAGGGTCGCCAGAGCGGTTTCGGGCCGCGGCGGCGGCGGAGCGGACAGGTGCAGAGCGCTGGCGCAGCCTGCCAGCGCAGACAGGGAGAGAGCGATGAGAGCCGGTCTCATGCGGCCTCCAGGATCATGACATTCATCGTCGCAAGCTCAGCCCTGGCGGCTTTCAGGGTTTGGTACTCGGGACTGGCCCAAAAGGCCTCGATCGTGGTCCTGTCCGGCCACTCTGAGATCACGGCCGACATGCTTGACGGCAACGCCCCCTCCAGTACGGCGGCCACCGGCCCGCGGGCGAGATAGCGCCCGCCGAATCGTCCGATGAGCGCCGCCGCAGGCTTGCCATAGGCTTCGAGGAAAGCCGCTCGGTCATGCACCACGCCGAACACGATCATGTAAGCCGCCATCGAGCGCTCCTGTCATTGACCGCTTCTTGACCACCTCACCGTGCCCCGTCCACAAGAGTCTATCAAGTTGAGGAGCAGCGCCCTTGCGCCTGTTGCGATCCGCCACTCTTACCGTCGCCGACATCAAGCGTTCCGAGGCGCTTTATCGAGAATATCTGGATTACGAGACCGTCGATGAGGGCCCCGTCAGTCTCGCCAAGGCGGCGGCTTGGGGGGCGGAGGGCGTCGCTGGCGCGCCATCTTTGACGATGCGGCCCCAAAGCGGCCGGTCAATCTTTCTGCGATTTGTCGAGCAGCCACCCCACCCCGCCTATCGTCCCTTGCGCAGCTATGGATGGGCGGCAGTGGAGATTTGCGTCGAAGACGTGCTCGCGGCGAACGCGCGGATGGAAAAGAGCCCTTTCACGATCATCGGCCCGCCAAGACAGCTTGACGGGCTGCCGGCGATTTTCCCGATGCAGGTCAAGGGTCCGGATGGGGAGATTGTCTATCTCACGCAGATAAAAGACGATCTTCCGATCTATGATCTGCCCCGCGCACAGACCCCTATCGACTGTCTGTTCATCCTGGTGCTCGCCTGCTCGGATTTGAAAGGCGCGCTGAACTGGGCGCAAGCGACGCTGGGCCTAAGCTTCGGTCGAGAGATGGCGATCCAATACACCATGCTCGCCAAGGCGTTTGAGAAACCCATGGACGAGAAATTCGTGCTCGCCACCCTGACCCATGAGCGCGATGTCTTCTTCGAATTCGACCAATATCCGCCGGCTGCGACGCCCCGGCCAGCGCATCCGGGTCTTCTGCCGCCTGGGGTCGCCATCGGCGGCATGACCCTGCCTGACTTTGACGCCGCCCTCGACAGGATTTCTCCTTGGCTGATCACGCCGCCTCAAGCCTTCGACGGTCCTTTATACGAGGGCCGGCGCATGGCGGTGTTGCGTGGCCCTGATGGAACGCTGTTTGAGATCAGCGAGGCATGAAACAGATCATTCTGCGGCGGGCGCTCTCCGCCAGACCGACGGCGACGGATTTTGTCGCGGTGGACGCACCGCGCCCGTCTTGCCCCGAGAACGGGGTCGTGGCCCGCGTCGTCCATCTGTCGCTTGATCCTTATATAGGCAGTCGCCTGCGGGGCCGGCACATGGGGCAAGCGCCGCCGCGACCTGAGATCGACCCGATCCCTGGGGCGGTCGTGGGTCAGGTGATCGCGAGCCGCATGCCTGGTGTTTCCCCTGGCGATTGGGTGCACGGCATGGACGGAGCCTGGGCGGAAGAAGCCGCCCTCATCGCACCGCGCAAACTCGATCCCAAACTGGCGCCCCTGGGGGCCCATGCGGGGGTGCTCGGCATGCCAGGGCTGACCGCTTGGGCCGGCGTGACCCGGCTCGCGCAAGCGGGCCCAGGCGATGTGGTGCTGGTCGACGCGGCCGCCGGCCCCGTGGGCGGGACCGTGGGCCAGATCGCCAGAAGCAGGGGCGCAAAGCGCATCGTGGGCGTCGCGGGCGGTCCAGAGAAATGCCGGCTCGTTATCGACCGCTATGGTTTTGACGCGTGCGTCGATTATCAGGCTGATGGCTGGCGGGAGGTCCTCGCCGCGGCCCTGCCTGAGCCGGCGACGATCCTTTTCGAAAATGTAGGCGCGGCGCTGCTTTCTGCCGGCATGGCGCATCTCGCCCCTTATGGGCGGGTGGTCTTGTGCGGATTCGCAGCCCATTACCACGACGACGGTCCTGCCGCCGCGATCCCGGCAGGCCCTGTCATCGCCAAGCGCGCCAAGATCATGGGCCTTGTTGTTTATGATTTCTTCCCGGAGTGGGAGGAATTCCTGAAGGAGGCGGCGGGCCTGATGCGCGAAGGCCGGCTAACCATTCTTGAGGATCGCGTCCAGGGCCTTGCGGCCGCTCCCGCCTTGTTCGAACGCCTTGTGAGCGGCGCCACAATCGGCAAGGCGGTTGTGACGGTGGCGGCGGAAGAGAACCCGCTCAACCGAGAAGACCCAAAGACAGCGGCGGATAAAAAGTCACGACCGCCAGACCCGCGAGCATGATCAGGACGAAGGGGACCACGGCTTTACAGACCTCGACGAAAGGCTCCCGGAAGGCCGCGGCCGCCACGATGAGGTTGAGCCCCATGGGCGGCGTGAGATAGCCGATTTCCAGATTGACGGTCATGATGATCCCAAAATGGACCGGGTCGACGCCGCGGGCGACCGCCAAAGGCTCCAGGATCGGGGACAGAATAAGGATCGCAGAGCCGACATCGACAAGGCATCCCACCGCCAGAAGCAGCGCGTTCGATACAAGCAGGAACGCTTCTTTCGACGCGATCACCGGCTCAAGGGCAGCCACGAGCTCTTGGGGCGCCTGTTCCCAGGTGAGGAACATGTTCAGCGAGGTGGCGAGCGCAAGGACTGGAAACAACGAGCCCAAAAGCTTTGAGGTGTCCATGGTCACCTCCCAGAGCTGTTGGGGTTTGAGGTCGCGATGCACCAGCATTTCGATCACCAGCGCGGTGACCACGGCCACCGCGGCGGCCTCCGTTGCGGTGAAATAGCCGGAATAGATGCCGCCCAGGATCACGCCTGGGGTCACCAGAGCTGGGATCCCCCGCCCAAAAGCCCGGCCGAGTTCGTCGCCATCCCATCCGCGCCCGCGGCGTCGCCAGTTCACAGCGAGGGCGTAGGCTGCAAAGAGGCCCGTGAGCGTCAGGCCAGGCAGCACCCCCGCCAAAAACAGATCCGCGATGGAGGTGTTGGTCATCACCCCGTAGAGGATGAGCGGGATCGATGGGGGAATGATTATGCCCAAGGTGCCGCCGGCGCAGATAACCCCGATCGCAAAACGCCTAGAGTAGCCGGCCTTGATGAGAGCCGGATGCATGATCGCTCCCACCGCCAGAAGCGTCACGGCCGAAGAACCGGAGATGGCTGCAAAAGTCGCGCACGCCAACACCGTCGCCACCGCAAGTCCCCCCGGGATGGGCCGGGTCAAGGCCTGGATCAGATCGACGAGGCGCTGCGCGATCGCTCCTTTGGCCATGATGG
>JAGWZH010000158.1 GCA_018971945.1 Alphaproteobacteria bacterium | reverse complement strand
CTTGGCCAGCGTCATCGTGATCGCCGCCGTCAGCGTCGTCTTGCCGTGGTCCACGTGGCCGATCGTGCCGATATTGCAGTGCGGCTTGGTCCGCTCGAATTTTTCCTTGGCCATGAGTGTCCTCGTGCTGGCGCGCTAGTTCCCCTCGCCGGCAAAGCGGCGCAGGCGTTGGATGAAGTGCGCGCTGTTAGCACTTGCAGCTTGAGCGTCAAGACAGTTTTGGAAGATGGCCGCTTCCGCTTGACCAGAAGCCCGGTTGGCCCGATGTAGGACGCCTGAGGCGGGTATAGCTCAATGGTAGAGTTCCAGTCTTCCAAACTGGCTATGCGGGTTCGATTCCCGCTACCCGCTCCATCCTTCCGCCCATTGGCGGAGGCCGACCTTTCGACCGCTCTCGCTTAGACGGGCTCGCCGCTTTGGGCCTCGGAGCTGGCCTCGCGCCCCTGGCCAGACGGCGGATCTCAGCGTCGGCCCCATGCCCGCCAGTCCTCGGCCCGTTCACGCTGTGGTCTGACGCTTGCGCCTGCCGCTTGTCAGACCGGGCCGGTCTGGGATCGCCCTTCAGCGCAGAAGGGATGGTGGAGGGGGTCGGATTCGAACCAACGTACGCTCGCGCGGGCAGATTTACAGTCTGCTGCCATTAACCACTCGGCCACCCCTCCAAGGGAGCCATTCCCAACCAACGACGGCTGGGCTACACCCAGTCCGTGTTCATAAAGGAGCGGTCTTATAGTGAGGTCTCAAGCGCCGCTCAAGCGGGTCCGCGCATCTAAGCCGCATCGCGAAGAACGCCACGACGAAAACGGGCCGAGTTGGGTCTGGGGCGTGCATGCCGGGTTGGCGGCGCTCGCCAATCCACGACGGCGGATCGACAAGATCATCGCCTCGCGGAATGCTGCGATGCGCCTGCCAGATGGGGTCGAGCCTCAGATCCTTGATCCCGCCGCCATCGACGGCATGCTGCCGCCGGGAGCCGTTCATCAAGGGCTCGCCGTCAGGGCCTGGCCGCTCGAGCCCCTCAGCCTTGAAGCCGCGGCGTTCCCCGTGGACGGGCGTCCCGTGCTGGTGCTCGACGGCGTCACGGATCCGCAGAATATCGGGGCGATTTTTCGTTCAGCGGCCGCTTTCGGGGCCCGGGCCGTCGTGCTCCAGGATCGGAAGTCCCCACCTTTCACCGGCGCTTTGGCAAAGGCAGCCGCTGGGGCGATCGAATTGATCCCGCACGTGCGCGCGGTCAATCTCAGTCGCGTTTTGGAAGAGCTTGGCAAACGCGGCTACGCCACTATCGCGCTTGAGGCTGAGGCGCTTCAAAGCATCGCAGACGCCGCGGCTGGCGCAGGCCCTATCGCGCTCGCCATCGGTGCGGAGGGCAAAGGCCTGCGCGAGGGCGTCGCCGCCGCCTGCTCCAGGCGAGCGCGGATCCCTATCGCCGACGCCATGGACAGCCTCAATGCGTCGGTGGCCGCGGCGATCTCTCTCTATGAGGCGACCCGGCGCGCGCCAACCCGGTCGGACTGACGGGTCAGCCGCCGCCAAAGCGCTCCGACCAAGCGGCGACGTCGGCGTCCTCAATCTTGCGGAACAGCACGGGCGGGACGGCGATCGGAGCCCCCGGGCTCACGAGCTCGAAGAGCTTCGCGCCCAAAGGCCACGCTGGATCCCCCTTCAAGCCAAGACCGTCGCGGATCGCTTGCGCGCTCTCGGGAATAAAAGGAAAGGCGGTCGCGGCGAACAAGGCGCAGAGATTCAATCCCGTGCGCACAACCATAGCGGCCCGGACCGGGTCGGTCTTAAGGGCGGTCCAGGGAGCGGCAAGCTGGAGATACTCGTTGCCCCGCACCCATAGGCTGCGGGTCTCGGCCGCGGCCTTGCGGAACTCCATCTGGTCATGGAAGTCGGAAATCCGCGCAAGGCGTTCTTCCAGATCTTCATAGAGCTCGTTCTCCAAAGGCCCGGGCTCGCCTTCCATCGGAACCACGCCGCCCATCTTGGTCTCGGCGAATTTCATGATCCGATTCACAAAGTTTCCCAGCACATTGGCGAGGTCGGCGTTGATCGTGTCCTTGAATTGCTCCCAGGTGAAGGCCGCGTCGCTGCTCTCTGGCGCGTTCGCCATCAGATACCAACGCCAGTAATCTCCAGGCAGAAGCTCAAGCGCCTGGTCCATGAAGACGCCCCGCCTTTGGCTGGTCGAGAATTTATCTCCATACCAGGTGACCCAATTGAAGGCCTTGAGCCTATCGACGAGTTTCCAAGGCTCCCCTGAACCGATGATGGTGACGGGGAAGCTGACGGTGTGGAAGGCCACGTTGTCCTTGCCCATAAACTGAACATAGGTCACGTCGGCTGCGCCTTTGTCGGTCCGCCACCAGCGCTCCCAATTCCCGCCTTTGCCCTCCGCCCATTCCACAGTGGCGCCGATGTACCCGATCGGCGCGTCGAACCAGACGTAAAAGACCTTGTCGTCAAAACCCTGCCGCGGGGCGCCGTCCTTGGTGACCTTCACGCCCCAGGCGAGGTCCCTGGTGATGGAGCGGTCGATCAAGCCCTCATCCAGCCATTTATAGGCGATGGAGCGCGCAAGGCTCGGCCACCCCTCGGCCCTGTCGACCCAGGCGCGGATCTGCTCTTGCATCTTTGATTGCAGCAGGAACAGGTGCGCCGTATCGCGCAACTCCACATCCGACGATCCAGAGATCTTTGACCGCGGGTTCTTCAGCTGCACGGGGTCTAAAAGCGCCCCGCAATTGTCGCATTGATCGCCACGCGCATTCTCATAGAAGCAAAAGGGGCAGGTCCCCTCGACATAGCGATCCGGTAGGAAGCGCTTGTCGGCGTTGGAGTAGACCTGCCGCGTTGTGCGCTCTTCCAAAAGTCTATTGCCCTCCAGAGCCTCCGCCAGATGCTGGGTCAGCCGATGGTTGGGCGGATTTGAAGTCCGGCCGAACCAATCGAAGGAGAGGCCGAAACCCTCTCCAGCTTTTCTCTGGATGTCGTGGAATTGGTCGCAATAAGCCCGCGGACTGACGCCCAACTCCGCAGCCGCCAGCTCCGCAGGGGTGCCGTGTTCATCAGTGGCGCAGATGAACAAAACCTCATGTCCCTGCATCCTCCGAAACCTGGCGTGGACGTCCGCAGGCAGCATGGAACCTGCCAGATTGCCCAGGTGCTTAACGCCGTTGATGTAGGGCAGAGCCGAGGTGATGAGATAACGCGCCATGGGTCCATTCGCCTATGAGGGGCGCTGATCTATGCTTTTTGGTCTGCCCCCCGCAAGCAAGGAGACGGAAATGGTCCTCTCGTCCCGCCGCGCCCTGATCGTCGGAGCGACAGGTTGGCTTGTCGCATGCGGCGGATGGACCGGGCCAACCAGGACCGACATCGCCGCCCCGCGCCGCCGCCCTCATGGCTTACATCATGCCCTCACCGAGGCGCGGAACGCTGCGGAAGCCGCCCTGGCCGATCTTGAAGAGCGTTCCGGCGGGCGCTTGGGTGTTTTTATCCTGGATACCGGTCTTGGCCAGGGCTTCGGCTGGCGCGCCCGCGAGCGCTTCGCCATGTGCTCGACCTTCAAAATGTCCCTCTCCGCCTTGATATTGATGGAGATCGCAAGAGGACGCCTGGCCTATGATCAACGCGTCCCCTTGTCAGAAACCGATCTCATCGACACACATGCCCCCCTGGCGCGCGCGAGCGCGCCGGCCGGATTCATGACCGTGGGCGCGATGGCGGAAAGCATTCAGAAAACCAGCGACAATATCTGCGCCAATCTGCTTTTGCGCCTGATCGACGGCCCCCTAGGCTTCACCCGACACATTCGGGCTTTGGGCGATGACGTCACCCGCCTTGATCGGTATGAGCCGGATCTGAACTTTGTCCCCCCAGGCGAGATCCGCGACACCACAAGCCCCCTCGCGCACGCGCACCTCATGCAGCGTCTGCTCGTCGATTCCACTGCCCTGTCGGAGGAACACCGCGCCCTGCTGCTCCAGTGGATGATCGAGACCGAAACAGGTCTGCGCCGCATCCGGGCGGGGCTGCCGCAAGGCTGGCGCGCCGGAGACAAGACCGGCTCTGGCTATCGGGAGCAGATGAGCAATAAAACCAACGACATCGCGATCGCGTGGCCGCCGGGACGGGCGCCAGTGCTGATTACGGCGTATCTGGAGACGCCCCATTTCGGCGGGGTTCGGGATCAAGACCAGGCGGTTCTCGCCGAAGTGGGCCGGATCGCCGCGGCCGCGGTCGCCGCCGATTAGGCAGCCGCCTTCAATCGCGCGTAAGCTTCCGCCATCCTCTGATCGTAGCGGTTTTGTTCAAAGGCCGGGCCGTTATAGCCCGCTGCGAAGCCGCGCCAATCGAGCCTGCGGAGTTCATCATCGAGATTATTGTGGGTAATGAAACGTTCAAAACTCGCCAGCTGCCGCGCCTCCGATGAAGCCAGCGCCGCCACAAAGCCATGCGCGTCGGGGAACCCCTGCCAGCTGAAGTGCTGACCCAATATTTGAAACCGCCCCCAACTGGTGGCTTTCAAGGCGGCCTCCCCGTTGAGCGCATACGCCTCGGCCAGCTGGTCATAGATCGGGCCCTGGCCGCCACGGGGATACAGCGCCCTGTTCCAGCGGCGCGACGACAGATGCGGGTGGCTCTCATTGAATTGCTGGCCGGTGAAGCGGGCGAAGACATGGGGCTCGAAGAGGATGACGGGGCGCCCGTCCGGGGCGAAGGCCCCAAGCCGACCGCTTTCCACCTCCGCCACCGCCATCAGCGCCTCGACCTCGCAGCCGAGCCGTGACGCCGCCGCGGCGTAGTCGGCCCGGCTGAGGGGAGACTTGTCCCCCGCAGCGAGGCTCGCCAAAAAGCCCGCTCCGCCCGGTGACGGGGCTGGCGGGGATGGGGCTGGCGGGGATGGGGCTGGCGGGGATGGGGCTGGCGG
>JAGWZH010000034.1 GCA_018971945.1 Alphaproteobacteria bacterium | reverse complement strand
CAACCCCTGGCTGATCTCGGTTGAGCCGCCCGACCTGAAGTACGGACTTGGACTAGCGCCGTTGCGCGACGGCGGCATCTGGCAGGTCGTCACGTTCTGCGCGATCGGGGCGTTCGTTTCCTGGGCGCTTCGTGAGGTCGAAATCTGTCGTAAGCTCGGCATCGGCTATCATGTGCCGATCGCTTTCAGCGTTGCGATTTTCGCCTATGTCTCTCTGGTCGTGATCCGGCCGGTGCTGCTCGGCGCCTGGGGGCACGGATTTCCGTACGGCATTTTCTCTCACCTCGATTGGGTGTCGAACGTCGGGTATCAGTACCTGAGCTTTCACTACAACCCGGCGCACATGATCGCGGTGACGTTCTTCTTCACCAACGCGCTCGCGCTCGCGCTGCACGGATCATTGATTTTGTCCGCGACCAATCCCGGCAAGGGCGAGGTCGTCAAGTCTCCGGAGTATGAGGACACGTTCTTCCGGGACGTCCTGGGCTACTCGGTCGGCACGCTCGGCATCCATCGTGTCGGGCTGTTCTTGGCCTTGTCCGCAGGATTTTGGAGCGCGGTGTGCATCATCATCAGCGGACCGGTCTGGACCCAAGGCTGGCCTGAGTGGTGGAACTGGTGGCGCATGCTGCCGATCTGGGGCTGAGCAGGGAGAATTACTGTGGCTGTTTATCAGAATATCTTCACGCAGATCCAGGTTCGCGGCCCGGTGGAAGAAGGCGTGCCACTGTCGTCTTCTGACCTTCCTCGGGAAAGAGACGCCTCGTTTTCGCGGCTTCTCGGGATTATCGGCAACGCCCAGTTGGGGCCGATTTATCTTGGATGGACCGGCGTGGCTTCGCTGTTTTTCGGCTTCGTCGCGATTGAGATTATCGGTCTCAATATGCTGGCGTCGGTGAATTGGGATCCGATTGAGTTCGTCCGGCAATTGCCTTGGCTTGCGCTTTATCCTCCTCCGCCGGAGCAAGGGATCAATTTCTTCCCGCCCCTTGAGCAAGGGGGATGGTGGGTCATGGCGGGCTTTTTCCTGACCGTGTCGATTCTTTTGTGGTGGGCCCGCACTTATATGCGGGCGAGGGCGCTGGGATTGGGCACCCACGTTGCCTGGGCTTTCGCCTCGGCGATCTTTCTTTATCTCGTGCTCGGTTTTATCCGACCGCTTTTGATGGGCAGCTGGAGCGAGGCCGTACCGTTCGGGATTTTCCCGCACCTGGATTGGACAAACTCTTTCTCCATCACCTACGGCAACTTGTTCTATAATCCGTTCCATTGCCTCTCGATCGTGTTTCTCTATGGCTCGGCGCTCTTGTTCGCCATGCATGGGGCGACGATTCTGGCGGTGAGCCGCTATGGCGGGGAGCGGGAGATCGAGCAGATCACCGACCGGGGCACAGCCTCGGAACGAGCGGCTCTTTTCTGGCGCTGGACCATGGGCTTCAACGCCAGCATGGAGTCGGTGCACCGCTGGGCGTGGTGGTTTGCAGTGCTGACCACCCTGACTGGGGGCATTGGCATTCTTCTGACCGGTACGGTGGTCAGCGATTGGCGCGCCTGGGCTGAGGCGCATCATTTCGCCCCACCGCTGTGACGACCAAAGGCCGCGCCCGCTAGCGGGCGCGGCCAATCATTTTTGAACGCGCTGACCGGATCGAAGCATCGGGATGGCGTGGTCGCTCCGATGACAAAAGGACCCCGCCATGTCTGCCCAGCCGCTCCTTGATGCGATCACCTGGCCTTCAGATCTCCGCGCTATGCAAGCGCATCAACTCGGGACGGTGGCGGAGGAAGTCCGGGCCGCGATGATCGAGGCGGTGAGCTTCACTGGCGGCCATCTGGGGGCGGGGCTTGGGGTGGTGGAGCTGACGGTCGCGCTTCACTATGTGTTTGAGACGCCAAAAGATATTCTGATCTGGGACGTCGGCCATCAGGCCTATCCCCACAAGATCTTGACGGGACGACGCTCGCGCATGCGTACCCTGCGTCAGGCGAACGGGCTTTCGGGTTTCACAAAGCGCGACGAGAGCCCCTATGATCCGTTCGGCGCGGCGCACGCGGCGACCTCCATTTCCGCCGCGCTCGGATTCTGCGCCGCGCGGGATCGAAAAGGGGAGGACAATCACGTCATCGCCGTGATCGGGGACGGCTCCATCACTGCAGGAATGGCGCTTGAGGCGATCAACAACGCCGCGTCGACCACCAAGCGCCTCATCGTGGTGCTCAACGACAACGAGATGTCGATCGCGCCGCCAGTCGGGGCGATGCGGCACTATCTTGCGCGAAGCCTGTCAGGCCACGCTTATCGGCAGCTGCGTGAACGGGCGAAAAGGGTGACCCAGTCGCTGCCGCCCGTCGTTGGCAAAGTTGCGAAGAAAGGCGAAGCGCTGGCGCGAAGCGCTATGCAGGGAGGGGCTTTGTTCGAAGAACTGGGCTTCCACTATATCGGGGTCGTCGACGGGCACGATCTTGAGACCCTGGTCCCTATTCTGCGCAACGCCAAAGCGATCGACACCAAGCCCGTGCTCGTCCATGTTCGGACGCAGAAGGGCAAGGGCTATGCTCCGGCGGAGGCGTCAGCGGACAAATATCATGGCGTGACCCCCTTTAACGTGATCACCGGAGAACAACGCAACAGCAGCGGGCCTGCCCCCAGCTTTTCCAAAGTCTTCGGCGACAGCCTGGCGCGCGAGGCAGCGAAGGACCCCGCCATCATGGCCATCACTGCGGCGATGCCCGCGGGGACGGGTCTTGACCGTTTTGCACGCGCCTATCCCGAGCGGTTCGTGGACGTAGGCATCGCCGAACAGCATGCGGTGACATTCGCCGCGGGTCTCGCCGCGGACGGCATGAAACCCTTTGCAGCGATCTATTCCACTTTCTTGCAGCGTGGTTACGACCAGGTGGTGCACGACGTGGCCCTGCAGCGGCTGCCGGTCCGCTTCGCTATCGATCGGGCGGGCCTCGTGGGGGCCGATGGGCCTACCCATGCGGGCTCGTTCGATATCGGGTTTCTGGGCGCTTTGCCGGACTTCGTGGTGATGGGGGCGGCGGATGGACCGGAGCTCGCCCGGATGATCGCGACCTGCGCCAGCATCGACGACCGCCCGAGCGCGGTGCGCTATCCCCGCGGGGAAGCGCCCGGCCTGGTGGATCCCATGGCGATCGAAGCGCTTCCCATAGGACGCGGGCGATTGATGCGGGAGGGACGCAGCATCGCTCTGGTGTCGTTTGGCGCAAGGCTCGCAGAAGCCCTGGCCGCCGCCGACATTCTGGCGACGCATGGTTTCTCAGCCACCGTGTTCGACGCGCGTTTCGCCAAGCCGCTGGATGAGGAGATGATCGCGCGATTGGCCCGGGAGCACGAGGCCCTGATCACGATCGAAGAAGGCGCGGTGGGCGGCTTTGGTTCCTTTGTGCTCCATTTTCTCGCCAGCGCTGGGCTTCTGGACCGAGGACTGAAAATCCGCTCCTTGACGTTACCCGACCGCTTCCAGGATCAGGCGTCGCCAGCCGCGATGCTTGCTGAGGCAGGGCTCGACGCAGACGGAATCGCCAGAGCCGCGCTTGCGGTCCTTGGCAAAGGCGCCAAAGCGCCCCGCTTGGCGAGCCGCGGGCGAAGTGAGCAAGCCTGAAGGCCAGGGACCGATGGCTGGCTGAGGGGCGCACACACAGGAACGGGTTTATGTCTGTCGTCCCCCCGAGGGCTCGTTGGCGACCAGGCAAAGAGCGTTTTCAATATCCTGGGCTTCGTCAGGTGCTTTTTGCGACCTTGCGGCGCTGGCTTGAGGGGACCGAAAACGGCCCTGATCAAGGACTTGAGCGCGTTGCGAGCCATAGGCCAAGAATTGTGGCGGCCACTCGCGCCAGCGTCTTCAAAGACAAAGCGTTTACTGATCTTTTCCAGGAGGGATGATGCGGCACGGGCGTCTGATTATGCGCAGCGGCGATAGGGGTTGCGAGGCGAGCTTATCATCTCCGCGCTCTTCATCCAAAGATCTCACCGGCGGTCCAGGTCGAGCTCACGCCATCGCTTGAGATAGATCAAGAACCATGGCGCGAACTGTTCTGGCGTGGCCCGGGCCTCATGCATCAAGTCGGCGACCGGGGCCCAACGCAGCTCATTGACCTCGTCCGGATCGGGGCGCAGACGGATCTGGCCGCGATCGATATCGGCCCGAAAAATCTGCACCCGCTCATGCTCGCGCATGTCTGCGGAGACGACCGCCTCGTATTCGATAACCGCGCGGGATGAGAGGGGAAACACAGCCCCTAATTCTTCGCCGATGCGCCGCCGGGCGCTGTGGGCCAGATCTTCGCCCCAGTGCGGATGGGTGCAGCAGGCGTTCGCCCAGAGGCCGCCACAATGATATTTCGCGTCAGCCCGTCGCTGGATCAGCATCTCCTCGCCATCAAAGACGAACACAGATACCGCCCAGTGCAGCTGGCCGGTGCGATGGGCTGCGATCTTCTCGATGGGATAGTCCTTGCCGTCGCCCCCGATAGCAGGAATCATGATGGCGCCGGAGGGCCTTTGAAGCGACGTTGCTTGAAAGGGCTCTCCTTGCAGGGGCGCAGAAGGCGGCCGGGGCTCAGGGTGAAGAAGCGCCATGGATCAAGCCGCCGCCGCGACACGGTTCAAGGCGCACTGGCTCCAGAGTTCGGAAAGGGCATGGACCAGATGGTCGATGTCGGCGTCGCTGTGCAGGGGGCTCGGCGTGATTCTCAGACGCTCCGTGCCCCGCTTCACGGTCGGATAATTGATCGGCTGGATATAGACGCCATAACGCTCCAAGAGCCAGTCGCTGATCAATTTACACTTCACTGGATCGCCCACCATCACAGGGATGATGTGGCTGTCATTGCGCATGACCGGGATTCCCTTCGCCTCGAGCCGCGCTCTCACCTCCATGACCCGTTGACGGTGCATGGCCCGCTCTGTCTGGCTTTGCTTCAAATGGCGAATGCTGGCGAGGGCGCCGGCAGCCACAGCGGGGGGTAAAGCAGTGGTGAAGATAAAGCCCGAGGCGAAGCTGCGGATGAAATCGCACATCGCGGTGGAGCCGGCGACATAGCCGCCGAAAACGCCTATGGCCTTGCCTAAAGTGCCTTCAATGACGGTGAGGCGATCCATAAGGCCCTCCCGTTCCGCGACGCCGGCGCCGCGAGGACCATAAAGCCCCACGGCATGGACCTCATCGAGATAGGTCATGGCCCCGTGTTTGTCTGCGACGTCGCAGATCGCGCCGATAGGGGCGATGTCGCCGTCCATCGAATAGACGCTCTCGAAAGCGACAAGCTTCGGGGTCTCCCGGGGAAGCGACGCCAAGAGCTCGTCAAGATGGGCCGCGTCATTGTGCCGGAAAATCAGCCGCTGGGCGCCGGAGTGGCGGATGCCTTCGATCATGGAGGCGTGGTTGCCTTCGTCGGAGAGGACCACGCAGCCGGGGATGCGGCTGGCCAGCGTGCTCAACGCCGCCCAATTGGAGACATAGCCGGAGCTGAAGAGAAGCGCCGCCTGTTTCTGATGCCAATCGGCGAGCTCCTGTTCCAACAGGACATGGTTGTGGTTGGTGCCGGAGATGTTGCGCGTACCGCCCGCTCCGGCCCCGCAAAGATCCAAGGCCTGGTGCATGGCGGCCAGCACGTCTGGGTTCTGGCCCATGCCGAGATAATCGTTCGAACACCAGACGGTGACCTCCTGGGTCTTGCCGTCGATGTGGCGGGTCGCCTTTGGGAAACCGCCGGCGCGGCGTTCCAGATCGGCGAAGACCCGATAGCGACCCTCTTGTCGCAACCCATCGATCTCGCTTTGAAAAAAGGCTTCGAAGTCCATGGGTCGCTCCCTAGCGGTTCTTTGTCTGGGTTGAAGGCGCAGCCCAGCGCCACAACGCGGCTTCGGGCAGAGGTAGGATCATGAAAGCGTGTTCGAGCAGCGCCAAGGCGCCAAGGGCGAACAACAGCAAGGCGGTCGTTTTGGCGGCGCTGTCGGTGGGCGCAAGCTCCACATGCGCCAAAAGCGCCCATAAAAGCGCGAACGATCCCGCCACCGAAATGGGGAACAGAAGGTTCATGGGCCGCTTTAGAAGATAGGACTTCAGATGCTCCAACCTGGAGGGGAAGAATTCGACGGTCAGGTTGGGAACGCCTAAGAAGATATTGAACTTGGCGCTGAGGCGCATGACGAACAGGAGCGCGAAGGTCAACGCAGCGGCCTGATTGGGCTGGCCCCAGGTCAATCCCAAAAGCGCCACGGCGGTGACCGCCAAAGCGATCTCGTGATAGAGCAGGGCCATCGTCGCATAGCGAAAACGGCGCCAGCCCGTGGCGCCGCTGGGGCAGGGCTCAGGCCTTGGGCCGGTGACCACCCCCATCAGAAACAGAGCCTCGTGGAAGCCCCAGACGCCAAGGCCGCAGAGAAAGCTCAGATACGCCGCCGCCGGGGCGTCCATGGGACCAAGAACGATCAGCCCCGCGCACGACGCCCCAAGAACCAGGGTAAGGCTGGCGACGATCGCGGCTTCCTGGCGGCCGGGGCGGCGCACGAGCCACAAAATCGCGCCAGTGCTGAACCACCACACGAACAGGGTGAACAAGAACGGAGGGGCGAAATCGGCGACCATGGGGGCGTTCAGGAGCTCTTCACCAGGCCGGCTGCAGGCGCGCGGATAAAGGCGCCTCGTTGGGAATTGTCGGGATCGTCATCATGAAGACGAATGTCGCAGCGACCTCAAGTCCAGCCAAAACCTGTGTCGGGACACTGAAAAGGCCGCCCTGCTCCTTGGCCCGGTCCATCCTCTCCGTCGCCTTACGGATCCTCTCCATGCAGCTGCGGAAGGGCGCGGCGTCGATGTCAAGCACGAAGGGGAAAACCTGTTTGGTGATCTCGTTGCAGATATTGAAGACCTTATAGTCATAGGTCGTGGGATCAAGGCCTAAAGCTTTATGGAAAGCCGGTCGGGCATGGTCGCGCACATACATTGTTGCGTACACAGACAAAAGAAAGAATCTGATCCAGAAGCGGTTTCCTCCGCAAAGAAGTTTAGGATCTGCGCGCATGAGAAGCGCAAAGGCTTCGCCGTGGCGGAATTCGTCGTTGCACCATTCCTGGAACCACTTGAAGATTGGGTGGAAGCGCTTTTCGGGATGCTTTTCCAGTTGCCGGAAAATGGCGATATAGCGCGCGTATCCGATTTTTTCGGACAGGTAGACCGCGTAGAAGATAAACTTTGGCTTGAAGAAGGTGTATTTCTTCGTTCTCGTCAAGAACCCGAGATCAACCCCGATGCCGAAATCCTTCAGGGACTCGTTGATGAAGCCCGCGTGACGCGCCTCGTCGCGGCTCATATACTTGAAGAGCGCTTTGATGTCAGGGTTTTGAACCCGCTTCACGATCTCGGCGTAAAGAACGCATCCGGAGAATTCAGCGGTGATAGAGCTCACCAGGAAATCGACAAACTCGCGCCGTAAATCTGGCTCGAGCTTGTCAAGAATGTTTTCAAAGGCCTCGGCGCGCTTGAAATGGTTGCGGTTGGGATCGCTCGCCATTTCGGCGATGAGCGCGTCCCATTCCTGGCGGACGCTTGAGACATCGATCCGGTCCATGGCGTCGAAGTCAGTGGTGTAAAAACGCGGGCTGAGGATCGTGTCGGTCTGGGCGAGCTGTGTGGTTTCATTGATCGCCGAGGCGCTGCGTGGAGACTGGGCCTGATGCGTGCGCTCGAGCATTGTGGTGTCGGTCACCGGACCCTCCCTGGGGTGAAGCTGACTTCGTAAAGTTCTGTCAATTGAAAATTGGCCGCCCAGCGCGTCCATTGCCGCTCGAGAAAGGTGGCGCGTTCGACCGTGGCGATGCGACGCACCACGAGCTTTTCGCCAAACTGCGGCCGAATGGGTGCGCCATGGACGTGGACGCGGTCTCCTGGCTGAAGCGCAATATCATCCTCAAGGGCGAGGTGGGCGTGGAGACTTGTTTCGCTGTGTTCGATCTCGATCGTGCAGGGCGTGTCATGCCGGCGACGGCGGAAGACAGAGAGACCTATCATGAAAGGTCCTCCGCATGGGCGATCAGGCGGGCGAAAGCGGCGTTATTGACCTCGCCGAAGGCGCGAAGATTGATGATCCGTCCTGTCTCGGGATCTTCCAGGATCACTGCTCCGTTTTCAAACTGCGCCAGGCGGAAGGGTGGGCCTGCATCGATGTCGCGAATGCGGCGCGCATGGGCCATTCCCCGCATGACGCCCCTGATAAAACCGTCCGAGCCCGCAGGGATGATTTCAATGATCTGTCCGCTGTCAGCATCTTCGACGAATACCGAGCCGTCGGATTGGTCGGTAAAGCGGACCTGCATCACCGCGGCGGGAGGCCCCTGGGCGGCGCGGCGTTCGGCGGCGGCGATTTCGGCGACGTTGTTGGCCTTGCCATAGGCGGCGGCGGCGATGGCCGCCATGATCAGAACGCCGGCGCCGATCAAAACAGCTTTAGGAAAAGGCTCACGATCAATCGCGCTCATGGTCGGGTCTTTCTCAAGCGGGGCTTGTTTGCAGGGATGCGGCGGCGAATGTCTCTTTTGGCTCGCGGACAGGCTCCTGGCTGAGGCCAGACTGCCGCGCTGCGGCCGTTTCGGGCGCCTTGGCGACCCGCTCGGCTTCGGCCGCCAGGGCGCCTTTTAGGATCGTGGCGGCTTGGGCGGCGTTCGGCAGAGCGCGGAAGGTCGGCTCGGGCCAGGCGAGCTTGTTGGGACGCGCGTGGGGCCAGAGCTGCAAATAGGCGATCTTGTTCGGCTTCCTGAGCGACAGCGCGAGATTGCCGCGACCAGAGGCGCCGAAGGTCGAGAGGGCGGCGGCGTCCAGAATCGCGAACGGAATATTGATCGCCTTTGGCAGGGCTACGCCAAACCGCATGACCACCCGCTTTGAGGTAATGGTGTAAACGGTCGTCCTGGCCATCAGCCAAGCGAGACCCATCAGGAGGCCCAAGCCAAGCGCCGCGATCAGAACGAGCCCCATGACGCCTAATACGATCGCCCCAGGCGCAGCGCCGGAGGCGGCCTGCTCCGCCACCCGCCAGGCCAAAAGGGCGACGAAATAGGCCGCCACGACGCGGACATGAAAGACCTGGCTCGCCAGAGCGAGCCAGTCCGGAGCGCCCTGCCACAAGAGGCGTTCATCCGCGGGCAGCTTCCCGGGCAAGCCGCGGATCGGCTCGAAATCATGTTCGCTCATAGGATCGGCTCCGCCCGGCGAGGGGTTGCGTAAAGATAGCCCGCGCCGAAATACGCGCAGATTTTTTCTTCCTCGAGCAGGGTTACCTGCTGCGGGTTCGCCAGAACGGGAGCATTGGCGATCTGGTTGCCGAGAACGGCCTGGATCAGGACCCGCTTCTTTTCTCTGTCGACGATCGCCATGGTCATCGGCGCCAGGACGGTTTTTTCCGTTGGCTGACCATTGCCGTCAACAAGGGCGATCTCGATATAACGGATCATGGACTCGGTCCTGTCCACCCACAAGTCCTTGACCACCCCGCCCTGGGCCTTGTCGGCGCCTAAAACGGGATAGCCCTTGGGATCGGTTTCGCCCTTGGGGAGGAAGAAGCCTTCCGCATCGCGCAGCGGCACGATCCGCAGATCGCCATGCATCATCAGATCGGGCCGATCGGCGCGCTGGGCGTAAGACCCTGGGCCGACGGCGGCCAGCATTGGATCGCCAACCGGCTCAAGGGGCGCTCCGTCCCAGCGGGCGGCAGGGGCGGCGGCGAGCGCGCGGGCGTCCCGGGCGCCGTTTGGGACCGTGTGCGTCCCGCGACCATGGGGAAGAATGAAGGTCTTGGGCTTCGCAAAAAACAAAAACCCAGGGGTAGGTTCAAGCCGACCTGTGGCCTCGTCTTCCAGCGGATAGCCTTCGCGCCGGTCCTCCCGCCGCAGATAGATGACGAGCCCAGCGAAAAACAAGAAAAAGGCATAGAGGGTCAGTTCTGTAATGTCGAACATGCCAACGAAGAACTGGTTGAACTTGCCTGAGAAAAAGTCTTCGTTCATGGAGCGCCTCCAGGGCTTCTGGTCAGGTTGGGAATTCGGACAGGCCAAATTTGGTCGTCGGGATGGCTCGATGGATGTCGGCGTCGAACCGCGCCAAGGGCCCGATCGCCACAAGCATGGCGAAGAGGAGGCCGATCTCGATATGATAAACCATGGCGTAAGCGCTCACGGGTTGCACAAAGGCCGGGCCGAGCGCGCCCGCGGCGCCGGCCTGGGCCATCCAGTCGCGCAAAGCGCCCGCCAAGGCGATGGCGATGCCGGCCGACGTTGCTTGCACCCCGCCCCAGGCGCCAAGAGCAATGCCTGATTGGCCGGACCTTGCCAGGGCCATCGCCGCGGTCAACACACCGGTGGAGAACACTGCGCCGCCAAGGCCGATGCCGAACACCCCGCAGCAGAACAGAGCCAAATCCGTCGCCATGCCGCTCAGGATCACGGCTGAAAAAGCCGCGATGCCGATGACGCCGCCCATAGCGGCGAGGCGGTGGGGCTCGGCGCCCTTGGACAAACGCCGCGCCGACCAAGCAAAGCCGCCAAGGGCGCCTAGGGCCCATAAAGCTGTCAAGCCCGTGGTCGCGCCAACCGACATGGCGAGCACCTGCGCGCCATAAGGCTCCAAGAGCACGTCCTGCATGCTAAAGGCTGCTGCGCCGAAGCCGGTGGCGATCAGGAGCCTGCCGACTTGGCCCTGCTGCAGAAAGGCGCGCCACTCAACAGCAAATTTGGGTCTAGGGGCGGATCGAGGCGTCAGGTTCGGAACGCGAGCCTCCTGCTTCCAAAGGGCGACCACGTTGAGCACCATGGTCGCGACTGCGGCCCCCTGGATCACTTGGATCAGGCGGATGGCGCTGAAATCCGCAAGCAGGGCGCCCAGAACGAGGGCGCTGATCAGCATGCCGACCAAGAGCATGACATAGAGCAGCGCCACCACGCGCGGACGGGCGTCGTCGGCGGCCAAATCGGTGGCCAATGCGAGGCCGGCGGTTTGGGCGGTATGCATGCCGGCCCCAACCATCAGAAACGCTACGCCGGCGGCGAGATGGCCGACCCAAGCGGGGGCCTGGCTGTCGCCGGAAAGAAGCAGCAGGGACACCGGCATGATCGCCAAGCCGCCAAATTGCAGCATTGATCCAAACCAGATGAAAGGACCGCGCTTCCATCCGAGTGCGGACCGATGCACATCGGACCGGAAGCCGATCAGCGCTCTAAGCGGAGCAAACACAAGCGGCAGCGACACCATGAGCGCCACAAGCCAGCCGGGCACGCCAAGCTCGACGATCATGACGCGGTTCAAGGCCCCGGTCAGCAGTACCGCCGCCATGCCGGCGGAGACTTGAAACAGCGAGAGCCGTAAAAGGCGGCTTAGGGGCAAGTCCTTGGTCGCGGAGTCGGCGAACGGCAGAAGCCGCGCCAGGAGGGCGCGCCATTGCTCTGCGTGATCGCCCATCCGGTCGCTCATCGGCGCGCCAACTCCATCGCGGTTGAGGTATAAAACCCGCTTTGCACACGTTCCACCCGGCCTATCCTCCAAAGGGCGAGAACAGGGTCTTTTGCGATCGTCCGGCGCAGGGTGAGCTCGCTTACCGGCTCAATCGCTGGCGAACGATCAGACCGCGGAAAGAGTTGTCCGACGGCGTGCATGGCGGTCAGAGCCGGTGTGCGCGGAGCGAAGGTGAACAGGATTGAGCGGCGGACGCGGGGGGCGAGGCTTGCGAGGGCGCGGACAATGTCGGCGCTCTGGTAATGGATCAGGGAGTCCATCGCCACGACGTGATCGAAGCTTCCATGGACAGGGTCGAGCATGTCGCCGACCAGAAAACGCAGAGTGCCAGGCTCCGGCGCGATCGGGGCGCGATCGGCGGCGACCTGCACGAGACTTTCGGCCACGTCGACCGCGGTGACCTTGGCCCCGCGGAGCGCTGCTGCGGCGGCGAGAGCCCCGGTACCGCAGCCAGCGTCGAGCAGGCTTTCGCCATCCCATATGGGGGGCAGCCAGGAGAGGAGCGTTTCGCGCATGCGGTCGCGACCTTCCCGGACGGTCTGGCGGATCCTGCTGACCGGCGCGTCGGAGGTGAGCTGTTCCCAGGTCTTCGCCGCAGTCCGGTTGAAATAGGTCTCAAGGCTTTGGCGACGGGATATATAAGCGGTCGAGTGCATCGGCAGGGCTCCTATTCGAAACCCAGAAAATCGAAGATGTCTCGATCCTTCATCGGCTCTGCTTCGAGCTCGCGCGTGCCGGCCCACAGGGCCGCGGCAAGCCGCAGATATTCTTGCTGAACCGCCTCGAGTTCGGGGGAAGGCTCCATCTCAAAAAGGGTGGACTTCTTGAGGCGCGAGCGACGGATAACGTCCAAATCGGGAAAATGTGCGACGCGCTCAAGGCCGCAGGCGGCGTTGAACCGGTCGATCTGGTCGGTGTCCCTGCTGCGGTTGGCGATCACTCCGCCGAGCCGGATGTCATAGTTTTTCGACTTTGCCTTGATCGCGGCGAGGATGCGGTTCATCGCAAAGATGGAATCGAAATCGTTGGCGGTGACGACAAGGGCGCGCTCGGCATGCTGAAGGGGCGCGGCGAACCCGCCGCAGACGACGTCGCCCAGCACGTCGAAAATCACGACATCGGCGTCTTCGAGGAGATGATGTTCCTTCAGCAGCTTCACGGTCTGGCCGACGACATAACCGCCGCAGCCCGTGCCCGCTGGCGGTCCGCCAGCCTCCACGCACATCACGCCATTATAGCCCTCATAGACATAATCCTCGGGGCGAAGCTCCTCGGTGTGGAAGTCGACCTGCTCAAGGACATCGATCACGGTGGGGACAAGGCGTTTTGTCAGCGTGAAGGTGCTGTCGTGTTTGGGGTCGCAGCCTATTTGAAGCACTCTTTTTCCAAGCTTGGAAAAAGCGGCGGAGAGATTGGAGGAGGTCGTGCTTTTGCCGATGCCTCCCTTGCCGTAAATCGCAAAGACCTTGGCCTTTTCGATGCGTATGTCTGGATCGAGGCGCACCTGGACGCTGCCCTCGCCGTCTTCTCGGCCCTGAAGAGGCCGCCGCTGGCGATGGGATTGGGGAAGGGCGCGAGGGAGATCTAATATGGTCATGGCTTTACTCGGTCAGGCAGCGACGATGTTCACGCCCTCGAGGTGGTCCTCGAGTTCTTCGCTGGCGTTTTGAAGGGCGGAAAGGGTTGCTTCGTCCGGATTCCAGTAGTTGCGGGCGTGAGCCTCCAAGAGACGGTTGGCCATTCGGGCTGAGGCTTTGGGGTTGAGGCTCGCCAGGCGTCGCCGCATGGTCTCGTCGAGCACATAAGTTTCGCTGATCTGCTGGTAAATCCACGGCGCGACCTGGCCTGTGGTGGCGGACCAGCCCATCGTGTTGGTCACCTGGCTTTCGATCTGCCGGACGCCCTCATAACCATGCTGGAGAAGGCCTTCATACCAGCGGGGATTGAGGGTGCGGGTGTGGGCTTCCAGGGCGACCTGCTCCGCCAGGGTCCGGACCTTGCCCTGGCCTTGGGTCTGATCGCCGATATAGACCTGCGGGCCCGCGCCGCGGGCCCGGGCTACGGCCCGGCTAATGCCGCCGAGGCTGTCGACATAGTGGTCAATGGTGGTGACGCCGAGCTCGACGGAGTCAAGGTTTTGATAGGCGAAATCGACATGCTTCAGGATCGACTGGAGCATGTTGGATTGCCGGAGCGGCGGGCCCTTTCGTCCATAAGCAAAACATTTCCGGCTCTGATAAGCCTCGGCGAGCTCGTCCTCATGGCTCCAGCAGCCAGCGTCGATCAAATGATTGACATTGGAACCGTAGGCTCCGTCGGCGTTGGAGAAGACGCGCAGCGCCGCTGTTTCCAGGTCGCAGCCATGTTCGGCGGCGTGGGCCAAAGCGTGTTTCCGGATGAAGTTCATCTCCAAGGGCTCATCGGCGGCCGCAGCGAGGTAGGCCGCCTCGGCGAGCATGCGCGTCTGCAGGGACAAAAGATCCCGGAATATGCCGGATAGCGTCATCACAACGTCGATACGAGGGTGACGGAGCTGATCAAGCGGGATCAGCTCCGCGCCGCACAGGCGATCATAGCTGTCGAAGCGTGGCCGGGCGCCCATCAGGGCCAGGGCCTGGGCGAGAGGCGCTCCCTCCGACTTAAGATTATCCGAACCCCATAAAACCATCGCAATGGACTCGGCATAGGCGCCTGTCTCCTGGCGGTGGCGCTCCAGAAGGCGTTCGGCCTGAAGCGCGCCGTCATGGACGGCGAAGGCGCTTGGCATCCTGAAGGGATCAAAGCCATGGATATTGCGGCCAGTAGGCAGGACCTCTGGTGCGCGAATCACGTCGCCGCCGGGCGCGGGGCGGATAAAGCCTCCGTCGAGGGCGTGGACGATAGCGCTGAGTTCATGGTCTTTTGCGAGAAGGGCGTTGGTCTTGGCCAGAGCGTCAAGGCGGGCGATATTGGCGGGGGTGGGCTTTAGTCCGCTGACCGCAATGGCGCTCTTTGAGGATTGTCCCGCGACAAGGGCCTCGATCGCGGCCTTGGCGGGCGCGGGCTGCTCGGCGCCGTCGGCTATGGCGCAGAGCAGCGCCACGCGTTCCTCCGGAGGCGTTGCTTCGCCCACCACATGCAAGCCGCTCGGGATCAGTGTGGTCTCCAGTTCCGCCACCTGGCGGGACAGACGCTGCAAGGTCCCAGCTGGATCGACCGTCCAGGCGTCCATGTCTGGGGCGAGGTTCACAGCCTCAGCCTGAGCGAGGATCAAAGGTTCAAGCCCCGTCCGGCTTTCTGTTTCGGACCGCTCCCAGCGGCGGAGACTGTCCTTCAGATCGCCCAGACCGCGATAAAGGCCCGCCTGCAGGATCGACGGGGTCATGTGGCTGATCAGGGTGGCGGCGGATCGCCGCCGCGCCAAGGCGCCTTCGGAGGGGTTATTAGCCGCGTACAGATAGAAGTTCGGCAGGTCGCCAATGAGGCGGTCTGGCCAGCAGGCGCCGCTCATGCCGGTCTGTTTTCCAGGCATGAACTCGACCGCGCCGTGCGTGCCGAATTGCAGAACGGCGTGGGCGCCGAAGTCCTCGCGGATATAGCGACAGAAGGCGGCGAAGGCGTGGGTGGGGGCGAAACCCTTCTCAAAAAGCAACCGCATCGGGTCACCCTCGATGCCGAAGGGTGGTTGCAGGCCGACAAACACGCTGCCGAATTGCGCCCCGAGGATGAAGAGGCTGCGGCCATCGCTGAGCGCTTTGCCGGGCGCTGCGCCCCATTGCGCTTCAATGGCGCCCAGATGCGGCTCCCGCAGCACGTGATCGTCCACGGGAATGCGGGCATGCACATTGGCGTCGGTGCCGAAGCGCTCGGCGTTGCCCTGCAGGACCGCGGCGCGGAGATCGTCCGCCGTGGCGGGAACCTCGACATCGTAACCGGCTGCTTTGAGCGCCTTGAGCGTATTGTGCAGCGAGGCGAACACGGACAAATAGGCTGCTGTGCCGGCTGCTCCCGCATTGGGCGGAAAGTTGAAGAGAACGACGGCGAGCTTGCGATCCGCCCGCGGGGTTTGCCGCAAAGCCACGAGCTTGGCGACCCGATCGGCCAAAAGCGCGACGCGTTCGGGACAGGGACGCATTTTTGGGGTGCGGCCCTCGAAAGGGAATCGGCAGCGTCTGTCGCAGCCCGTGCAGGGTTCGCCTGAACCGTCCGACCGCCCGCCGAAGATTGTGGGCGCGATGGCTCCGTCCAATTCCGGGATCGCGATCATGATCGTCGATTCGACCGGAGAAAGCCCCGCGCTCGAGGCGCCCCAACTCTCAAGCGTCTGGAACTCGAGGGGCTGGGCGGCGATATAAGGCACGTCGAGGGAGGCGAGGATGTCCTCGGCGGCCTTGGCGTCGTTATAGGCGGGACCGCCGACCAGGGAAAACCCTGACAAGGAAACGACCGCGTCGACGCAGGCTTTCCCGTCTTGGAGGAAGTAACGTTCTATGGCTGCGCGGGCGTCAAGGCCGCTGGCGAAGGCGGTGACGACCCTGAGGCCCCTGGCCTCGAGAGCCTCGATTACGGCGTCATAGTGGGCCGCATCCTCGGCCAGCAGATATGAGCGCAGAACAAGAACGCCGACAGCGGCTTTCGCCAAAGGCGTCCGGGGCAGGGCTGCGAGGTCTTCGACGATCTTTCCAGCCGCCCGGGGGTGGTAAAGTCCGACTTCTGGATATTCCATCGGCGGTGCTGGATTGAGGGCGCCGCGCCAAGCTTGCCGAGGCCCTGCGGCATAGCGGTTGATCAAGAACCGGACCATCGCGACAATGTTGGCTTCCGACCCCGAAAGCCAGTATTGCATGGCCAGGAAATAGGCGCGCAAGTCCTGGGCGCCGCCGGGAATGAAGCGCAGGATCTTGGGCAGCCTGCGCAGCATCGCCATTTGTCCGGAGCCCGAGCTGCCAGTCTTGGCCTTGGAGCCCCGCAGCCGCTTGAGCAGGGCAAGCGGACCCTTGGGACCCTTGTCCATCGTGAAATCGCCGAGCTTCGTCAGTTTGACGACCTCGCCCGCGGACAGAAGAGCGGCCATTGCGTCGCAATGCGGTCGGCGCGCCTCCAGGGCGGGCAGCACCGATTGGATATGGTCTTCCATGAAAAGCATGGTGCAAATGATGATGTCGCCGCGGGCGATGTCGGCTAGGCATGCCTGCAGGGCCTTAGGATCATCGGCCCAGGCCGTGGCGGCGTGCAAACGCAGCGACACGCCTGGATCGTCGCGGTCAAAGACGCTCTGCGCCCGCTCCACAAGGCCGCGCAAGTGACCATCAAGGGTGATGATCACAACATTCACCGGCGTGCGCGCCCCGGTGGCGGCGTCAGCGGGAGAAGTGGCTCTTGGCATCGTAAAGGGCCTCAACGCCGATGACGGGCAGGCCCCGCTCGGCGGCAAAAAGCTCGGTGTTGCGGCGCGCCTTGCCGCGCACAAAAAATGGGATCTTCATCAGCTCGGCCTGAGCCTCTGGGCTCCATGGCGGGGCGGACGGGCGATGAGCTGAATCGCTTGGACCTGATCGGGCATCGTCTGAGCGAACCTCGCCCAAACGAACGTCGTCTGAATGGGTCGCATCCGGATAAAGCGTATCAGCAGAATCGGAGCGGCCGGCCCTGTTTCGGTCGGAGGCCAATTTGGCGGCGCTCGAGCCGGCGGTGTGGAGGTGAGAGGGCCCGGCAGCATCGTGGAACTCAAAATCGTCGCGGAACATCGCCAGAAGATGCTCTTCCAGCCCCATCACCAGGGGATGCACCAGGGTGTCGAAGAGGACATTGGCGCCTTCAAAACCCATGACCGGCGCGTAACGGGCGGGGAAGTCCTGGACATGAACGGGGGCGGAAATGACAGCACAGGGAAGGCCCAAGCGCTTGGCGATGTGCCGTTCCATCTGGGTGCCGAGAACCAGCTCAGGCTGCAGGCGGTCGATGGCGTCCTCGACCAGCAGATAATCGTCAGTGATGAGCGCTTCGAGGCCGTAGGATGCTGCGGCGGCCCGCATCTCACGGGCGAATTCGCGGTTATAACAGCCCAGGCCAACGACCTCGAAGCCAAGCTCGTCGCGGGCGACGCGGGCGACAGCGATGGCGTGGGTGGCGTCGCCGAAGATGAAGACGCGCTTGCCGGTGAGGTAGTTGGAGTCGACCGACCGGGACCACCATGGCAGGCGAGACCGGTTGGGGGTTAAGAGCGGCGTCGGATCGAGCCCTGCGAGCTTGGCGGTCTCAGCAATGAACGCGCGGGTGGCGGCGTAGCCGATGGGGATGGTGCGGATGCACGGTTGGCCGTGGGTTTTCTCCAGCCATCGGGCGGCTTGGTCGCCGATCTCTGGGTACATCAAGACGTTAAAGTCCGCGTCTGGCAGGCGGGCGATGTCGTCGGGGGTCGCCTCGAATGGAGCGACCACATTGACCCCAACGCCGAGTTCGGCAAGCAGACGGGTTATCTCGACGAGATCGTCGCGGTGACGGAAGCCCAAGGCCGTCGGCCCAAGCAGATTGCACAGCGGCGGGGCTGAGGCGTCTTTGGTTCGGCCAGGGTTTTTCGCAAGCGCCCGGACGATCTGATAAAAGGTTTCCGCCGCACCCCAGTTTTCCTTCTTTTGATAGGAAGGTAGGTCCAGCGGCAGGACCGGGATCGGCAGATCCAGGGCCTGGGCGAGACCCCCAGGGTCATCCTGGATCAATTCGGCGGTGCAAGAGGCGCCGACGATCATGCATTGCGGCGCAAAACGCGCATAGGCCTCGGCGACGGCGGTCTTGAAGAGAGCGGCGGTGTCTGATCCCAGGTCGCGCGCTTGAAAAGTCGTATAGGTGACCGGGGGGCGGACGTCGCGCCGCTCGATCATCGTGAACAGCAGGTCGGCGTAGGTATCGCCTTGGGGGGCATGGAGCACAAAATGCACGCCCTGCATCGCGGCGGCGATCCGCATCGCGCCTACATGCGGCGGCCCTTCGTAGGTCCAGACCGTGAGTTGCATGGCTACACCTTCAGGCCTGCGCGCCGGCGCAGGGGACGAGCGAAAAGATTGGCGAGGTCGGCGGCGCAGTCGAAACCGTGAACAGGGGAGAACACCAATTCGATGGACCATTTCGTGGCCATGCCTTCGCGCTCCAGCGGATTGGCGAGGCCAAGGCCGCACACGACAAGATCGGGTTTTTGGGCTCGGCAGCGGTCGAGCTGGCGATCCACGTCCTGGCCCTCGCTGAGGCGGGTCTGTTTGGGGAGGGCCAGAAGATCCGGCGCCAAGAGCTCCTGGTTGAGATAAGGCGTGCCGACCTCCAGGGGCCGCATCCCGAGCTCCTGGGATAAAAACCGGGCCAGGCAAGGCTCCAATTGGGAGTCGGGAAAAAAGAATATCGACTTGCCTTGAAGCTCGGCGCGGAGCGGCGCGAGGGCCCTCTCGGCGCGGGCGCGGGCCGGGCCGATGGCCTCGTCGAAGCGTTCCTGACTTATGCCGAAAGCCTTGGCGGCGGCGGAGAACCAGTGGGCGGCGCCCTCCGCGCCGAAGGGGAATTGCGCCGACAAACGTGTCGCACCGCGGGCTTCAAGGGCGCGGGCCGTATCGGTGAGGAAAGGCTGGGCGAGTAAGAAACGCGTGTTCGGGCCGATCGCTGGGATCGCGCCCGAACGACGCGGCGGGAAGAAAGAGACGCGCTCCAGGCCCATCTTGGCGAAAAGCCGTTGGAACTGGTCTTCGACGATGTCGGGCAGGGCGCCGACCACAAGCAGGTCCTGGGCGACTTCCTCGGAGACGGGCGCCTCGGGGACAAGGCTCGCCAGGCACGCATCTTCGCCTTGGGTGAAGGTCGTTTCGATGCCGCTGCCCGAATAGTTCAAGACCCGGACCCCTGGACTGTGCCGGGCGCTTAGGCGGGCGGCCGCGCGGGAAAGGTCCAGCTTGATGACTTCGGAGGGGCAGGAGCCGACAAGGAACAGGAGTTTGATGTCGGGTCGGCGGGCCAAGAGCCGCTCGACGATACGGTCTAGCTCTTCATTGGCGTCGGCGAGGCCGGCCAAATCCCGCTCCTCCATGATGGCGGTGGCGAATCGGGGCTCGGCGAAAACCATGACGCCGGCTGCAGACTGGATGAGATGCGCGCAGGTCCTTGAGCCGACGACCAGAAAGAAAGCATCCTGGATTTTGCGATGCAGCCAGACGATGCCGGTCAGACCGCAAAACACTTCACGTTGGCCGCGCTCTCGCAGGATGGCCATAGGCTCCGCCACGTCGCGGTCGCGCAGGGGGGCAGCGGAGGGGAGGCGGGCGAAGCCGCCGCCGTCGCTCATGCGGCCCGTCCCAGAGCCGGCTCTCCAAGGGTTTTGGCCTCCAGCCGCGCTTCGCGAAGCTTCCACAGAAACTGTCCGGCGTTGACGACATAAGCGGCGTAAGCGGCGATGGCGATCGCCATGCGGTCCTGCGGCGCGCCCCAATCGAAGACCAAGGCCATCACATAAGCGGCGTGCAGCCCGATCACGGCCATGCTGACAACGTCTTCCCAGAAGAACGCCGGAGCGAAGAGCCACTTGCCGAACACGACCTTTTCCCAGATCGAGCCCGTGATCATGATCGCCACAAGCGCCGCCGTCTTCAACAGGATCGACGCGTTTGCGGCGGCGTAACCCTCACCGGTGGCGAGATAGCTCAGCACAAGCCAGAGGCTGACTGCGAAGACCGCGAACTGCAAAGGGGCGAGGACGCCCTGAACCACTGTCCAGATCGATTGATCGCGGCGGACCCGCTCCTGCGGCGTGTAGAGCGGGGCGCGGGGCTTTGAGCGGCGCAGAGATCGACGCAGGGTGCTCGCTCCGACATGGGCTTGCCACGGCACTGCGGCGACCCGGTCGATCCAATCATCGAACGCGGCTGCAAGGGTCCAGGGCGCGGCGACAGCGTGGGACGACACTCTTGTTGAGGAGGAGGTATGCGCCGCGCGGGACCGCGGTGCTGCGTATGAGCCGGCCGCAGCATGTGGAGAGGCGTTCTGCGCATGCATCGTCCAGTCTCCAATCGTTAACGCCTAGAAGGGCAAGGCGCGACGGAGAGGTTGGCGCGCTCCTGAAGGGTTGTCAAGAATTTAGGACGTCCAAAAATATTGACACTTGGCCGGAAACAGGTAGAGCCTTTTTGCCGCACTCCCCTGGCGCGGGCCAGGGAAGGCGTTCATGGTGGACGTTCTGGCGATCAATGTTCATTCAAAATGACTCGCCAGATAGGGAAGCCTTGGGGCCAAGGGGGGGCGACACACCCAGCCGTCAGGGAGAAACGCGTTTTCGGTCGGGCGTGAGACCCGGCCGTTCCGATGTCATGGAGGGCCTCATGCCCGATCTTTCTGATCCCGCCCCTTCCGAACGCGCCCAGGCGCCTGAGGGAAGGGCGACGCGATCGACAGCGACGCGGCGCAAGGGGCCCAAGTCCTCAGCGGTCCGCGCCGAACCGTCGGAAGCGCGCGGAGGCCTGGACGCAACCGCAAGCTCCCTGCGGACCGTTGCTGAGGTCGACCCTGGCAAGTTGGCGCAGTTGCTGGAAGGGGAGATCATTCCGCGTCTCTTGGCGGCGCATCTGGCGCCGCCGCGGGCCAAGGCGCCGAAGCGGCAGGCCGCGCACGGCCGGTTCGACGCCCGGGCGGCGGACGAGTTCGCCCAGCTTGTCCTCACCCAGGACATGCCGATCGTCTTTGATCATGTCGAAACCCTGATTGATCGCGGGGTGATGGTTGAAGAGGTGCTGCTTGGGTTGCTCGCGCCTACGGCGCGAAGGCTCGGGGAATACTGGCTGAGCGATTATTGTTCCTTTTTCGACGTGACCGTTGGTTTGGGGAGGCTGCAGCAGGTCTTGTTGGCTTTGCGATTGGACGGTTCAGTCAGCGAAAATCCCCCTGAACCTGCGCGCACTGCTTTTTTCGCCACCCTGGAGGGGGAGACGCACGGCTTTGGCCTGCTGATGGTGGACGAGTTTTTTCGTCGCGCAGGGTGGCGGACCGTGATCCGCCTCGGCGCAACGCCCTCCGAGATCGCATCCGTTGTCAGAGGCGCCGCTTTCGAGGTCGTCGGTTTCGGCGCAAGCTGCGACGCTGGCTTTTCAGCGCTGGGCGCAGTCATTAAGCGGGTGCGCGAAGCGTCTCGGAATCGGGGCGTCCGCGTCATGGTGGGCGGACAGATTTTTCTGGATCGGCCCGATCTTGGCGGCGTCGTGGGGGCAGATTTTGTCGCATCTTGCGCGCAAGACGCTTTGTCGAAAGCGCAAACATTGATTCTCCACCAAGGGGGACGGGGCTAGTCGTCAGACCTTAAAGGACGTGTTGTGCAGAAAATGTCAGTCTGGGCACACTCCGATCGCTTTGCGATGTCGTTTCAGCGCAACCTGCTCGGGGCGTTAGACGCCGCAACCGCCGGCAAAGTGATCGCCGCAAGCGCGGACGTCGCGATGGTGTTGGACCGCGAAGGCGTGATTCGCGACATGGCCGTGAGCGCGCCGGAATTGAGCCGAGAAGGCGTTGAAGCCTGGCTCGACAAACACTGGTCTGACACCGTCACCCAGGAGAGCCGCCTCAAGGTTGAAGAACTTCTGCAGGAAGCGGCGGCGGACGCTGCGCCCCGATGGCGCGAAGTGAATCATCCCTCGCCCCGAGGCGACAGCATCAGCGTGCGCTATGTAGCGGTGCGTGCGGGGAGCGTTGGGCATACCGTCCTCATGGGCCGCGACAATCGGCTCGCCACGACGCTGCAACAAAAGCTCCTGCAGGCGCAGCAATCCATGGAGCGGGATTACGCGCGGCTGCGGGACGCGGAGTCGCGCTATCGGCTGTTGTTTCGGCTCGCTTCAGAGGCGGTTCTGATCGTGGACTCCGGCTCCCGCCGGGTGGTCGAAGTCAATCCTGCGGCGGACCGGCTGATCGGCGGAGACGGCGCTTTAGCCGGGCGGCCTTTCGCGCGGCTCTTCGCGGTGCAAAGTCAAGAGGCGGCGGCGGCGCTTTTGTCGGTTGCGCAATCGGCCGCGGCGCCGTCGGGGTCGCAGGCGCGCCTGATGTCGAATGGTCGCGAATACGCCGTGTCGGCTTCTCTGTTCCGGCTGGACCGCACGGCGCATTTCCTGATTCGTTTGGTCCCCGCCGAACGGGGAGAAGCATCGCTGCCGGAGGGGCGCCAAAAGCTTTTGGAGGCGCTCGACCGGATGCCGGACGCGTTCGTTGTCACCGACGCCGATCTCGGCATTCTTGCGATGAACCCCGCGTTTTTGGACCTGGTGCGGATCCCGACCCAAGAACAGGCGATTGGGCGATCATTGGAGACCTATCTGGGGCGACCCGGGATCGATCGGCCTGTCTTGATGGAGACCTTGCGCACCCATGGGGCGGCGCGGAATTTCAACACCATCGTACGCACCCAGTTTCTCGATACCGAGGACGTGGAGGTCAGCGCCGTCGCCGCATCAGACAACGGCCAGCCCTTTTACGGCTTCAGCATTCGCGGGGTGAGTCGGCGCGATGCGGCGACGGCCGCCTCGCCGCTTTCCTTCCCGCGGTCGGCGGCGGACATGAGCGAGCTTGTCGGGCGGGCCTCGCTCAAAGAGATCGTCCGGGACACCACAGACCTTGTCGAGCGCCTTTGCATCGAGGCGGCGCTGCAATTGACCGGCGATAACCGCGCCTCCGCTGCGGAGCTGTTGGGTCTGAGCCGGCAAAGCCTTTATTCCAAACTTCACCGGTTTGGGATGGGCAATTTCGACAGCGAACCCGTTTAAGGCGGCGTCGCTTCGCTTTGCGGCGGTCTGTCACATAAAGCTGACACTCATGGTGTGTCCAGTTTGGTTGACAGCCTGTGGCGTCACGTTTAGCCTTTTCTGATGGTTTTGGTCTCTCCGCCTTCTGCGCGGTCGCAGGCGCCATCGCTTGAAGCGGTGCTGACGCTTTTGAAGCCCGTGACCTGGTTTGCGCCCATGTGGGCGTTCATGTGCGGGGTGGTGTCATCTGGGCAATCGATCCTTGAGACTTGGCCGCTGGCGCTTGCCGGCGCCGTTCTTGCGGGCCCCTTGCTTTGCGCCACAAGCCAGGCGGCGAACGATTGGTTTGATCGGCACGTCGACGCCATTAATGAACCCGGCCGACCTATCCCTTCTGGCCGCATTCCCGGGCGCTGGGGCTTTTGGATCGCGCTGATTTGGTCTGGTCTCTCCCTCGTCATGGCGGCGTTTCTTGGCGTGTGGGTGTTCGGCGCTGCTCTTGTGGGACTTGCGTTGGCGTGGGGCTATAGCGCGCCGCCCTTCCGGTGGAAGCAGAGCGGGTGGTGGGGTCCGGCAGCGGTGGCTGTGTCTTATGAGGGGCTTGCGTGGTTCACCGGTGCGGCCGTCGTGCTGCAGGCGCTTCCAGACGGGCGGATCATCCTCTTGGCCATACTCTACAGCATCGGCGCCCACGGGATCATGACGCTGAACGACTTCAAATCTGTGGAGGGTGATCGCGTCATGGGGGTTCGGTCGCTGCCGGTGCAGCTCGGCGCGCCGACCGCGGCGCGATTGGCTCTGGCGATCATGGTCGCGCCGCAGCTGGTCGTCGTCGGGCTTTGGCTGTTCTGGGGTCAACCCTTCGCCGCGCTAGGCGTCGCTCTGGCGGCGATGCTGCAGATGGTGTTCGCGCAGAGGCTTTTGCGCGATCCGCGTCGGTTCGCCCCGTGGTTCAACGCCACCGGAGTGCTTGTCTATGTCGCGGGTATGCTGATCAGCGCCATCGCGGTCGGCTCGATTGTGGGAGCAATGGCGTGACCCAAAAAAACGATGTGACAAAGCCCCCAGGCCTCGGCTGGCTTGGCATTGTGCGGCTTGGGCTTGTGCAAAGCGCGCTCGGGGGCGTCGTGGCGCTCACCACATCGACGCTCAACCGCATCACGGTGGTGGAGATGGCGCTGCCCGCGCTTCTGCCAGCCGCGCTCGTGGCATGGCATTATGTTGTCCAGATCAGCCGGCCAGGCTTCGGTTTCGGGTCGGATATCGGCCATCGACGGACGCCCTGGATCATCGGCGGGATGGGGCTCTTGGCGCTAGGGGCGCTCTTGGCGACAAACGCTGCGCTGATGACGCCGAACGCAGTCGTGGCGGGCGTGGGGTTGTCGCTCATCGCTTATCTGATGATCGGCGCCGGGGTCGGCGCTTCGGGCACCTCGCTGCTCGCGCTGCTCGCGACACGGGTGGCGCCGCAGCGTCGCCCGGCTGCGGCGGCGATCACCTGGATCATGATGATTGCGGGGATCGTCGTGACGGCGGGCGTCGCGGGGGCCTTTCTGGATCCATTTTCAGGGCCTCGCTTGGCCTTGGTTGCTTCGGGGGTGGTGGGCGCCGCTTTTCTGCTCACGCTCTTGGCGGTGCAAGGGGTCGAAACGGACACACGCGCAGTGACGCCTGAGCCGGCGGAACAGCCGCGTCGGGTCAGTCTCCGCGAGGCGATCACGGAGATTTGGGAGGAGCCCTTGGCGCGGCGTTTCACGATCTTCGTCTTCGTGTCGATGCTCGCATACAGCGCCCAGGACCTTATCTTGGAGCCGTTCGCGGGGCTGGTGTTCGGGCTTACCCCAGGCCAGTCCACCCAAATGGCCGGGATCCAGAATGGCGGGGTGCTGCTGGGCATGATCCTCGTCGGGGCGTTGGGCGCGGGCTTCGGTCAGGGGCGCTCTGCATGGTTGCGGCCATGGACGATCGCAGGCTGTTTGGGCTCAGCACTCGCGCTTGCCGCGCTTGCAGCAGCGTCGGCGACGGGACCAGGATGGCCGCTTCTGCCCACCGTATTCCTGCTTGGGTTTTTCAACGGCATGTTCGCGGTGGCGGCGATCGGTTCGATGATGGGGCTGGCGGGAGCCGGTCGGCAACGGCGGGAAGGCCTGCGGATGGGGCTCTGGGGGGCGAGCCAGGCGATCGCGTTCGGGCTCGGCGGGCTCTGCGGCGCGGCCGGGGTCGATATGATGCGCAGCCTCTTGGATAGCGAAGGCTTGGCTTTCATGCCTGTGTTCGGGGCGGAAGCGCTGCTGTTTGTTGGGGCGGCTTATCTCGCAAGCCGGCTTGAGGCGCCTTCGCCCACGCCTGCGGCGGTTCCCGCGCGGTTAGAAGGAGCGCAGTCATGACTGCTTCAGCCATCTATGACGCCGTCGTTGTCGGCGGCGGTCCCGCCGGCGCCACCGCCGCCCACGATCTCGCGCTGAGAGGCCGCTCTGTCCTGCTTCTGGACAAAGCAGGGCGCATCAAGCCCTGCGGGGGGGCGATCCCGCCCCGCTTGATCCGCGATTTTGCGATCCCCGATCATCTCCTGGCTGCAAAAGCGCGGGCGGCGCGGATGATCGCGCCTTCCGCCAAGCAGGTGGACATGCCTGTGGAAGGCGGATTTGTCGGCATGGTCGATCGGGAGGTGTTCGACGAGTGGCTGCGGGAACGAGCGCGGAACGCAGGCGCTGAGCGCGTGCAGGGGCAGTTCGAGCGGCTGGAGCGAGACGACGACGGCGTGAGCGCTGTTGTTTGCACGGTGCGGGAGGGGGATGGGCCGCCTACGACCAGGCGCTTCTCAGCGCGGGCCGTCATCGGCGCCGACGGGGCCCGCTCGCGGGTGGCGGCGTCGATTTTTCCTGGAGAAGACAAGACCCCTTGCGTGTTCGCTTATCATGAAATCATCCGCTCGCCGGCGCACGGGCAAGGCGGGTTTGACTCGGCGCGTTGCGACGTCGTCTATGATGGACGATTTTCGCCGGACTTCTATGCCTGGGTGTTTCCGCATGGAGACTGCAGCAGCGTCGGGGTCGGCAGCGCGCGCAAAGGCTTTTCGCTCCGCGGCGCAGCCGCGGCGCTGCGGCGCGAACTGGGACTTGGCGGATGCGAGACGATCAGGACCGAAGGCGCGCCGATCCCGTTAAGGCCGCTCAAACGCTGGGACAATGGGCGCGACGTTGTGTTGGCGGGGGACGCGGCGGGGGTGGTGGCGCCCGCCTCGGGTGAGGGCATTTACTACGCCATGGTCGGCGGTCGCGAGGCTGCTTGCGCCGCGGACGCGCTTTTGGCGACCGGCAAGGCGCAGGCGCTGGCAGGCGCGCGCAGGCGCTTTATGAAGGCGCACGGACAGGTTTTCTTTATTCTGGGGATCATGCAGCATTTTTGGTATCGCAACGACAAACGTCGGGAGCGATTTGTGGCGATGTGCGCCGATCCGGACGTGCAGCATCTCACTTGGCAGGCTTACATGAACAAGGAGCTCGTCAAGGCGAAACCCGGGGCGCATATGCGCATCTTCATGAAAGATATGGGCCATTTGCTTGGCATGACGCCGACGTGAGGGCCGAGCCGTCCCGGCGATGGCGCGTGGCGGGCGCCGCGGCGGGAGCCGCGCTTTTGGTGGCGGCGCTCGGCGGCACGATCACCAAGCTCGGGCCTTGGTATGCGGCGCTCGAAAAGCCCCCTTGGCAGCCGCCTGACATCGCGTTTCCTGTTGCGTGGACAGTCATCTATGCGCTGACGGCGGCGAGCGGGGTGATGGCGTGGCTCGCCTCGCGGGAAAGGGTCTGGCGCGAATGGGTGATCGGACTTTTCGCGCTGAATGGTTTTCTCAATCTTGTCTGGAGTTTTCTCTTCTTTCGGCTGCATCGTCCGGATTGGGCTTTTCTTGAAGTTTTTGCGCTGTTGGCCTCGATTCTGGCGTTGATCGTGTTTCTATGGCCACGCACCAAGCTGGGGGCCTTGTTGCTCGCGCCTTATGTCGTGTGGGTTTGTTTCGCGGCGGCGCTCAATTGGGCGATCATTGCGCTCAACGGGCCGTTCGTTCCATGAACGAGGTTTTGCACGCGTTCGTCCAGTCCGGGCGGATCGTCGATTTGGCGTTGGCCGTTGTGGCGATCGAGTTCTTCGTGCTCGTGCTTCGCCGAGGGGCTTGGGATGGGTCCCATGCCGTCACTGTCGCCCTGGCGCTTGCGCCGGGGGCTTGCCTTCTCCTCGCGCTGCGGGCGGCTTTGTCCGGAGATGAAGGCGTGTGGGTTTGGGCTTGGCTCGCGGCATCTCTGCCGTTGCATGGGCTCGATCTGATCAGGCGGCGGCTTCTGGGCTGAGGCGGACGCGCCTGACGGGCGGCACAGGAAAAAGCCGCCGGTCTCAGAGAGACGCGGCGGCTCCTTCAGGGTCCAAAGACAATTCGCTTACTCGCTGAATTGCTTCAGATAAGCGATGACGTCCGCGCGCTGCTGGGGATCGCGCAGACCATTGAAGGCCATGTTGGTGCCCGGGACGACGCGCTGCGGCGCTTCCAAATAGCGGAACAGCTCCGCGTCGCTCCAAACGATGCCGGAGCTCTGGTTCGCTTGGGAATAACGGAAGTTCGGCACGGTGCCCGCGGTGCGGCCGAAAAGGCCATGCAGGCTCGGACCCACATTGTTCACCCCAGCGTCAGTGGCGTGGCAGGTGGCGCATTGCCGGAAAATCCGCGCGCCGCGAGCGGGATCGCCGGACATGGCGTTTCCGGCGGCGTCGGTAACCGCAAGAACGATGGCGCCGACAGCCGGAGCGGCGGCCTCGGCCGGGCCGGCCTCCGGAGCGGCCTCAGCGGGGGCGGCGGCTTCTGTCGTCGCTTCCGGAGCTTCGGGGGGGGCTGCGGTGTCCGAGCCGCCCTGGCCGCAGGCGCTCAACACACACAAAGCGGCAAATGCGCCTGTGATGACACCTAAACGTGCAACCTTCATCGGTCGTGCTCCCTC
>JAGWZH010000157.1 GCA_018971945.1 Alphaproteobacteria bacterium | reverse complement strand
TGGCCCGATCGGGATCGGTTTGTCCTGTCGGCAGGTCATGGTTCGATGCTGCTTTATGCGCTTCTGCACCTGACCGGTTACCCGGATATGACGCTTGAGCAGATCAAGCGCTTCCGGCAGTTGGGTTCCATCACCGCGGGTCACCCCGAATACGGCCATGCCCAAGGCGTAGAGACCACGACAGGGCCTTTGGGGCAGGGGCTCGCCAACGCTGTGGGTATGGCCATCGCCGAGGCCCATCTCGCTGCTCGTTTCGGCGCTGATCTAGTCGATCACCACACCTGGGTCATCGCCGGCGATGGTTGTCTTATGGAGGGCATCAGCCAAGAGGCAATTGGCCTCGCCGGCAAGCTTAAACTCCGAAAACTGATCGTTCTCTGGGACGACAACGCCATCTCCATAGACGGCGCGGTCAGCCTCTCCGACATCACTGACCAGAAGGCCCGGTTTGAGGCGTCCGGCTGGCGGGTGCTGAGCGTCGACGGCCATGACGTCGAAGCCCTGAACCGGGTGATGACCGAAGCCAAAGCCTCAGACCGTCCCACCCTTATCGCCTGCAAAACCACCATCGGCTATGGCGCGCCCAAGAAGGCGGGCACAAAAAGCGCCCACGGCGAGCCCCTGGGCGCTGAAGAACTCGCCGCTGCCAAGGCTGCGCTGGATTGGCCTCATGGGCCGTTTGAGATCCCGCAAGACCTGATGGCCGCCTGGCGGGCGGTGGGAAGCCGTGGCGGCGAAGCCCGCGCCGCCTGGGCCGACCGGCTTTCCAAAAGCGCTGATCGCACAGGCTTTGAGGCGGCTCTCGACCCTGACCTCCCCGAAGCCGCCGCCCAGGCCCTCGCCGCTCATGCGGCGAAGATGGCGGCGGAAAAGCCGACCCTCGCCACCCGCGCGGCCTCCGGCGCAGTCCTTGAGGCGGTGTTCCCTGTGTGGCCCGCCCTGATCGGCGGTTCAGCCGATTTGACCGGCTCGAACAACACCCTGGTCAAGGGGACGCCCGTCCTCTCCGATGGCGCCTATGACGGGCGCTATCTGAACTACGGCATCCGCGAACACGGCATGGCCGCCGCCATGAACGGCATGGCCCTGCACGGCGGCGTCGTGCCCTATGGCGGGACGTTCCTGTGTTTCGCGGATTACAGCCGCCCCGCCATCCGGCTCGCCGCCCTCATGGGTATCCGCGTTATCCATGTCATGACCCATGACAGCATCGGCCTGGGCGAGGACGGCCCCACACACCAGCCGGTGGAGCATCTGGCCTCGCTTCGCGCGATCCCCAACCTGATGGTCTTCCGTCCCGCAGACGCTGTGGAGACCGCGGAGGCTTGGGCCGTGGCGCTGGAACGCGTTGGCAGCCCGAGTGTGCTCGCGCTGTCACGTCAGGCGACGCCGCCGCTGCGCGCGGAAGCGGCGGAAAACCGCGTGGCCCGCGGCGCCTATGAACTGGCGGGCGCCGAAGGCGGCCCCTCTCAGGTCGCGCTGTTCGCCTCAGGCACAGAGGTCGCGGTGGTGATGCAGGCACGAGCCTTGTTGGCGGAGAAGGGCATCCGGGCTCGGGTTGTGTCTTGCCCTTGCTTTGAGCTCTTCGAAGAACAGGACGAGGATTATCAGGCGCAGATCATTGGTCCGGTCGAGGAACTCCGGATCGGGGTTGAGGCCGCGATCGGTCAGGGGTGGTGGGAGACCTTTGAACTCGACGCCTTTGTCGGGATGGAGGGCTTCGGGGCCTCGGCCCCGGCGAAGGACCTTTACGCCCATTTCGGCATCACAGCCGAAGCGGTGGCGGAGGCGGCGGCGGAGTTGCTGGCCCTCAATGACTAGGTCTTAGGACCATCCCAAATGATCGGGCGGCGGCGCAGGGGCGCCACCGGTGACCACGCAAGCGCGCGGACAATGGCCGAAAGGGGCGCTTTGCGCTTTCTCTGCAGGTCGCGCCGGCGCCGCCAGACTTGCGGAAGGCCCAGAACGGCGTCCCGCAGGGCGCGAAGCGTCGCCTGATCGCGCCGGATTAGGGCGCTGAGCCCTAGGGCGATGGTGAACGCCGCATGGCCTGGAGCGAGCAGCCAGAACAGCGGCGACGGCATCGTCTTGACGAACATCCATAAGCGGTTGCGCCGACCGTGATAGACGGCGAAATCGGATCGGCGCGTAGCGCTCGCCCCTCCAAGGTGCACAACCCGCGCGGGGGCGACCTGCCGCACGGTGTGGCCCATCAGGCGGAGGCGGAAGCCTAAATCGAGGTCTTCCCCATAGGAGAAGTAGCTTTCGTCAAAGCCGCCCGCCGCCCGCCAGGCCTCTCCTCGCACCAGCATCGCGGCGGCGCAGGCGCTGAACGTTTCCCCGCTTTGGGGCTGAGGGCCGCGCTGACCATGCCCGCCGCGCCAGCCAAGCCCTAGGGCGTGGTAAGCGTCGCCAAGGCCGTCGAACACGGCGGGGTCGGCGCCGTCGATCTGGGTTGAGCCGAAGCAGGCGGCCTCAGGATGCGCGTCGGCGGCCTTGAGCAGTTCTTCAAGCCAGTTCGGCTCAGGGAAAGCGTCGGGGTTCAACAGAGCGATGAAAGCCGCTTCAGGCGCGCGTTCGGCGGCGCGGTTGTTCCCCGCGGCAAACCCCAGATTCGCCTGGCTCAGAATGATCTCGGCGCCCTCGGGGAAGTCCTCCGGCGCTGGCCGCTGATACGGGGCCGATGCGTTGTCCCAAACGATCAGTCGAAAGCCTTGCGCCGTTTGCGCCCGCAGAGCCGCCGTTTGGCGGGAAAACATCGCGCGACTGTTATAGGTCACCACCAGGATGGCGACGGATTCGGCTGCCTCCAGCCCGGACGTCACGGCGCCATCCATGGCTTCAGCGCTTCTGCGGCAGCTCCGCCCTTGAGCCGCTCTCGCGCCATTGCAGCTCCCGCCGCCGCGACCCGTTGCCGTTCGTCCGGGTTGTCTGCCAAGCGCCGCAAATGCGTCACTGCGTGGTCAATCGAGGGCTCAGCCCACCGGGCCCCTTGCATGCGATAAATACCTTGCGGGTCTCTCACTGGGATCAGAGTGTAGTCGACCAGAGCCGCGCTTTCGCGGTCCATGAAGTCTAGATTGCCTGACCAGCCAGTGGCGATGACTGCCCTTTCAGACAGCATGGCCTCGGCCATATTTAGGCCGAAACCTTCGCTGCGATGCAGAGCCAGCAGCACGTCGCATGCGGCGTACAAATCGTAAAGCTCCGCAACATCGCCTGGTGCGTCGATCAGGGTGATTGTGGCCCTAGTTTCCCTAATTGCAGCGCGCAGCGCCTGCAGCGCTTCAGGAAAGCGGTGCCCCCCCAAACAGCGCAGCACTAACCTGCGCTGTGGGTTTTCGCCAAAAGCGGCTTCAAACGCCTTTATCGCCCCAAACGGGTTTTTTCTGGCGAGGCTTGAAGTGACCGAGAAGCTTGAGAGCGCGATGAAGTCGCCCTCCTGTGCGCCAATCCGGGCAAGGCCGCGGTTGCGTGCCTCTGGCGTCGGCGGCGGCGGCGGAGCGAGCGCCGCAGGATGCGGCACGACGGTCACGGGCACTCCAAAGCTCCGCGAAAGGCCGTCTGAAGAAAACCGGCTGGGTGACCAGACCGCATGCAAGGCATGGCGCACGCGGCGCCACGCGGCAGGCGGGGTTTCCAGCTCCCACACGAAATATCCGATGATCGGCCGATCGCGCAGAAGGCTCGGCCGCCCCATAAGAGCGACTAGCGCGGTGTCGGGGTTGAGCGCCAGAATAAGCGGACCCCGCGCAGTGTCGGAAGCATTGATAAAGTCGCGAGTATCATTGAGATCGGCGCCTACCGCCGCGGTGACGTCCATGGAGCCGGTTTGAAGGCCCGCCTGGGCCAATTCGGCGAGCAAAAGCCGAGCCGCCGTACCGTGCCCAAGGGCGGATTGGAACACACCCATAACCGAAGGTTGCGGCGGCACAAGGGCGATACTGGCGTCCGCCGAAGGCAGGCGCGCGGCAAGCAAAGGTCCGGCGGCACCCAGGATAGCTTGGCCGACCTTTCGCCGAATCCGCATCGGCAAGCGACGCCACACGTAACGAAGTTCGGCCAGTGCCGCCACTGTTTGTCCTCACCATGGTGTTGGCAATGCGCCGTCGGGGAGAATTCGCAACGACATTGCGTCTTTATGGGGCGTTACGATCCTTACCGATTTGGCTGATAGGGATGCCGACTCGAAGCGAGTCTTGACAGCTGTCTTACTGGCAATCATGCATCAATTATATCGGCTAGGGGATGCGTGCGCTATGGGCGTGGACTCGCAGATAGTTGAGCGTATTCGCGACTGGATGTTTATGGAAGCCCTCCCATTTTGGGGTTCAGCAGGGTTAGACTTCGTTAACGGGGGCGCTGTCGAAGGTTTTGAATTCAACAGCGGAATACCCTCAACGGTTGGATTTAAGCGGACGCGAGTAACCTGCCGTCAACTTTACGTTTTTTCTCACGCCGAGATCTTGGGTTGGCCCTCCGCGAGGGATGCCTCTAATTGGACCTATGCTTTCTTGCGGGAAAAGCACTGGGCGGGACCCGATCTTGGGTGGTTGCGACGGGTCGATACGAAGGGCGTTTCTTTAGACGCAACGCCGGACCTTTATGACTACGCCTTTGCTCTCTTCGCCCTTGGCTGGCGGTATAAGGCTCGGCGCGATCCTTCCTCTCTGGCGCTCGCGCACGCCACCCTAGACTTCATGAATGCCCGGTTCCGGCACCCAGGTGGACTGGGCTTTCACACTGCTCTTCCGGGTGCATTGCCGCGCGAACAAAACCCTCATATGCACCTGGCAGAGGCCGCTTTGGCGCTGTGGGAAAGCACGGAGGACACGCGTTTCCTTGACCTCGCTGAGGAGGTCGTCGCCCTGTTTAAAGCTCATATGCGGCAACCCACCAACGGCGTTGTGCCCGAGTTTTTCGATGACGATTGGCGACCTGTCGCGGGCGAGAATGGCCGTTGGATCGAGCCGGGCCATCAGTTTGAGTGGGCCTGGA
>JAGWZH010000033.1 GCA_018971945.1 Alphaproteobacteria bacterium | reverse complement strand
CCCGCCGGGACGATGGAGCGATCAGGCCGAAAATCCGGGAGCAGCGCTTCGGCGACTGCGCATCATTAGATTGGCCGGTCGATCCTCATCAGATCCCATCATGCAGCGGCCATGCGCCGACTGCGGACAGAAGCAAGACCTCGGCGGGTCGGATCAGGGTGGAAGCAAACAAGGGATTGACAACCCAGGGCCCATTACAGAAGCCCGCATTTCTCACCGAGGTCCATTTTTAGCATTGCTCTGCGTGTTGTCGAAAGACCGTAGGCTGATGGCTGGGCGCCGCGCACGCCGTCCGCATCGCCGCCTTTGCGAGGCGGCGTCTGGCAGGTCGTTGATGGGCTCCATTGTTGATGGGAAGGGCGAAGCGGGGGCTCTCAGGCGGCGGATAGTCGCCTGTGCGCGTGGGCCCACTCGTTGGCCCAGGGATGGGCTGTCGCCATCGCGAACTTGATGCGTCGTACCGAGACAACAATGCGCGCTCCGAGCTTCAGGAGCTTAAGCCGTATCGTGCCGCAGGAGGCGGTAGCGAACTGTGTATCGGCAAGCCCGATCCGGCGCAGAGCGCAGATCAGAACATAGGCCATCGAGGCGAACCACAGGCGCAGCTGATTGGCCGCCATGGTCCCCGCCGATGTCCGGTCGGAGAACATATCCGCCTGGCATTCCTTGATCCGGTTCTCCATGTCCCCACGCGCACAGTAGATGTCTTCATAAAGAGGGCGCGCCCCGCGTTCCCTGGGTTTCAGGGATGTGACCACAAAGCGTGGATTGGCCTCTCCTTGGGTCCACTCAGCCTTGGCGATAACCCGGCGTTCGCGCGACCAGCTCTTCAGCGTGCTCCAGGTGAAGTCTTTAAAGACCCGCTCCGCCCGGCCGCTGGAAAGGCTCTTCTTTTCCGCCTGTTGCAGCTCTTTGCTGATCGTCTCTACCAGGCGCGCATTGCGGGCAAGCCCGAATACATAGTCGACGCGGTTGTTTTCACACCATTCCATCAGATCGTTCCGGCAGAAGCCAGAATCGGCGCGCAGCAGAATGCGGGTCCGCGGCCAGCGCTGGCGGATCTGCTTCGTGATCCGGATAACCTCCTCCAGCGCTCCCGCCGCCCCATCGATATTGGCCGGCCTGAGCTTTGCCGCCAGCAGATGGCGACCGCAGAAGATGTAGAGTGGCAGATAGCAGTAGCCGTCATAATACCCGTGGAAGAACCGGCCTTCCTGATGGCCATGCAGGGGATCATCGGTGGCGTCCAGATCCAGAATGATCTGGCCCGGAGCCTGCGGCTGGGACTCCATGAACAGATCCACGAACAGGGCTTCAATCGCTCCCGGATCGTGGCTGATCCGGTGATACCGGGTCGGCTCCGTCCGGCTCAACTCAAGCCGGTTCAGCGTGCTCTTGCCGGCCACAGGTGCGCAGTCCGACCGATGGGCGGAGAGCTTACCGGCCAGCACCGCCATCACCGGATCATGACGCAGGTGATCGTGGTCGTTGAGGTCCTCATAGCCCAGCGCAAGGCCAAACACCCGCTGCGCAACAAGCGTCGCCACTTCGTGCTCAATCAGGTCAGGACGGCGATGGTCGCGGAAGCATCCGGCAAACCGGTTGATCAGCCGGATCCGGCGATCGGTTGCCCCCAGCAGGAGCGCGCCGGCATCGGAGGTGACCGCGCCGCCGTCAAAGGCAGCCACAACTTTGCGCTTTTCAACTCTGGAAAAGCCGAACAAATCGGAGGTACACTCTGTCTGCATCGGGGTGGCCTTTCGCTCTGCGCTTTGACTTTGTGGCAAAACGAAATTCTCAGAGTTCGCGCCCCGATGCACCTCCTACCTTTGAAATTTCCGGGCTAAAGCCACCGTACGCGATCGCGATGGCGCGCTGCTGATCGCCAAGTTCCCGAAAGCCGATGACGAATGGCCCGTCATTCTTTGGGAGGCGACCGCGCTTGCGCTCGCGGCAAGAGCGGGAATCCCCACCGCCGATTGGCGCATCGAAAAGGTGGCGCGCAAGCCGGTCCTCTTGCAACGTCGCTTCGATCGGCACGGCGCCGCGCGCGTGCCCTTCATGTCTGCCATGACTGCGCTGGATGCGCAGGACATGGAACAGCGCCAGCGTTCTTACACCGAAATCGCCGACTTCATTCGCCGCGAGGGCGCAACAACGCCGGCCACCTTGACTCAACTTTGGCGGCGCATGGTGTTCAACGTCCTCATTTCGAACACGGACGATCATCTCCGCAATCACGGCTTCTTGCGAGCGGAACACGGCTGGGATCTTTCGCCCGCCTATGACATGAACCCGACGCCGACGGACGTGAAGCCGCGCATCCATGCTTTGGCGCTTGACGAAGTGGACCCGGTCGCCTCGCTCGACGCCCTTCTGCGCGTCTCACCGCGTTTTGGACTGCGCACCCCTGCGGCGAGCGGAATCATCCGCGAAGTCGCCATCGCATTGCGCGATTGGCGTAACGTTGCAAAACAAAATGGTCTGAAGCCCTGTGACATCGAACGCATGGAGTCAGCGTTCGAGCATGATGACGGCCAAGCGGCCTCCGCGCTCTAGAACGCGCGGACAATGGGCCAGTAGAAATCACTCCCATGGCGGCGGCTGTTGCGCATGCATCCAATCTGCGATGGCTTGGGCTCTAGATGCAGCCATGATGATGGCGCGTGGGTCGTCGCGCAGAACCTTGAGCCAGCTTGCGAGATACGCCAAATAAACCGGATACGGATGATTGACGAGACCGAGATCAGCCAGAACCATGACGCTCGCCAGTTCGATGCAAAGTTCCTCCGCCGCATAGGCTTCGCTGCCGAAGCGACCGGTGAGATCGCAATCGAGCCGATGCTTGGCGCCGCTGGCATGGCCGCATTCGTGAAGCGCAACACCGTAGAAAGAAACGGCGTCGCGAAACCTTGCGAAATCCGGGAGATGGACCGTGTCGGTTGCAGGCCGGCAATAGGCCTGCTCCTCGCCAAAGGTGATCGGCGCCTGCAGCGCCGAGAGAAATGCTTCGGCATGGCGAATGCGCTCGGCCTCCGTCGCGCCCAATCCCAACGCTTCTTTCTTGCCCATGCTCTACCCTCATATTTTGGAAAAGGGAGCGCTTCACCTTGTCTCAGAAAACCGTGCCCCAGCCCACTCCACACCTCTTCATCCAAGGAATAGCGCTCCAGGCTGTCTCACGGAACCGTGCCTCACCCCACTTGGGGAAGGCGGCGCAAACGGCGAAGCGGGGCTGGAGCCTGTTCATCGATGAGCTTCAATACCTGGACGAACCAGAACTGGCCGCACTCATCGTCGCTGTTCATCGCTCCAACCAAAACACTCCTGCCGATCCTCTTCTTTGGCGCAGGCGTGCCCCAGATTGCAGCCTTGAGCGGCGATGAGAAGTCCTATGCCGAACGGCTCTTCAATTTCCCGCCCATCGGCGCCCTTGACGACACGGCCGCGAGTGCGGCCATCCGCCAGCCCATCGAACAGGAAGGCGAGAGCATCCAAGACAACGCGCTCGCCAGCATCGTTCGCGCGACCCATGGCTATCCCTATTTCCTTCAAGAGTGGGGCTATCAGGCTTGGAACGCGGCCGCGGCTTCCCCCATCGCGGAGGGTGATGTCGTCACCGCGTCGCGTAACGCTTTGAAACGCCTCGACGCGGGCTTTTTTCGCGTGCGCCTGGATCGACTGACGCCAAAAGAACGCGACTACGTCGTCGCCATGGCGCGCTTGGGTCCAGGCCCCTATCGCTCCGCCGACGTCGCTGACGCTTTAGGCGAAAGCGTTCAATCCCTTGGACCCCGCCGCGCCTCCATCATCAACAAGGGCATGATCTATAGCCCTGCGCACGGCGATATCGCTTTCACCGTACCTATGTTCGACGACTTTTTGAGGCGCGTTTTCGCTTGAATGGAGCGGCCCGACATCGAGCAGAGTGAGCTCGGGACATTGTGAAGTCTTCGCCGCCTACCGTTCGATGCCCAAGCCCCACCCCACCGGCTCCAACCCGGCTGCACGTCCATGCTCCCCGTTTTGGACGGCCGCGCCGACGAAGAAACGCAATGACCAGGTTCGCTTGGCTTAAAGCCATCCTATGCTCATGCTCCCATTAATCGGTGTTCGGACCCCGGCGCACCCCTTTGCCATGATCGTTTCGTCACGCTGCTCGGTTTGGCGTCGCGCCGCTTGACGGGCTTTGAGCGATCAGAATTCGATGCGGGGCATTGATCGCCGTGAAAAGACGCCGACGGCGGTCATAAAGCGCCTGCAGCGCAAGGCTTGGCTTGTCGAGCGTGTCCGCGGATCTGACCGCCATGGGCGGACGCTTCGGGTCGGCACAGGACTTGCGTGCTTGGGCCTATGCCTCGTCGTCGCCGCGCCATGCTAATCGTCGGGGCCGCTGCGGTTGCGCTCACCGCGGCGGCGTCAGCCTCCAGCTTGGACGCCTTGGTCTATCATGGCGGGCCCTCGATGCCACCTGGGCTCTATCTGCGGACGGCAGGCTCAATCGAGCGCGGCGCCATTGTTTCTGTCCGAGCGGTTGATGATGCGCCTGGGTCGGCTGCGAGGCTGACGATCGCCGAAGAGGGCGACCGGCTCTTGCAGCGTGTGGTGGCCGTGGCGGGGGACCGCGTGTGCGCTTCTGAGACGACAATTACCTTGAACGGCACCTGGCTCGCCAATCGCCTCAGCCATGACGCTGCCGGCCGCGCGCTGCCGCGTTGGGAGGGCTGCGTCACCCTGAGCCCGCAGCAGGGATTTCTTCTTGGCGATACGCCCGATAGTGTCGACGGCCGCTATTGGGGACCAACGCCGATCCGCCGCATTGAGGGCGTTTGGGTCAAGCTCTGAGGGCCTCTCCATGAGCTTGAGAGAGCCTGAAGCGGTCGGGCGGCCGTCCCTGATCAGCAGCACCGTCCGGATCTCATCTGGGGCCGATTGGCCTGACCCTTTGCGACGGCCAAGCGGGTTGAGGAGCGCGTCTTGCCGCCGAAATCAGCGCCAAAAGCCGGACCCGATCATGATCAGACCCGGATCCGACCGGAATGGGACCAGAGAAAGCCCTTATCGGAGAAGATCGCAGAAGAACCGACCGGAACCGACCCCGTGTCCTGAGACTGGGCTCGAGCCTGGGCATGGGCGAAGGCGCCGCCAAGCGCGCGCAGCCTGCTTCGAGCATGAGCGTGCTCTTTTGGCCGGCCCAACGACAACGCCAAGACGCTCTCCTCGCCAATGGCGGGGCGCGCACTTGTCAGGGCGCGGGCGGAGGCCTTTCGGGTCTCCCCCGCGCGCGCCTTGCTGTCATTCTCGGCGTCGCAGACCCAAGGCCTGAGGGTCGAGCCTGGGCCTTGCGGTCGGCAGGGGGTCTTGGGTGGGCGCACGCTGGAGGGCGCGAGCGCTGGCGACTGACAAGATCCTCCGTTTGGCGCCTGCATGGCGCGCATGTGGCGCCCGGGTGAAATCCCCTGAGGCTTGCTGCTTCTAAGGACCGCTGAGGCGGTGTCTTCGGGACAGGCCGGCTCAGTGGGCTGTGAGAATGGGGATTGGCGCATCCCGGAAGACGCGGCTGGTCGCCCCGCCGAGGATAAGGCGGGACAGACCCTTGCGGCCGAAGGCGCCCATCACGATGAGGCTGCACTTCGCCTCCGCAGCGACGGCGAGGATCCTGGCGGCTGCCTCCGGGTCCCTGACCCGGTCATCGACCACTGTCACCGAGGCGGCGCGGCGGCGCAGATAGGTTTCGATATCTCCCGGAGGCTGGCGGGTGATCGAGGGCGCGATCTCCCGCGATGGGCCGGAGACAAGCACGACCTCGTCCGCTTTTTCCCAGATCGGGCGGGCGGCGTGCATGGCGCGGGTCGCTTCCCGACTGCCGTTCCAGGCGAGCAGCACCCGTGCGAACGCGCCGTCGGATGGGGCGTGGCGGGGCGCGATGAGGGTCGGACGGCCGCTATTGACCGCCGCCTCCTCCGCGGTCGACCAGTTAATGTCGTCCTGGCTGAGATTGGTTTGCTCAACCACGACGAGATCGTGAAAGCGGCCTGCAAGCCCAAGCACCTCGTGGGCGCGGCCCTCAGCGACTTGCAGTTCGCCGTCCGCGCCGTGCGCATTGAGGCGTTCTGCGAACCGATCCTGCAGCGAGGCGGCGCAGGCGTCTGCGGCGGCCTGTAAGTCCTTGATCAGCGCGCCGCCGCCGCCGGGGCCCTCTGCGAGGAGTTTGGCGATGGCGAGGTTCTCATGCGGCAAAAGACCTGTGACCCGGGCCTGGAAGCGCGCGCCCAGCGCCATCGCAAGGTCGATATGGGCCGACCACTCTTCATGGGGCTTCACGTGGACGAGAAGGTCTTTGTACATCGGGGCCTCCATTGAGCGCAGCTTGGTCGCGTAAGGGGGGTGTGAAGTCCAAACACATCGCGGTGAGGCGCTGCGCGCTGGGACGGCGCTTCGCTTGATCCGCTTTCAAGATCAGCGCCTCCTTCGCCCAGCCTTGGGTCGGCGGCTGCTTTCACCCGCTTAGAGATCGGGATTGGCCTTGAAGGCCGCAAGATCTTCGCCTTGCTCTTGTAGGCGGTGGACAGGGCGTCTGCACGGGCGGACAGTCTTGGCTTTCGGCGCCTTGCCGGAGGCTAGATCATGCCCGAACGCAGTGATGTGCTCGTTTTGAGGGGGCTGTCGAAAACCTATGGCGAGGGCCCGTCCGCCGTGGCCGCCTTGCGCGGCGTCGACCTTGAGGTCGGCGAGGGGGAGTTGCTGGTTCTGCTGGGGCCTTCGGGGTCGGGTAAATCGACGCTTCTGAACATTTTAGGAGGCCTTGATCACGCGAGCGCTGGGCGCGCTTTTTTTCGCGGGGACGACATCGCCGCCATGGACGACCAGGCTCTGTCGCGCTTTCGCCGTCGCCATGTCGGGTTCGTCTTTCAATTCTATAATTTGATCCCGAGCTTGACCGCTCTTGAGAATGTGGAGCTTGTGGCGGAAGTGGCGGACGATCCGATGGATGCGTCCCAGGCGCTCCGCATGGTCGGTCTCGAGGGGCGTCTGGGTCATTTTCCGGCGCAATTATCGGGCGGCGAGCAGCAACGCGTCGCGATCGCCCGCGCGATCGCAAAGCGTCCCAGCCTTTTACTGTGCGACGAACCGACCGGGGCGCTGGACATCACCACCGGCGTCTTGGTGTTGGAGGCGTTGACCCATATGAACAGAGAGATTGGCGCCGCCACGCTTCTCGTCACCCATAACGCCGACATCGCCCGCCTGGCCGATCGGGTGATCCGTTTCGCCGACGGCCGCATCAGGTCGATTGAGGCGAACGCCTCCCGCGCCGCCCCTTCGGAATTGCAATGGTGAGCCGCCTGGACCGCAAGCTGCTGCGCGACATGCGCCGTTTGTGGCCGCAGCTTTTGGCGGCGGTGCTGGTCTTGAGCGCTGGGCTGTCAACTCTTGTGATGGCGGGCGGCTTGATCCGCTCGCTGGAAAGCGCACGGGATGGGTTTTACGCGAACCAGCGTTTGGCCGACATTGCTGCGTCCTGCGTCCGCGCTCCGCTTGCGACGGCGACAGCGATCGCGGCTTTGCCGGGGGTGAGGTCTGTCGAGCCGAGGGTCGTAGGCTTGGCCGCCTTGACCTTGCCGGGGCGGTCCGAGGGGTTTTCCGCGCGGGTGGTCTCCTTGCCCGATCACGGTCGCCCCGAGGTGAATGATTTGGCGTTGCGAGCGGGGCGCTGGCCAGAGCCTGGAGCCGCACGGGAGGCTTTGGTTTCAAGCGCCTTTGCCGAAGCCAACGGGCTGAGCCCTGGAACGAGGATGACCGCGCTCATCCGCGGCCAGCGCGAAACGCTGACGGTGACGGGCGTCGCCGACGGTCCCGAGTTCGTGTTCTTCGCCCCGCCTGGGGAGATCTTTCCGCAAATGGAACGGTTTGGGGTGATTTGGCTCGGCCAGGAGGGATTGGCGCGCGCGTTAGACATGGAAGGCGCCTTTAACGATCTCGCCGTCCGATTGACAGACCAAAGCCAAGAGCGGGCTGTCATCCAGGCGATCGATACGCTTCTTGCGCCTTATGGCGGCCAAGGCGCGATTGGCCGCGACCTTATGATGTCGGACCGGTTCATCAGCGAAGAGCTCAAGCAGCTCCGCACCATGGGGGCTTTCCTGCCGCTGGTGTTTTTGTTGGTGGCGGGGTTTTTGGTGAATGTCACTTTGACCCGGCTTGTCGCCGCCGAGAGGGCCACGATTGGTCTTTTGAAATCGCTTGGGTTTGAGGGCGGTGCGATCGCTTGGCACTACGCCAAGCTGTCGCTGATTGTGGCGCTTTTCGGCGCGATCGGCGCGATCTGGTTGGGCGTCTTGATGGGCGAGGGCATGGGCGACGTCTACGCCCGGGTCTATCGCTTCCCGGATTTCGCGTTTGCGCCCGATTTTTGGTCGTCGGCGGCGGCCGCCGCGGTGGCGATTGCGGCTTGCGCGGCGGGAGCGGCGAGCGCGGTGTGGCAAGCAGCCTCTCTGCCGCCTGCGCTCGCCTTGGCGCCGCCCGCGCCGGTGTCTTTTCGCGCCGCGGCGGGATTGGACCGGGCGCTGAATCGGCTTGATCCGCACAGCCGGATCATCGCGCGCCGGCTCGTAAGGTTTCCGCTGCGCGCGGGCGCGACGTCTCTTGGGATTGCTCTGGCGCTGGCGCTTTTGGTCGCGTCGACGACGTTTCCTGCTTCGGTGCGCGAGATGGTGCGGGTGAATTTCGATCTCGTGAACCGACAATCTGTGGCCTTCACGTTGTCCGAGCCGCGGGGTTTTGAGGCGCTTGGGGAGATCGCCGCTCTTCCCGGCGTGCAGGCGGTTGAACCCGTGCGGGTTCGCAACGCGGTGTTTGCATTCGAGGGCCGACGGGAGCGGGAGGCGCTCTTGGGGCTTCCCCCGACGCCGCGGCTGAACCGGCTCTTGGACGCGGAGCTGCGCCCTCTTGCGTTGCGCAGCGACGGTCTGACCCTCTCGCGTCGTCTTGCAGCAAAGCTTGGCGCGAAGATCGGCGACAGGGTTCGGGTTGAAACCACCGATGGCCGGCGCCTTGCCAGGGATCTGATGGTGGTCGCCATCGCCGACACGCGGGTGGGGGGGGCCGCCTATATGGAGATTGAGGCCATGGGTCGGGCTTTCGGCGAGCCGAGAAGGGTTTCGACTGTTTATGCTTTGATCGATCCAAGCGCCCGTGAAGCGTTGGATGCGATCGTGCGGGAGACGCCTGCGATTGTGGCGGCGTCCTACACAGCCGACGCCCGCGCTTCCCAGATGGCTTTATTTGAGCAGGGCGTTGGGCTCATGGCCCTGATGTTCAACGGCTTCGCTGCTTTGATGGCTGCGGGCGTCGCCTATGCCGCTGGACGGGTCACCCTGGCTGAGCAGACGCGGGATCTCGCGACCCTTCGGGTTTTGGGTTTTACCCGCTTGGAGTGCTCCTTGGTTCTGTTGGGGGAGCTCGCCGTCTTGACGCTGATGGCCATCCCGCTTGGGCTGGTTCTTGGATGGGCGCTGGCCGGCGCCTTGATGCGGGCCTTCGCCACCGATCTGATTACGCTGCGCCTTGTGGTCGACCCGCATGCTTATGCGGGGGCTGCGGCTTTTGTGATCGGCGCCGTTGTCGTCACCGCGCTGATTGTCCGGACAGGGATTGATCGACTATCCATGACCGAAACCCTCAAAGCGAGGAGTTGAGATGCCTGCGCGCGGTCGACATATGCCTCTTTCCGCCTATGCGATCGGCATCTTGCTGGTTGTGGCGCTGGCGGCTGCCGGGTTCTCGATGTTGCGCGCGCCGGTTTCGGTCGACGCGGCCCGCATCGATAGGGGTCCGGTCGTTTTGGACATCGCCGACGAGGGCGTCATCCGGGTTCGCGACATGTATCTTGTGTCAGCCCCGGCCGCGGGTCGTCTGACGCGGGTGGAGGTGCGGCCTGGAGACCGTGTCCGCCGCGGGCAGGTTTTGGCCCGTATCGGCCCAGCGCCCTCTGCGCCGCTTGATGCGCGCGCGGCGCGGGAGCTGGAGGCCCTGATTACGGCGGCGCAGGCGAGGCTCGCCGAGGCCCTCAGCGCCTCAAGCCTGGCGCAGCATGACCTCGATCGAGCGACGCGTCTTGCCGAGCGGGGGATCGCTTCCCCTGCAGCGCTTGAGCGGGCGACCGCCGCGGCGCAGGCGGCCGAGGCGGCGGTGGCGGCGCGCCGCGCCGAATTGACCCGCGCACGTGCGGGATTGAGCGCCGCCGGCGTGGGCGCGGGCGGAGTTGTGGTGGCTGCGCCGGTGCGGGGCGTGGTGTTGCAGGTGATGCAGGAGAGCGAGGCGATCGTCGCGCCTGGAGCGCCCATTTTAGCGTTGGGCGATCCCGCTCAGATCGAGGCGGTGGGGGAGTTCTTGTCGCAGGACGCCGTGCGCATTCCCGCGGGCGCGCCCGCCATGATTGAAGACTGGGGCGGGCAAGCGCTGCGCGGGACGGTTGAGCGCGTGGAGCCTTTCGCGCGGCTCGAGGTCTCTGCGCTTGGCGTGGAAGAGCAGCGCGCCAATGTCATTGTTCGTTTTGACGATCCTGAAGCCGCGGCCGCGCTTGGGCATGGCTATCAGGTCACGGTGCGGGTGATGGCGGGCGGCGAGGCGGCGGCCTTGCGCGTTCCCATTGAGGCTCTTGTCCGGGATGCGCAAGGGTGGGCCGTCTTTCGGGTGGAGGGTGGCCGGGCGCGTCGCGCGCGGGTCGAGCTTGGCGAGGCGAGCGGTCCGCACCGGCCTGTTCTGGCTGGGCTCGCTGACGGCGAGGAGGTGGTGGTGTTCCCCCCACCCTCTTTGCGTGACGGGGAGCGGGTGCGCGTGACGCCGCCATAGGGAGCTTGAGGCCTGAGGCCTGAGGTCTGAGGCCTGAGGTCTGAGGCCTGAGGTCTGAGGTCTGAGGTCTGAGGTCTGAGGCCTTTCGCCTTAGTGCGCCATCAACACCGCGATCTCGGCGTGATGCAGGACGGTGCGGGTCGCCCCGCCCAGGACCATGTCGCGGAGCCTTCCGTGGCCGTAGCCCCCCATCACCAGCAAGTCTGCGCCCATGATGCGGGCTTCTGCAAGGAGCGCGGCCCCGATCTCGTCGCTGAGCGGGGCGGATTTTGGTTCTTCGACAGCGACCCCATGGCGGCGCAAATGGCGCGCGAGCCGGTCGAGCGCGAGGGGGTTTTCGCCCGCCCCGGCCGCTGGATCGCCAGCATGCATGATGCGCACGGTCTGGGCCGTCTGCAACAGCGGCAGGGCGTCATGCGCGGCTCTGGCGGCCTGGGCCGATGCACGCCAGGCGATGAGCGCGCGCGCGCCGATGGGGCTGGGCGTCTCCCAGCGCGGGATGACGAGGCAGGGTCGGCCGGAGCGAAACAGTGCGCCTTCCAGTAAAAGATCGTCCAATCGCGACATGTCTTCCGCGATCGGACGACCGACCATGACCAGATCAGCGCTTTGACCCAGAACCCCTGCGAGACTTTGGGCTTCCGACAATTCAATTTCCGGCGTTTCGATCGTCAGGCGCTCTCCGATCAACGCAGGGGCGGCCTTTTGGATCGCACGCACGGCCCTTCCGCCGTCTTCGCGGGCCAGATCATAGGCGCGATCGACAAGTTCGCTCAAGCCTGCCGCCATGGGCCCATAGGGAAGCTGCGGCAACACGATGGGCGCGCAGACCGTCAAGCGGCAATCTGGCCGAGCGCCTGCGAGGCTGGCCGCGACTTGGACCCGCGCCAAGCCGTTGAGCGAGCCGTCCGCAAACACGAGAATATCTTTCCAAGCCATGTGCTCCGCCTTTCGCCGCGCCTGTTGCTATTGAGGTCTAGGTGTGGACGCGCGGCCAAGGCTTGATGGCGCGCAAAGCAGTGCGACCGGAAAGCGTTCATAAGCGCGATCATTCCATTCCATGGGAGATCGATCATGACCGGACTGACACCCTTTGACAAAACCCGCGGCGCGTCGGATTTCTTCGCGCCCATCGCCTATATGCGTCGCGAGATCGACCGCCTCTTTGATCAGGCGAACACCAACGACTGGACGGGCCTTGCCGATCGCAACATCGCAGGACTGCGCATGGATGTGGCGGAGACGGACAAAGAGATTGTCGTGACCGCGGAGCTTCCCGGCGTCGACATCAAAGATGTTGATGTCTCGCTTGCGGAAGGTGTTTTGACCATCAAGGGCGAAAAGCGCTCCGAGCGCGATGAGAAGAGATCCAATTTTCACCTCGTCGAGCGCAGCTTCGGGGCTTTTGAGCGCCGTATCGGCGTGCCCGATTCCTGCGACCCGGAGCAGGTCAAGGCGGAGTTCTCCAACGGCGTTCTGACCGTGACTGTGCCCAAACCACCGAGTGCTGCGCCCGCCGCCAAGATCAAGATCACCAAGAACTAGGTCTTTTTTCGGGAGAGAGAACCATGTCCATGACAGTGTCTGAAGCCATGCATAAAAGCGTCGAAGCGCTTTCTCCGGAGGCCTCGGTGTCGGCATTGGCGCAAAGCATGAAGTCGCATGATATCGGCATCGTACCTATTCTGGATCAGGAAAAACTGGTCGGGGTGGTCACTGACCGCGACATTGTGCTCCGCGCCCTGGCGAATGGGCTTGATCCCGCCAAGGTCAAGGCGCGTGACCTGATGTCGCGCAATGTGGTCAGTTGCTCGCCGGACGAGCCTTTAAAGAAGGCCGCCAAGCGGATGGCCAAGGCGCAGATAAGGCGTCTGCCAGTGCTCAATGACGGCCGGCTTGTCGGCATGCTGAGCATGGGCGACGTGACCCAAGCCATAGACGACGACGATGATTGCGCAGACTTGGTCCGTGCGGTCAGCGACCACCACGCATAAGGGCGCGGGCCTTTTGGCCCGCTCCTGGCGTTCGCCCTCCTCTCTGTCTTCATCGAGGATGGGCAAGGGCGACGTTTGATTGAAAAGAAGTCCAAACCTAGAAGGATATGGTGATGGCGACCCGAACAGAACGCAATGGAGAAAGCCTTAGCCGCACGGTGCAGGAGGCGGTGGAGACCATAGGCCTTGATCTCGCCAAGACCGGCCGTGATGCGGGCGAGGCGCTCGGCAAGGCGCGCAAGGTTTTGAACGCATCAGCGGCGCATGCGATGGAAGACATTGAAGCGCAAGGCGCGCAGGCCGTTGAAGGTCTCAAGCAGCAGGTCCGCGAACATCCCATGACCTATATCGCCGCGGCCGCCGGGATTGGCTTATTGATCGGCTTTTTGATGCAGCGCCGCTGAGGCGCGATCGGCGTTGGATGTCAGAGAGCGCTCCGGGTCAAACCCTGCTTCACGCAGCAAGACCCGGAGCTTTTTATGTGCTTGAGCGCCAGCGCAGGGACGGGCGAGACCTGCTCGGCCTTGACGACCGGCGCGCGCTGCGAGGCGCGCCTTGCGATCCGGCCGCATCAGACAGGCCATGAGAGCGCTATCCCTCTTGGACAGGAAAGCGCCGCAAGCGCGTTCGCCCTGCGGAGCGACAGCCAGCAACAGCGCAAGCCGGTCGTGCGGCTTGGCCCGCAGGGGGTTTCGCCGGATCTGCATCGCGCTTTGGGGAGTTCTTCCAGCTTGCAAGCGCGCCCATTGCGCCCGATCCGGCCCATTGACCGACCGGGGAGCGGCCATGCAAGATCAGCCCGCCGCGCGCGCCCCGGACGGGCGCTCAATGTTGCTTTTTGCTCCCAAGAGACCGGGAGTTTGATCGCTCGCACAGCTGAGCCGTTGTGTGCGCTTGTGTGCGGGCGGCGGTGCGGCTCTGCCGGCGCCACACAATGAGCAAATAGTCAAATATGACGCATAAAAAGCTTCATTGAGTGAGATAGAAGAGTTTGTGATGGGATCGTCCAGAGCGAAGCGGGCGCTCGCAGCCTTAGGGCGAGAGGTCCACGGCGCTGGTCTCAGGCGCGCTATTGTTGTGGCCGATCTGGCGACGCGAGCGGGCGCGTCAGCGAGCAGCGTCACCCGCCTCGAACGCGAAGATCCTGGCGTCGGGTTGGGTACGCTCGCTGACGTCTTGGTCGCGCTCGGCGTTGTCGACCGCCTGGCCGACCTGATCGATGTAAGGAAGGACGATCCGGAGCTCGCTTTGACTGTTGAACTTCAGCCGCGTCGAGGTCGATCGTCCAATTCATGGCCGCGCAGGCGTTGGGCGATCAGGGCGCGAAGCCCATCCTTGATCCGGATAGCATCGATCCAGACGACGCCATAGCCTGATGCCGGATTTCCCCGCCCAAGTCGCTCTTGGCGAACCTTGAGCCCTTAGGCGAGCGCCATTTCATGTGGGCCGGGCCCCGCCAATTCTGGCGCCTTTTCCCATGACGCGGCCTGGCTCGATAACCCGCGCGCCATCGACGTGCAGCCTGACTTTCCAAGGGAGGCGGGCGCCTTTCCCATGTCGGCCCAGCCGCCTCTCCTCGGCGGGATCGGTGGTTATCAGACAGGGCTTGCGATGCGCTTCGCGCTTGAAAGGCGTGCTCTTTATATCCGGGACCCAGAACTGAGGGGGTCCCAGGCGCATCTTATGCATCGGCCAGAAAAAGGGCGGAGCGGTTTTGCTGAGGCCGCGCGAGAATGACTAACTTCTCGGCCAGGACAAGTGGGAGCCGGTTGTCGGCCGATACCCAAGGCGCGCAGGCAAGATTGAGGAGCACGTCTCGGGCCATGTCGGCACGACGCCAGGGTGCCGGGCGCGCAGCGAAAGCCTCCATACACCTCTGTCAGAGAGCGCGCCCGGGTCATGGAGCAAGCAGAGGGGTCGACGCGAGGGGATGTTGCAAGGCCGCCCATCAGTCAAGCCTGGCCTTGTGGCGCGGAGACCCGCTAAAAGTTGCGGCGGCTTTTTTTCAAAGCCGCCGCTCTCCTTGACCAGGGGTCCTGGCGTTCAGCCGGTCACTTGGACGCGATCTTCGACTTCGAGAACGCCCGGCGCGGCCCAGGCGGCGCTTTCGATGACGCTGCGCTCGTGGAAGGCTCTTACTTTGCCTTCCAGGGTCACTTTGCCTCCGACAACCGAGACGCTGATTTGGCTGGCTTCGGCTTCAGCGTTGCGTTTCAAGGCGTCTTCGATCTTGCGTTTGACGTCGCTGGCGAAGGCGCGTGGTTTAAGCGCGACGAGGTTGGAAACGCCGACCACGCCGCTGAGTTTTCGGACCGCCTCCTCCGCGGCCTCCTTCTGATATTGCCAGTCGCATTCTCCAGTCAGGGTGACAAAGCCGCTTTGGACTTTGACCTTGACCCGATCGTGTGGGACGCTGACGTTCCAGGCGAGAATATCGAGAGCGCGTTTAGCGATCTGGTCGTCGGCCGTCTTTTTCAGGGACGGCAGGCGAATCTCGATGTCCTGGGCGATCGCTTTGACGCCTTTGACCCTGGCGCAGGCTCTTTCAACGGCGATTTTTTCCGCATAGGACCCGACATGGCCGGTCAGGGTGACCACGCCGTCAGAGACTTGGACGCCGATATCGGCGGAATCGAAACTGGGGTCCCAGTCAAGCTCTTCGAGGATGATATTGCGCAGAGACTTGTCGTCCATGATTCACTCCTTGGTTAGCCGGACTTCCTCGCCGGACAGGGTTTTGTCTCACTGCGATGGGGTGCTCTGTTTTCCCTGGGCGCTGATCGCCTCCGCCAAAGCAGCGCTTGTGCGCAGATAGTCTTCGGGCGTTCGCGATGCCCATGCGGTGCAGGCTTCAAACACCTGCTCCGCCGTTGTGCTGTTGGAGACGGCCTCGGCCCACTCCGCATAGGCGTGCGCGCGGCGCGCCATGAGTTTGAAGCTTTCTTGCAGGGCGGACTGGCTTGCCGCCAGCGGGCCCATCGCTGCCCCGTTCAACCGGGACAGAAGAGCCGGGTTCACGGGGCTATTATGGCGGGGGGTCTTGGTGCGCGCGGCCTGGGGCATGGCGTTTCTCCTGGTTGGACAAAATAAAGAAGCCTATCCCGAGCTGAGTCCGCTTTGACCGCGCACAAGTCTTGAGAGAGGCCAGGATCAGTTGAGGAGATCGCCGCCCATTCTGCGCAAGCGCGCCGGATCGAGAATGACGACCTGGGTCACCCGCTCGATCTCGATGACCCGCAGACGACGCAAGCGGGAGAATTCCCGGCTGACAGTCTCCAAGGTAAGTCCAAGATGGTCGCCGATATCGGCGCGGGTCATGGGCAGAGCGAAAGAGCAAGGCGACGCGGCGCCGATCTTTCGGCTCAATCGGCCGATAAAGCCCGCCACCCGCTCCAAGGCGCCGCCCAAAGCCACAAGCCGCGCCAAGTCCTGCATCGCGCGCGCCTCTTCAGCCATTTGCGCTCCGATCCAGTCCAGAGACGCTGGCGCGTCCTTCGCGATCCGGCGCGCCAAAAGAGCGGGCAAGCACTTGACGAAGGTATCAACGGTCGCCTCTGCGCTATGGGGCTCTGAACGCTCCCAACCCACGCAAACGAATTCCCCTGGCAGGGCGAAGCGCGCGATCTGTCGCCGTCCGTCGGGGAGAAGCGTGTAAAGGGCGAGAGCGCCTGACACGACTTCGAAGACGCATTGGCGGGGATCTCCCTCGTGAAACAAGTGCTCTTTGGCTTTCACCAGGCGCAAAGCGGAGGGCCGGTGTTCAATAATCCCGGGCTCTGGAATCGGGCGCACGAGGGCCATTCGGCCCGCCATGGCGATCATGTTCTCTTCCAGACCGTGCGTCGCCTGCATGTTTCTCTCCTGTGCCTAAGGTCTAAAGTCCGCACATGAGACCACGCGAAACCACACAAATTGATGCCGGCATCGTAACAGAGTGTGACGAAGCGCTTTTGAGATGTTACAAGGCGTCGGGGCGACGGGGCGGGACGAGCATGAGGAATCCATGAGCCCTGAGCGCGCCCGCCGAATTCTGGTGGTGGAAGACGACGCCGATATCAGCGCGCTGCTTCGCGCGCGCTTTGAGCAGGAAGGCTTTGAGGTCGCCGAAGCGAGCGACGCGGCGAGTGTTGAGTGGGCCTTGGCCCAGGGGCCGATTGATCTTGTGACCCTCGATATCGGTTTGGAGCGGGAAAGCGGTTTCGCCTTGTTGCGGACGATCAGGGGGATTGGCGCAGCCCCCGTCATCATGATTTCGGGAAAGTGCGAGGAGATTGATCGGGTTTTGGGGCTTGAGCTTGGCGCCGATGACTACATCACCAAACCTTTCAGCCTCCGCGAGGTTGTCGCAAGGGTGCATGCAGTCATTCGGCGCGCCGCGACCCCACCGCCCTCGCCGGAGCGGGCCGATGGGGCGGAGGGGGATATCTTATCTTTTGAGGGCGGCGTGCTGGACTGCCAGAAGCGGACTTTCCAAGCCGCCTCCGGCGAAGCAGTTCCGCTGACCGCGGCCGAGTTCAATCTCTTGGTCTTGTTCCTGCGCAATCCGCAGCGGGTCCTGACCCGCGACGCCATCATGAATGCCTTGAAAGGCCATGACTGGAGTGTTTTTGACCGGTCGGTCGACGCAGCGATCGCGCGTTTGCGCAAGAAATGCGAGCCCGACCCGTCCGAGCCGAGATACATCAAAACAGTCAGGGGCGCGGGTTATGTTCTTGCGGCCAAGGTCGCGCGCAAGAGCCGTTGAGGCGAGAGAGCCCGTCTGCGATGATCGACGCGCAAGAGCGCGCCTCTCAGGACGCGAGCGCCGTCCGCAGGGCCCGGGCCAAGGCCGCCTGGTCATAGGGTTTGGCCAAGATTTTCCAAAGGCCTCTCGCGGCGCGGTCTTTTTGAGCGACGCCCATGTCGAAGCCGGAGGTGAGGAGGATCTTCAGGTGCGGCCGCTGCTGCGCGATATGGTCGGCGAGATCAAAACCGCTCATGCCGCCGGGCAAGACGACATCGGAGAACACGAGCGCGATTGGGTCGCCTTTGTCCAGCGCGACGAGGGCTGACTTACCGTCCCACGCCTCCCTTGTCGTATAACCCAGCCTGATCAATCGTTCCATGGTGAGCTGACGCAGCGGGGGATCGTCTTCAACCACCAGAATGAGCTCCCCCTGACCCAAGGCGATGGCCCCGGCCTCGGTTGCTTTTGGTGCGACGGAGGACATCTGCAAGAGCGGGAAGAAGAGTTTGACGGTCGTGCCGACCCCCTCCTCGCTTTCGATCAGGACCTGCCCGCCTGATTGCTTCATGAAGCCATAGACGGTGGCGAGCCCGAGGCCTGTGCCTACGCCCACCGCTTTGGTGGTGAAGAAGGGTTCAAAGACGTGCGGCAGGACGTCTTTCGGGATGCCGGCGCCGGCGTCGGCCACGCTGACCACGGCGTAGCGTCCTGGGGGCAGTCCGTCGTCGGGAGCTTGTCCATTGTCCTGGAGTTCCAGGATTTCGGTCGCCATGCGCAGCGTGCCGCCTTCGGGCATGGCGTCGCGCGCATTGATCGCCAGATTGAGGAGCGCATTATCCACCTCCATGGCGTCAGCGAGGGCCATGCATGGCGCGTCCGCGAGGGAAATCGAGAGAGTGACGCCTGCGCCCAGAACCCGCGGGAGCATATCGCTCATGGCGTGGATCTGGGCGTTGAGGTCGAGGGGCGCCGGTTCGAGGCGGCGCTTGCGGGCGAAGGTCAGGAGGCGCCGATTGAGCTGTCGTAGTTTTTCCACAGCGCCTTGGGCTTCGCGCATGTGCCGCTGCAGCCGCTCGTTCGGCTTCAGGTCTTCCATCATCTCCAGATGGCCCGCGATCAGGGTGAGCATATTATTGCTGTCATGGACGACGCCGCCGGTAAGCCTTCCGATCGCCTCTAGCCGCTGGGCGCGGGCCAAGGCTTCGAGCGCCTCCTCCCGCCGCCGCATGGCGGTTTCCAGCTCTTGGGTGCGTGCAGCGACGCGGGTCTCGAGCGCGTCTCTGGCGAGTGCTAATTCTTGTCTGGTGCGGACGGCTTCGGTGACGTCGCGCAGGACCGTGAGGACAAGCAAGGGCGCGCCGTCGCCATTAAAGGCCAGATTGGCGGTCAGGTCGGCTGTGAACGCGGAGCCGTCGCTTCGAACAAAGCGCCGCTCTGCGCGGTATTGCTTGATCTCTTGATCCCGCAAACGCCGATAGCCGAGGAGCATCTCGCCTCGGTCGCTTGGATGCATATGGTCGGCGAGGGCATGACCGCTCAGCGCCGCGGCGCTTTCCCCGATCATGGCCGCAAAGGCGGCGTTGCAACGCCTGATCAATCCTGTGTCGGGATCGGTCTCGCAAAGCCCTGCCGAAGAGGACTCTGCAGCCGCCCGTATACGAGCCTCGCTTAAGACGAGCGCTCTTTGCGCCTGCATGGTTTGGGTGGCGCTCCACACACGCTCGACGACGTCGCTCAAAAGCGCGCGTTCATCGCTCCGCCAAAGGTGCGGCGTGCGCCGATGGGCCCCGACCGCGGCGACGCAGCGCCCTTCTTTTTGCAGGATGACGCTCGCGAAAGAGCCGATGCCGGCGCGTCTGAAATGGACGCGTTCGGCCGGCGTGATGCGGGCGTCGGTCTCGATGTCGGCGACCGCCACAATGTCTCCGTGCGAATAAGCGCCGATAAAGACCTCGCCGAAGTCGGCGAGTTTACCGTGGCTTGGGAAAGGCGCAGAGATCGTTTGGCAGCAATCGCGCGTCGTGAAGTCGGCCCCGTCGATGTCCGTGAAGACCACCCGATCGGCCTCCAGATGCTCCCTGAGCATAAAGCAGGCGCTTTTCGTCAGGGCTTCGGGTCGATTTTCTCGCCGCATGACGTCGGCCAGCGCGAGCAGGAAGCGTTGTTGATCCTCCCGCTGGCGGCGTGGGGTTTCCTCGCGCGCGACCCCGACGGTGCGGGAAGGGATGGTCGCACCGTCCCGCACGATCCATTGCGTCCGGGCGCGCACAGCGACGCAGCGCTTTTCTCCTGAAGCGTCGAGGAACACGTGTTCTTGTTCGTCCGCGGGACCTTCTGTGCCTGAAGAGCGCCCTTTGAGCGCCTCCAGGAACCAAGCGGCTTGGGTCCCTTCGAGTTTGTCTGCGAGCGCGGCGAAAGCGAGGGGGCCTTGCTGAACGCCCAGCAATATTGCGAGGGCTTCGGAGCAAAACACTGCGCCCGTCCGGTGATTATGACTGAAAAAGCCGATCCCCGCCTCGGCGATGATGGCGAGTTGCTGCATCGCTTCGGCATCAGCGCTCCTGAAGGCGGCCGCCTCCCTTAGCAAGGCGGCCATTGTCGGGGCCTGGGCGGGGCCGAACCGATAGATCGAGGCGTCGAGCAGGAATTCCTCGCCTGATTTTCGGCGTCCGAACACGTGGCGTTTTGATCCCATCGTGCGGGCGAGTTCAGAACCGGTCGCGAAGGCGCGCACATCAAGATCATGGGCCGCGTGGAAGCGCTGCGGCATCAGGACGGAGAGAGGCCCGCCTTCGACTTCGGAGCGGTCATACCCAAAAAGGCGCTCCGCGCCTCGGCTGAAGAGAAGAACGGTTTGCGTTTGATCAATGAGGATGAGGCCGTCGATATCGGCCCCTTCCAGCGTTTCCAAAAACCCGTCAAGATGACCCTTCACGCTACGCCTCCGACGAAGCGCCCCAAAGCTTTGCAAGCATGCGCGCCTTTGCGTCGCCTGTCCACGGCGGTGTCCATTGGGGCGGGCTCCATTGTCGCCTCCGTCTTTGAAGCGAGCGGGCCTGAGGCGCGCGTCGGGGCTCTGGGTCTTTAGTGCGACATCAAAACGGCGCAGCTTGCGTCTTCAAGCACGGCCTGCGTCGCCCCGCCGAAAACGATCTCGACGAAGCGGGCATGGCCGAACCCGCCCATGACGAGAAGGTCCGCGCCGAAGGCCGAGGCTTCATCGAGGATGGCTTCTCCGATCGTGGAGACGACGCCGTCTGGGGGCGCGGTGACGACAGGCGGCTCCACCTTGACGCCCTGCTCGGTGAGATAGGCGGCCAAACGCGCAAGACCCTCTGGGCCTTCGCCCGTGACCTCGTCGGCCTCTGCGGCCTCGAAAATCCTGACAATCTCCATTCTGCGCAGAAGCGGCAGCGCGTCGCGAACGGCGCGCGCGGCCTCGGGCGCGCTTTTCCAGGCGATGATGGCCCGGCCTTTCAGATGGCGGGGCTCGGCCCATTGCGGGAGGATGAGGCATGGGCGTCCTGATCCCATCAGCGCGCCTTTGAGGAGGGTTCGCTCCAGGCGGCTGCGCTGTGGCGAAGGCTGCGGCAGCACAATCAGATCGCATGTGCGCCCGCGCGCTGCGGCCAGGTGCGCCATGACCGAGGCGTCGGCTTGCAGGGCGCTGAACTCCACCCGGTCGGCCTGACCGTTTAAGACGTGCCGGAGACCGGAGACGGCGTGTTTGGTTTCATCATTGAGATCGGCGGCGATCTCCTCATAGTTTTCCGCCGCCACGCCGGCGCGGTAGGCGTAAGCCGCATCAGGCAGGAGCCGGGCGACGCACACCTCAAGGCGTGTTCGCGCGTCTTGCAGACAGGCGTGTCCCGCCGTCAGCACTCTGGCGACCCCTTCGCGTGTGTGGTCGGCGAAGACGAGGATATGGGTCCAGGACATGGCAGGCTCCGCAATCGAACGCTTTTTTCTCCCTTAACCTCGGCGCCCGTCCCGGGGCTTTGTTTGAAAACAATCGGGCTCGAAACGCAGCCTGCGTGCGCCAGTCCTTGGCAGCCTTCCTCAGGACCTGATCCAGGAGCAAGAGCTGAATACAAACCACGCTCAAGGACCTCTGGCGGGTCCTCCTGGGCTGGGTCTTGGAAGGCTGACGGAGGTGACCGGCTTGGTCTGATTGAGGGGGTTTTTGCGCCTTCTCAAAGCGCCGGTCGATCGCTGCCAGTAGCGTTTTAAGGCTTTGATGGCGCGTCAAAGATCTTGGTCGGGATGCGCCAAACGGCGCCCCCAAAGGCGCCTAAGGCCAAGACGACGCGGAAGGCGGCCGAGGCGGCCCCGGCCGAAAGAAAGAAGGCGGCCCAAAATGACGACGGCGCCAATGACATCAGGCTTCAAGGGCGGTCCGCGAAGCGGGGTTTTCGTCTTGCAGCGGGGGCCGGCCGGAGCGGGCGGAGCGGCGCCGTGGATGAGAGCCTGCGCAGCCGACCGTCTGATTAAGGCGGACACATTCCTTGGCGTTTCAGGACGCTTCAGGGGTTCCCGCGTGGTCGCCCGCGCGCCGGCGCCAGCCGCCATGGGGCGGATTGTCGCTGTAGCGAGGGCGCGCGCCCAAGGCCAACTCTGTCACAGGACCATCGGTTGCTGCGCAGCGCGCATGCGATCGCGAAGAACAGCACAAACGCTGAGATCGGACCTTTGCTCTTCGGCCGATCGCGCAGGCGCAAGCGGACTGGGGCAAGCGGACTGGGGATTGTGCTCGCAAGCGGGTCCGCGCGTGGCGCGCGCTCCATGGGAAAGAGGCTCTGGACGGAAGAGAGGGTGGTGCGCTGATGTCGGATGATCAAACCATCCAAGAGCCTGTGGCCTGCGCCGATTCTGTCTCCTCTGGCGACGCCGGAGCCGAGCGCATGCCCCTGGCGGCCGCCGACGCTGCGTTTGTGCAGGATGGGAGAGGCCTCGGCGCAGGGGCGATCGCGGGGCTGAGGGAGGCGGCGTGCGACAGCGGGGATGAGCAAGCCTCTATGCTGCGCCAAGCCGGGCCGCACCAAGCCGGGCCGCACCAAGCCGGGCCGCACCAAGCCGGGCCGCACCAAGCCGGGCCAAGCCAGGCGGATGATGCGTTCCCCGTCGACAGCGGCATTGATCCAAGAGCGGACGATGGCGGATCAGTCAGACAAGGGCCGCAGCGCCCACGCGGCCCGAAAAAGGCGAAACGCGCCTTCAGCGAGCGCCGGAGCAGCCGCGCTTGCCTGCGCGGCGTCAGCCCTCGCGGCCTTGTCATGGATGCGGTCGCTGGTTCGCGGCGGCCTTGGCTGAGCCATCCCGGCTCTCGCCTCTTCTGGGCTTGCGTCGGTCAGGGGGAAAGCATCCGCCGCCATCATGATCGTGCCCATCCTTTGAGAAGACGCCCCTTGGGCGGCAGGCTTGAGCCGCGGCCGCTCAAGACCCGTTTTGGCGCGTCGGCAGGGGCGGCTGAAGGCGAGAGCGCCTTGATCTTCTGCCGGAGCGCTCTGTCCTTGAAGTCCCCACATGCGCAGAGAGGGAGGAACCCAATGCCGGAAACCGCCACCTGGATCGCCACGTTCAATGGCGCTGAGGCCCGTTTTTATGAATGGCGCCGCGCCGACAAGACGCTGACGCCCCTCGATCTGGGGGTCGAAGCGGGGGCGCATCGCCCGGATTATGCGGACCGGCCGGTGCGCAGCTATGCGAGCGCTGGGTCTGCGCGCGGGAGCGGAGACGAGCAGGTCGATGGAGAGCGCAGCCTTGAACAGGCTTATGTGACGCGGGTGGCGGAAGCCTTGGAGCGCAGCCTTGGTCGTTTCGACCGGCTTGTCGTGGCTGCAGCGCCCCGGGCGCTCGGCGCGTTTCGAAGCGCGGCGTCTGGATCGGTGTTGGACAAGCTGTGGCGAGAGATCCGCCATGACTATGTCAACACGCCTGCGGATTCGCTGGTGGAGCGTTTGACCGCGCACGGGCTTTGAGCGGAGCTCGGGCAACGGCGCCGCAGTCGGCGAAAGCCGGCTTTTGCCAAGCGCGGGCGCGCGGGCTGCGTCGAGATTGCTTTTGACCCGCCCTTCCCGCGGCTCCATAGGGATGGGGGGGCGCGTCAGGGCGGCTTTTGCAGCAGCCTGTCATCGTCCCGGGAAAAAGAGCGTGTGACAGAACCCGTCCATCTTTCGATCAAACCCGTGGCGCTGGACACGCTCAATGAAAGCGTTGTTCTGCTGGCGCGGGATTGTCCGGCTCTGCGGCCTGAGCGCCTGCGGGGCAGCCGTAAAGTGGTTTTAAAGTGCGGCGCCAAGACGCTGATCGCGACGATCCTGATCGCCGACGATCCTCAATTGGTGGGGTGTCATGAAGTGGGCGTGACCGAGCCGGCCTTTCGGCGTCTGGGCGCGCGTGCAGGCGTGCGGGCGACCATTGCGCCCGCGCCGCCGGCGGAGAGCCTGGACGCGGTCCGCGCCAAGGTCCGCGGCGAGACCCTCGACAAGCGCCAGCTGGCGAGCGTTGTGAGCGATCTGACCAATCATCGCCTCAGCGATATTGAAGTATCGGCCTTTGTCGTCGCCTGCGCGAGCTTCATGACCGACCAGGAGGTGATTGATCTCACCGAGGCGATGGCGGCGGCGGGAACGCGTCTTCGCTGGGGGGCTGATCGGGTTGTCGACAAGCACTCCATCGGCGGCATTCCGGGCAATCGCACCACGATGATCGTGGCGCCGATCGTGGCCGCTCATGGCCTCACCATGCCCAAGACCTCGTCCCGGGCGATCACTTCCCCCGCTGGCACCGCCGATACGATGGAGGTGCTCGCCAAGGTCGATCTGACCGAGGCGGAAATGCGCTCGGTGGTGGATGAGTGCCATGCGTGCATCGCCTGGGGCGGCCACGTCAATCTCTCCCCCGCCGACGATCTCATCATCGCCATTGAGCGTCCCCTGCAGATCGACACGCCCGAGCAAATGGTCGCCTCGATCTTGTCGAAGAAGATCGCGGCGGGCGTGAACCATCTGGTGCTTGATCTGCCGGTGGGGCCGACCGCGAAGATCCGGTCCGCCGCCCATGCGCAGCGGGTCAGAAAGCTTTTTGAGCATGTGGCGGGGCGGCTTGGCCTTTTCATTGACGTCATGATCACGAATGGCCGCGAGCCCATTGGCCGGGGGGTTGGTCCTGTGCTGGAGGCGCGCGATGTGATGGCGGTTTTGCGCAATGCGCCTGACGCGCCTCGCGATTTGCGCGACAAGTCGCTGCGGCTTGCGGGTCGTGTGCTGGATTTCGATCCCGCCTTGCGCGGGGGGGCCGGCGAAGCGCGGGCGGCGGAATTGCTGGGGTCTGGCGCTGCATTGAAGGCGATGGAGCACATCCAGGCTGCGCAAGGCCCGCCCCCTCGCGTCAGCGCCTTGGGCGCGCGCGTCAAGGAGGCGACGGCGGCGCGGGACGGCTTTGTCACGGGCATTGATTGTTTTCGGATCGCGCGCATCGCCCGCCTGGCCGGCGCCCCCACAGATCCTGGGGCGGGGCTCGATCTTTTGAAGCGTTTGGGAGATCCGGTGCGCCAGGGCGAGCCTCTTTATCGGCTGCATGCGGAGGATCCGGCGGATTTCGCCATGGCCGCCGAGGCGCTTGAGGAGGCTCATGGTTTTTCGATCAGCCTGGACGAGGCGCCGTGATCAGCGTGCATGGCTTTCCCGAGAGTCTCGCCCAGGCCGGCGCCCTGGCCGACGCGTTGGGCGGGGTGCTGAGCCGGGTTGAGACGCATCGTTTCGCCGATGGAGAGACCTTGCCGAGGGTCACAGCGCCAGAGCCTCATGCGGTGCTTTATCGGTCGTTGCACGATCCGAACGCCAAGCTGATTGAGACCTTGTTGACGGCGGATGCGCTGCGGCGCGCCGGCGCGCGCCGTCTGACGCTTGTGACGCCTTATCTTCCTTATTTGCGGCAGGATCAGGTGTTTGAGGCGGGCCAAGCTCTCAGCCGAGACGTGGTCTTGCCGCTCTTGGCGGACGGCTTTGACGCCATTGTCGTGGTGGATCCGCATCTGCACCGCACTGCCCGACTGGAGGATGTCGCCCCCCAGACCCGATGGATCCCCTTGTCTGGGGCCGAGGCCATGGGGCGCGCTTTGGCTGCGGAGGACGGGGGGGCGTTTGACCTGGTGGTGGGGCCTGATCGTGAATCGCTTCAATGGGCCCGCGCCCTCGCCGAGGCCTTGCACCTGCCGGTCTGGACATTCGACAAAAAGCGCCTTTCGGACCGGGACGTGTCTTTAGAGGCGCCGGCGGGCGCAGCGGCCGGGGGAGCGCGCGTGTTGTTGGTGGACGATGTCTGCTCGTCTGGCGGCACGCTTGCGAAGGCGGCGGAGGTCTTGATGGCGCTGGGGGCGTCAAGGATAGAGGCGGCGGTCACGCACGCGCTTTATGATTCTGCAGCGGCTCTGATGCTTGAGGAGGCTGGCGTGCGAGCGCTGCGGTCTTGCGACGGCTGCCTGCATCCGAGCAACGCCTTCCCGCTCGCCGCGCCCATCGCTGCGGCCCTTCGAAGGGAGTTCGCCTTATGACCATGACGCTGCAGTTTTTGGGCGCCGCGGGCTGCGTCACCGGGTCTTGTTATCTATTGTCCACGAACAAGACCAAGGTCTTGATCGACTGCGGCCTGTTTCAGGGGCCCAAGACATTGAAAGCCCTGAACTACGATCCGTTTCCTTTCAAGCCGGGGGACATCGACGCGGTTTTGCTGACCCACGCCCATATCGACCATAGCGGGCTCATTCCGAAATTGTTCAAGGCGGGGTTTGAGCGGGAGATTTATGCGACCTCGGACACGGTGCGTTTGTGCGGCGTGCTTTTGCCCGACGCTGGCGCGATCCAGGAGATGGAGGTGGAGGCGGCCAATAAGCGGCGGCGGCGCTTTGGCGACGCCGACATTGAGCCGATTTTCACCATCGAGGATGCGGGAGCGAGCCTGCTTCTGATGCGGCCGACGCCCTTGGGGGAGTGGCGCGCTATCGCGCCGGACTTGCGGGCGCGTTTTTGGCATGCGGGGCATATATTGGGGGCCGCCTCCATCGAAATCGAGGTCGCCCAAGATCCCGACCAGGCGCCGGTGCGGATCCTGTTCTCGGGCGATGTCGGGCCTGGGGGCCGGGACCTGACGGGCGATCCGGAGGGCCCGACGGATCTCGATCATCTTGTGCTGGAATCCACCTATGGCGGGGTGGAGCGTCCGCCGCTAAGCCAGGACGAGCGGCGGGCGCAACTCGCCAAGGCGGCGCAGGCCGCCCATGCCGCGGGCGGGCCTTTGCTCATTCCCGCGTTTGCGGTGGAGCGCACCCAAGAGCTGATCGTGGACTTGATCGAGCTGATGGAGGCCAATCTGGCGCCGCCAGGAACGATTTTTCTCGACAGTCCGCTGGCCATCAAAGCCTGTGATGTTTTTCTGCGCCATGGCGGGCCGGCGCACGCTAATCCTTATGCTGTGCTTCGCGAGAGTCGGCTGTTGCAGTTTACCGAGAGCGCCAATGAGAGCCGGCATTTGGAGCGCATAAGCGGCTGGCATGTGATCATCGCGGCGAGCGGCATGTGTGATGCGGGTCGGGTGCGTCATCATCTCAAGCGTCTTTTATGGCGGCCGGAGGCGACGGTGTTGCTGGTTGGATTTCAGCCTGTCGGCACTTTGGGTCGTCTTTTGCTGGAGGGGCGCAAGACGGTTTCGATTCAGGGTGAAAAGATCCAAGTGCGGGCCGATATTCGCTATCTGGATATCTATTCAGGCCATGCCGATGGTCCGGGTTTGGCGGCTTGGGCCAAGGCGCGCGGCCCGGTCTGCGGCAAGGTGTTTCTCACCCATGGCGAGCCTGACAATCTCAAGGCCCTGAAGAAGCGCTTGATCGCCGAGGGCCATGATTCGGAGCGGGTGGCGATCGCCGAGCTTGACGAAGTCTACAATCTGCGCGCAGGCGGAGGCGAGGAGCGAGAGGCTCCAAAGACCAAGCCGCGACTGGCCGCGGGCCAGCCCTCACGGCTTGACTGGCACAACGCCCGGGCCTCGTTTTTGGCTGCGCTGGAGAGACAGCTCCGTGAGGCCGAAGACGATGCGGCGCGGGAGGCTTTATTGACCTCTTTGAGCGCTGCGCTGGCGCCGGAGCCACAGCCAGCGCCACCGCCGCAGCCGCAGCCGCAGAGGGATGATCGCAGCGGATCGTGAGAGCACGAGCGCGCTGAAGGCGACCTTGCGCCCGAGGGCGTGCAAGCGGCCAGAACAGAAGCGACCAGAACAGAAGCGGCCAGAACAGCGGCCAGAACCCTGAAAAGACGCTCGCCCAAAAAGCGTCGCGAACGCGACCAGAAAGGCGCTGGCGAATATGCCCCGACGCCCTGCCAAACACCCAGACGGCCAAAATGGCGATGAAAGATGGGGGATGAACGCCAAAAGCAATCGGGCGCAGCGTGAGATCAAAAAGGCGGGATATGATCCAAGACGACCAGGATCATCGCAAGACGGGCGCGTGGCGTGAGCGCCTTATCGCCAGCCACGTGGCGCGGTGGGACGAAAGGGCCATGATCACGGCTGATGGCAGACCTCAAGTGACGGAGGGACTTCTTTTGGGCGAGCTGCGGGATCGCGCGCTGTAGTGCGCGCCGTCAGCTTCGCGATGCTGGCCCTTGATCGCCAGCGCCTTTAGCGGTGTGGCGGCGCAGCCGATCGTATCTCCCTCCCAGAGCCCTCCACAACAGCGCTGTCACTCTGAGAAGCGCTCCATTGAAGAGGCGGAGCCCTTTGAGGCGCCGATCCCAGAGGGGCGATCCCAGAGGGGCGATCCCAGAGGCACCGATCTCGGGGCGCCGATCTCAGGGCGCCGATCCAAGGGGGCGA
>JAGWZH010000156.1 GCA_018971945.1 Alphaproteobacteria bacterium | reverse complement strand
CCGCCTCGCCGGCGCAGGGACGCTCGTCGCGCACATAAACCCAGAAGCGTCCCTCCTTAGTCTTGCCGGCGCCCGGCGCCAACACCTTCACTGGCGTATCGTCCGCGTGCAGCGTATCCCCCGCCATTGCGTGGCGGGCGATCGCCAGCGCCAGGGGCTTCAAAAGCGCCGTTGATCGGCCGACCCAGTCCGCAAGCGTGGAACGCTCCAGATCAACGCCGTCGCGGGCATAAATCTCCGCTTGGCGGTACAGCGGCAGATGATCGTCGAATTTTGAGACGAGCACATGCGCCAAGAGCTTCGGCCCCGCCCGCCCGCGGATGATCGGCAGGCTTGGAGCGGGCGGTTGATGGATCGTCTCGCACGAGCGACAGGAGAATTTCGGCCGGATATGACGGATGGCTTTGAAGCGGCCGGGCACATATTCAAGCACCTCGCTCACGTCCTCGCCGATAGCGGCAAGCTTGCCGCCGCAGCACGGGCAGGCCGCGGGCCCTGGATGGGTGATCGTCTCCCGCGGCAGATGCTCCGGCAACGGACGGCGTGCGGGCATGCGCCGCTCGGCCACATCCTCCAAGATCGCGGCCGCCGCCGTGGGGGCGTCTGCGATACGCGCGCCTTCTGCCGCTTCCAGGTCTTCAAGCTGCAACTCAAGCTGATCGACAAGCCGGTCGAGCTTTTCAGATTTGGCCCCGAACTGCTGCCGGCGGGCGCGCGCAAGCTGCAAACGCAGGCTTGCGATGGTGGTCTCGGCCTCGCTCAACGCCCCGCTCAAGGCGGCGATGATCGCCTTCAGGCTTGCGGGATCGTCGGGCAAATCGGCAGTGGCCATGCGTGGATACTACTCTGATCCGCCCCAGCGCGCCGCTGAAAAAAGGCAAAGGGATCAGGCCTTGAGTCACTTTGTCGCCGTCATCCCGCCGCCTCCGGCCGCCACGTCCTCAGCGGCATGCGCCAGTCTATTCCTTCGAGCAGCATCGCAAGCTGCGCCGGCGTCAGATGCACGACCCCGTCGGCAGGGGAAGGCCACACAAAGCGCCCCCGCTCAAGTCGTTTGGAGAACAGGCATATCCCCTGACCGTCCCACCAGATCAGCTTGATCAGATCGCCGCGGCGCCCGCGAAAGACGAAGACTTGGCCGGAATGCGGATCGTGCTTCAGCCGCTCCTGGACCAAGGCCGCCAATCCGTCGAAGCCTTTGCGCATGTCGGTCGCGCCAGCCGCGAGCCATACGCGCGTCGAGGTCGGGGACGGGATCATGCCTGCGCCAACGCGCGCAAGACCCGAACCAGCGCCGCTTCGCCGAATCCATCCTCGACGCTGACCCGCTTGCCGTCCGGCAACAGGATCTCGATCCGTCCGAAAGCGGATGGCCCGGTATCGCTCAAAGCCTCCGCTGGGCCGGTCGGCGCAGCAAAAGGGCCTTCGGGCGTCGCCAGCGCCACAGGGATGAACGCGCCAACGGCCTCGCCCAGAAGCGCCTTGCGCCACGTGTAAATCAATGACGTGCTGACGTCGTGGCGCCGCGCGACCTGTGACACCACAGCCCCAGGGACAAGGCTGTCCCGGACGATCTCGAATTTCTCCGCAGGCGTCCATTTGCGCCGACGCACGCGGCGCGTCGTCACCTCAATCTCGTCCTTATGAGCGGACATAAGACGGTCGTAAGAGCGGTCCTCCATCGACCCAGCCTGTGGCTGGAATAATCAAGCAGCGCAAGGCGGCCCAGACCGGACGCTTACCCTCAAGCCGGGTGACGTTCGACATAGGCGTATGACTAGGCATACGCCTATGTCTCGCGCGCTTCCAACCAGACCGCCACCGCCGTCACCGCGGCCCGCACCGGATGCGTACTGTGCGTTGCCATCCACTACGATGACGGAGACGATACGTCCTGTTGGATCACTCAAATTCAGCGGGTCGTTACGCACATAGGCGTACAGGTTCAGATCGTCTTGATACCCGCTCTGAGGCGCTTCAGAGGGCGGCGGCGATGCTCACGGCACCCACGATGGCGCGCGCCAGGATGCACGCATCGGTTATTTCAATGCGACCGCCGCCAGACGCCACTTCTCGTACGCCGCGAAGATTTGGGAGAGACCATTTGGTCGCGCGCGTTCCGAGGAAAACTGGTCGAACAAAGTGAAGAGTGTCTCGATTGCCGTTTTGTCTGAATTTGGCGTAAGCGGAAATTCCGCGTCTCGACCGACCTCAGAAATATGCAGGACAAGAGAAGGCCACGACCAATTCGCGCCGCAGTTCGCCCGCAGTGCCAACCACTCGGTGAAGCCGCATAACGGGCCCCCCTCGCACGCTAGGTTGTACCCCTCGATGAATGCCGCAACAGAGCAGAACTCGGCCCGCTGAACATACATTTCCGGATATTTCCGGAGGCTACTAAACAGCTCTACATGCTTTTGCGTCATGCTTAGAACCCGAAATTTATAGCGTCTCTGTACTGCCACAGCTGCTTATACTCTTCGGCCGGAAGCCCGCGTCCGCCAGTGGTAAGATCATACACCCGACCGTTGCGTACCACTACATCGTGGTAAGCCCACCCCGTGTTTTGACCGCGGAATTGCCTGAGGCGAACCCCCTCAGAGGGCTGTATTCGGTAAATGTCGCCGCCAACTCTTCGCTGAATCTCACGCGCGACCTGTTCGCAGTCGGTCTGACATGCATCGCTAACGCTGCGAGGACGCCAGTTCTCCGACAACTGCACTCGCCTGTTCTGCGAATTGCCAACCTCTGGGTCATCGGGCCCTTGCGGCGTACCCGCAGTGTCCGCCATCGGAGGCGGCGGTGTCCGAGACGCCCCATCACCGTTTGACTCATTCCACATCGCTCCAGGGTACATTTGCTGGCAGTAGTAGCTATTATGACATTGCCCTATCAGCCACATCGTGTTGCCCACGAAGTTCTGGTTCTCCGGTGTTCCTGGCCAAAAGACCCCAAGCGGGTTCCAGAAGCGATACCTCTCCTGTTCCTGCATGCCGCTTGGGTCAACGCCATTTAGCGGATCATTGGCGACATAAGCATACCAATTCGGCCCGTCCTCATACCCGATCGGGTCGGTCTGCAGGAACCGCCCCAGGATCGGATCATAGCCCCGCGCCTTGTAGTGATAGAGCCGCACCTCGGGCAGGGCAATCTGGCCAGTGTAGCGGAAGCGCGAGCCGGTCCAGTTGTCGTTCGCGGGCTCCCCGTAAGGCCCGTAGGCGTAGGTGCCCGTCTGCTGCCCCAACGATCCCGAGGTCGCGATCACCGAGCCTTGTCGGTCGACAGAGAGCCAGCGTCGCTCGCCCCCGGTTGAGCCGTCATACCACACCAGCGGTTCATCGACGCCGGCCCCATGGGCATAGCGCCGCAGCAGATTGCCGGCGTTGTCGTATTCGAGAAGCAGGCGATCACCGTCGTAAACGAAATTGGTCACCGCCCCGCCGGGCCCCACCGTCCGGGACAGACGCCCCATCGGATCGTACTCCAACGCCAAGGACGCCGCGCCGCTCACTTGGGTCAGCCGGTTTTCTAGGTCGTAGGTAAAGGTCCGCGATCCGTCGCTCGTCAGATTGCCGCGCAGATCGTGCGTGACGGCGACGCCCCCGACCGCGGTGTACTGGTTGAGGCCGTTGCGCTGGTAGCTCACGGTCTGAACCGGCGGCGCATAGCTATAAAGCGCATTGCTCAAAGCGCGCGACGCCACCTGGCTCGCTGGATTGTAGGCGAAGCTGAACAAAGCGTCGGCCGATGTGCCGGCGAAGTCCTGGGACAGCGAGGAGAGGCGCGACGCGCCGTCGTAGCTGTAGGTTGTCGCAGCGCCCCCGCCGCCGCCGCGGCTGAGGCCGGATCGCCGGCCAAGAGCGTCATAGCCGTAGGTGGCGAGCACCCCCGCCCCGGAGGCGGCGCCGTTCTCCCGGACCGCGACCATCCGGTTGCCGGCGTCGTAGTCAAACTGGATGAACATGCCATCGGGGAAGGTCATCCGGGTGCGGTTGCCCGCGGGATCGTACTGCGAACTGATGGTCACGCTCGGAAGACCGTTCAGCGACCGCGTCTCCGCGATCAATCGTCCGAGACCATCGTATTGATAGGAGAGCCCGGGGCCGGAGAGGGAGACGAAACGCGCCTCGCGCTGGCGCCCCAAAAGATCATAGCCGTAGTGGATATCGGAACTTGTTCCACCGGGCAGATCCTTGACCGCCATGCGATCAAGGGCGTCAAACTGATACGCGATCGTTTCGCCGCTGCGCAACCGAAGGCTCGTGCGGTTGCCGTTGGCGTCATAGCCATATTGCTCGAAGTCATTGGCGTTTGATGCTTGTGCGCCGATCGATGTGGCGGGGAAATTGGTCCTGATCAGCCGGTTATAGAGATCATAAGAATAGCTGGTCCGGTTCGCGTTGGCGTCTTGAACCCAAGCCACAAGCCCGTTCAGCGTATAGGAATAGGTGGCGTAGTTCTGTTGAACGGGTGTGCCCAGCCCGTGCGTGATCGAGAGGACCTGCCCTTGGGCATTATAGAGCTGCCGCACGATGCGATCGGGGCCGGCGCTGCCTTGTGCCGCTAAAGAACAGGCAGGCGTGCCGAGGCCGGACTGCAGGTTCATCCTGCGCGCGGTGCATTCAACGAGGCCCGCGCTGTTGTAGCTGAACTGCTGCGTCTCCTGCAGCGCGAGGCCAGACCCGCCAAAGACCTGCTCAGAAATCGGCCGCCCAAAGCTATCGTATCCCGTGTTGGTCCGCCACGAGACGGTGAGCCCGGAAGCCCAATCGGCGGGAGCGGCGAGCGATCCGGTTTCGAGCACCGTTCGATTGCCGTCATTGTTGTAAGTGTAGCGCTCGGCAACGAATTGCCCGTTGGGTCCGGGCAAGACAATCGCGCGAAGCTGCCGCGCCTGATCATAAAAGAAGAGGGTCGTCTCGTCGGGCGCAGGCTCTCGCCCGAGATCAATCCCGGCGAAAGAACGCATGGCGGAAGAGTCGTACAGCGCATCCTCGACGGCCGGATCGGAGAGGTTGAACCAGTGCTGGAGAA
>JAGWZH010000032.1 GCA_018971945.1 Alphaproteobacteria bacterium | reverse complement strand
ACGCCTCCTGGATCCGCCAACGCCACGGCTACAGAACCCCGGATCAGATCCGGGCGGAACAGAAGGCCCTTGAAACCGAAGCCGCCACGGAGTTCAAATTGGCAGCGTAACCGGCGCAGTGCGCTGTCTCATAACCGTGCCCCAGTACAAGTAATGCCGCGAGCGCATTGCCTTTCACCGCATGATTATGCCGATCCCCAGGGTAACAATTCTTCCTGAGGCAATATGCGGGGTCCTTTTTGCACGCCGATCCACAAGACTGAAACCGATCTAGCTTTTCGAGCATGAAATGCGCGATTGAAAGGTGCTCACCCCGTTGTTTCCGTCGAGGCCCTGAAATCGGATCGGATCGCCGAACGGGTCGCATTCGGGTTTGATGCGCTTCTGTTACGCCATACGCAAAATGCACCCCTGCGACGACAGGCAAAACGCCCCCAGTCAGCACAGGGAGATGAGCAATGGAGCAAGACGAAACCGTTCATGTACGGCCGTGGATCAATCATCCGCGGAGACAGGAGAGGCGGACACCGGACGAGATCGAAGCAATGCTCGCCCTCAAGCGCCAGGGCTGGGGCGTCAAAAAGGTCGCTAAGAAGTTCGGCGCCTGCGCCAAGACGGTGCGCAGATTTTTGAAGGCGGGCGGCTGGTCCCCCTAAAAGACACCGGAGCGAGATCGCACGCTCGCTGACCATGAAGCGTGGCTCAAGGAGCGGCTGATCCGCCACGCCGGCAATGCCAATGGGGTGCGCCAGGAGATGGCGGCCGAGATTGGGCTTGCGGTCTGCCTGCGTAAGGTGGAGCGGGCCTCAGTCCCGCTTGGCGTGCTTCAGCCGGCAATTGCAGAGAGAAATGACATGTTTGTAAGTCACATAATTCTACAAGACTTACATATCAGTCATTGTCTTGACCTTTGGTCCTTTCCATGGCATGTTGTTCGCGTGGCCCAAAAAACCGCCCCTGTCCCCGCAGCCCCAGCGCGCCGCAGAGCGCGCGCTTACGCACGCCAGACGCGAGAGGCGGTGGCCCTTCTTGGCCAACTGATCCGGGCCGCGCGCATCGAGCGCCAGCTGAGCGTGCAGGCGCTGGCCGAGCGTGTGGGAGTGTCACGTGACCTCATGCAGCGCATCGAGCTTGGCGACCCGCGCGTGGGCCTGGGCGTGGCTTTTGAGGCGGCGACGGTTGTGGGCGTTCCCCTGTTCACGGCGGACCCCTTGCGCCTAGCCGCCGAGCGCGCGCGTCAAGACGAGAAACTGCGCTTGCTCCCTAAAGCGGTGCGGCGGCGGGGCGAGGCTGTAAAGGATGACTTCTAACGCGAAGCGACCAGGCGAAGCCCCAAAAGAAGCCCCAAAAGAGGCCTATGCTTGGGTTTGGCTCCCTGGCGCCACCGAGCCGATCGTTGCTGGCCGTCTCGCAAAGGGCCCGGGCGAGACCCTCGTTTTCAATTACGGTCGCTCGTATCTAGAAAGGCGCGAGTCGATTGCGCTATTTGACCGAGAGCTGCCTTTGCGCGTGGGCGAGATGGCGCCGCTGACCGGCCTCACCATGCCTGGCTGCCTCCGTGACGCCTCGCCCGATGCCTGGGGCCGGCGCGTCATCATCAACCACACCATGGGCCTCGCGGGCGATGCGGCAGCGGCGGTCGAGCTGGATGAACTGACCTATCTTTTGGAATCTGGGTCTGATCGTATCGGCGCGCTGGATTTTCAGGCCTCGGCCACACGTTATGTTGCGCGCGTTGGCCAGAGCGCACCGCTCGCGACGCTGCTTGAAGCCGCAGAGTTGGTCGAGCGTGGCGTACCGCTTTCGCCAGAGCTCGACATTGCCCTTCGTCACGGCTCCTCAATCGGTGGCGCCCGCCCCAAAGCCATGATCGTGGATGGCGATATCAAGTTTATCGCCAAATTCTCGGCTTCGAATGATCTCTACAGCGTCGTGAAGGTGGAATTCATCGCCATGCGGCTTGCAAAGGCTTGCGGGCTTAATGTGGCGCGCGTGCGCCTTGCGAGCGCCCTTGGCAAAGATGTGCTCCTCATTGAACGCTTTGATCGCGTGCGGGCGGCCGATGGCTGGCGCCGCCGGGCGATGCTCTCCGCCCTCACTCTACTCGAACTCGACGAGATGATGGCGCGGCACGCGAGCTATGAGACGCTCGCTGAAATCGTCCGTCATCGCTTTGAGGAGCCACGCGAGACGCTGCGGGAGCTATTTGGCCGCCTTGTGTTCAACATCCTGTGCGGCAACACCGACGATCATGCGCGCAACCATGCGGCCTTCTGGGATGGCAAAGAACTCAGCCTGACGCCCGCCTATGACATCTGCCCACAAGCACGCACTGGCAATGTGGCAAGCCAGGCGATGCTGATCCACGGCGCCCAGAAACAAAGTCAGCTCGCGATCTGCCTTATGGCGGCGGGCGCATTTCTGCTCACCGCCCCTGAGGCGCTCGCCATCATGCGTGCGCAAATCGCCATCATCCGCCGGGAGTTTGATCGTATCTGCGACGAAGCAAGCCTCACCGCCGTCGATCGCACGCTCATCAAAGGGCGGCAGTTTCTCAATCCCTATGCCTTCGAGGGCTTGGAGACGCAACTGAGCGAAAGTGCGTAACAAGCAGCCCATGGACGCGAAGCCGATATCAGCGAAAAGATCACGCTGGCAGGCGCGGCAAAGTCAGTCACCAGCCTCCTGGAATGCCTTTCGGTAAAAGGCCGAATGCCGGTCACCCGGGGCGGTAAGCGCCGCAATTGGGTCGTGCCCCACGCCCGCCAGCATGATCCAGTCATGGGTATCAACGGCGGAGCAAAAACCGGCCATTGGGGCTGAGTAAAAGTCGGTGTTACGCGACACGCAAAATGCCCCCCGCGACGACAGGCAACCCGCCCCCCTTGTCAGCGCAGGGAGATGAGCAATGGAGCAAGGCGAAAGCGTTCATGTACGGCCGTGGATCATCATCCGCGGAGACAGGAGAGGCGGACACCGGACGAGATCGAAGCGATGCTCGCCCTCAAGCGCCAGGGCTGGGGCGTCAAAAAGGTCGCTAAAGAGTTCGGCGCCTGCGCCAAGATGGTGCGCAGATTTTTGAAGGCGGGCGGCTGGGCCCCCTACAAGACGCCTGAGCGAGATCGCACGCTCGCTGGCCATGAAGCGTGGCTCAAGGAACGGCTGATCCGCCACGCCGGCAATGCCGATGGAGTGCGCCAGGAGATGACGGCCGAGATTGGGCTTGCGGTCAGCCTGCGTAAGGTGGAGCCGGCCGTCGCCCCTTTCCGGCGCGAGATCGCCGCTGCCGCCAGGGCGACGGTGTGGTTTGAGACCCCTCCTGGGCGGCAATTGCAGATCGATTTTGGCGAGCGCTGCGTGATGATGGCTGGGCGCTCCGAGCGGACGCATTTGTTCGTCGCTACGCTCGGTTATTGCCGCCGCGGCTTCGTGCGAGCGTTCAAGAGCCAGCGCCAAAGCGCCTGGTTCGACGGCATCGAAGGCGCGTTCGCCCATTTCGGCGGCGAGACGGAGGAAGTGCTCCTGGACAACGCCAAGCCGCTGGTGACCCTAGACGAGGTCGCCACGCGGGAAGTGGTGTTCAACGATCGCTTGCACGCGTTCGCACGCTATTGGGGTTTCCGGCCCGTCGCCTGCGCGCGGTTCCGGGCGCGCGCAAAGGGCAAGGACGAGCGCGGGGTCGGCTAAGTCAAGAAGAACGCCATAGCCGGGCGCTCTTTTGAGAGCTGGGCAGAGTTCGAGGCGCATCTCGATCACTGGACGCGTGAGATCTCCGACCGGCCCATCCACGGCGCCAACGGCGAGGCGCCGGAGGTCGAGCCCTATGCCATCGATGAGATGTTTCTCGATGTCGGCGGCCTGAACGGTGATCTCGCCACCCGCGCCAAGCCTATCCGGAAGCGCGCTTGAGAGATGGCGAAGATCCCGACCTGCGTCGGCATCGGTCCCACCAAAACCATTGCGAAGGTCGCGAAGAAGGTTGCGAAGGGCATTCGCGGCAGCAGCGGCGTTAGTGGCTTCTCTAAGGAGGCAACGCCACGCGAGGCCTATCGCACGATCAGCCTTAGCAACCTATCATCATGCTTCTGGAGCGCTTAGGATTTTGCGGCGGAACAGCAGGCCTGCGAGCCCTGCCCCGATCAAAGGCGCAAGGATGAAAAGCCACAGCTGCGCGATGGCCTGGCCGCCGACAATCACCGCTGGTCCCAGCGATCGCGCGGGATTGACCGACACCCCCGTCACCTGGATGCCGACGATATGGATGGCGGCCAAAGTCAGGCCGATGGCGAGGCCTGCGTGAGCGTTCGCCGGTCCCGGTTGGGTCGCGCCAAGGATCACGACCAGAAACAAAAAGGTCGCCGTGACCTCAAACAGAAAGGCTGATGTGAGCGCATAGCCGCCCGGCGATCCTGTCGGCCCATAGCCGTTCGCGCCCAGCCCGTCTTGGGCGATGGAGAAATCCGGCGCGCCGCTGGCGATGATCCACAGCACCCCCGCGCCGATCAGAGCGCCAAAGCATTGGGCGATGACGTAGTTGATGAACTCCTTGAACGGCATGCGCCCCGCGACAAGAGCCCCGAATGAGACGGCAGGATTGAGGTGGCAGCCGGAGACGGGCCCGATCCCATAGGCCATCGCGACGATGGCGAGGCCAAAGGCCAGGGCGATGGCGAGTTGGTCGAAGACGCCAGCGGCGGCCAAGATCACCGACCCGCAGCCAAAAAACACCAAAGTGCCCGTGCCGATGATCTCGGCGATGACTTTGTTCATGCGACGCCCTCCCAAAAGATCAGTATTATCGGAAACGTAGCGCGATTTGGGCCCGCTTAGAAGAAAGCTTTCCCGCGCCCGCGTCCTTGGCTAGGCTTAACTCTATGGATGACGCCTCGATCGCAGCGCTCGCTGCGCTTGCTGATGACATTGGACCGAAACTGGCTGCGCGCGGTGAAACCGTTGCCGTCGCCGAGAGCGCGGCAGGAGGCTTGATCGCTGCGGCGCTCATCGGCGTCCCTGGCGCGAGCGCTTTTTTTCGTGCGGGGGCCGTGGTCTACACGCCAAAGGCGCGGGTGACCCTTCTCGGACTGACGCGAGCGGACCTCGACGGCCTGAGGGGGGCGAGCGAGGCCTATGCGGGACTTTTGGCGCAGCGGGCGCGGGACCGCTTTGCAGCGACCTGGGCGATCTCTGAGACGGGCGCGGCGGGACCAAACGGAAATCCTTACGGCGATCCTGCCGGCCATGTCTGCGTGGCGGTGTCTGGGCCCAATGGGAGCCTCACCCGCACGGTGCGGACTGGTCTTTCTGATCGCCGCGCAAACATGACGATTTTTGCGGCAAACGCCTTGAAGTTGCTGGCGGAGCAATTGTGATGAGGGGCGCAGGCGACCTTGGGGCCGAAGAAATCATCCGCGCCCTTGATATGCGGCCCCACCCCGAAGGCGGCCATTATGTCGAGACGTTTCGAGACACAGCGGGTCCGGATGGAAGAGCGCGCTCAAGCTGCATTTATTTCCTCTTGCGCGCCGAAGAGGTCAGCGCATGGCATCGGGTGGATGCGGCGGAGCTTTGGCTCTGGCATGCGGGCGGCCCACTCGTTTTGACGCTCAGCCCAGACGGGCGGCTCGGGTCGACGCGCGCGCTGCGGATCGGCCCGGATCTGAGGGCCGGAGAGAGGCCGCAAGGCATAGCGCCCGCTGGGGTTTGGCAAACGGCGGCGAGCCTTGGCGCCTGGACGCTTGCAAGCTGTGTGGTGGCCCCGGGATTTGAGTTTTCGGGCTTCGAGTTGGCCCCACCTGACTGGCGGCCGCAATGATCGGGCTTACCTAGGGCCGATCTTGAATCGCGGCCTGGATTTGCTGCGACGACGGCCGTCCAGCATAGCCGAGATGCGGCGCCACCGTGATGATGAGCGCGTCGCTTTCCACCGCAACGTCCGGCGCTGGCCCCGTGCGGATCGTCACCCGCCGGATCGGCGCTTGCGGCGCCGCAGCGATGCCGTCGACCGCACGGCGGGCGGCGTCGAGGATAAGGCCTGTGTCCGAGGCTGCGACCTGGGGAGGCGCGTCGAAGGAAACGGATCGGCCTACCCGCCGCACCACCATTTCTTGTGTTTCCGCCAATTCGGTGCGGAACCTTGGCGCAGGGATCGAAGCCGGACGCAGAGGCGGCGCCTGGTCTGCGAAGCTCGCTGCGGCTCCCATGCGATCGTTGCGGACGAAGACGGTGATCTCGCCCCAGCGGGTCACCCGCAACTGCACCGATCCATCCGCGGTGCGGTAAATCTGCTGGCCGCCCGCGCCGATTGGATCAGGCCGCAACACATAAACCTCGGGATCGCCTTCAAACCGAATAAGGGCTGCAGGACCTGATCGGTCCAGGACGAAGCGCAGCTGGCCGTCAGGGGTTTCAAAAGCGCCGGATGGGGCTGGTTGGGCCGCTCCTGTTTGAGCATAGGCTGGCGTTGGGGCTGCCAGGGAGACGCCAGCGACGGCGAAGGCCAAGCCGGCGATCCGCCGCCAGCGCGCACGGTCGCGATGATCGCGCTCTCGATGATCGGTGTTCATTGTGCGCGGGACTGAGCCTTTGGTTCGGGGCGCTTTTGGGGCATAGAATGACAAAGACGCCATGCTGCGGCGTCATGTGACGCTTTTGCATCAACCGAACGACAGGCGGAGCTCAGCCGGCGATATATTGCGCACCGTTCACGGTCAGTGTCGCACCGGTGATGAAACCGGCGTCGTCCGCCGCCAAAAACGCGACCGCCTTGGCGATTTCCTCCGCCTTCCCGAGCCGGCCCACGGGAATGGTGGCGATGATTTTTTGCAGCACGGGCTCAGGCACCGCCGCCACCATGTCGGTATCGATATAGCCAGGCGCCACGCAATTCACGGTGACGCCTTTCGCCGCGCCCTCCTGGGCGAGCGCTTTGGTAAAGCCGATCATGCCGGCCTTCGCGGCGGAGTAGTTGGTCTGTCCCGCCTGGCCTTTTTGGCCATTGATCGATGTAATATTGATGATGCGGCCGAAGCCCCGCTCGCGCATGCCCTCGATGACGGGGCGGCACATGTAAAAGAGGCTGTCGAGATCCACCCGGATCACTTCACGCCATTGGTCGACATTCATCTTATGGAAGGCGCCGTCGCGGGTGATGCCGGCATTATTGACAAGAATGTCGATCGGTCCGACCTCGGCCTCGACCTTGCGGATCCCGGCCTGGCACGCTTCCCAATCGCCCACGTCCCACTTGTAGACCTTGATCCCGAGTTCTGCGGCGACCTCTTGGGCCGCTTTGTCATTGCCTGCGTAGTTCGCCGCGACAGCGTAGCCGTGCTTGACGAGGGTTTGAGAAATCGCCTTGCCGATGCCGCGGGTCCCGCCCGTCACCAAAGCCACACGCGCCATGTCCGCCCCCCTTTTCAAAACCACATTGGACAAAAACCATTAGGCTGGTTGAAGCCTCCTTGGCTAGGGGCGACAAAAGCGGGACGGCGACAACGCGCCGATGGATCTCGCAGCGATAGAGGTCTCCGAAGGAGAACGTCGCCTGCGAGCAGGATCGGATCGCGCAAGTCTGGGCCCGCGTTCCGGTCCGCCGCGTTCTATCCGCTTGCCGCCTCCACCCTGCGCAACCAGGCATCCACTGTGGGCCTTTTAGCGATCATCGCGCCCACGCTGGTGTCCGGGCGAAAGCAGCTGACCTGCACAAAAACGGCGATATCGGCCAATGTCAGGCGATCGCCGACCAGCCATTCGCCATCGCCAAGCAATCCTGCGATCGCGTCCAGATGGCGTTCGGTTTCAGCCAAGATCGTCGCTTTGTCCTTGCGTCCAATCCCTTGGGTCTGGGCGGTCTTCATCACCGCTTTTGGCGCTTGCGTCGCCAAAATCGCTTTCATGAATCCTTTATCATGGGCGGTGAGGTCGCGGCCCCGCTGGGCGGCGTTTTCGGGAAAACCGCAGCGGATGGCGATCTCATAAAAATAAAGGCTTTCATCGGCCCAGTCCTCGATCACGTGCATCAAGGCTCTGGCCTTGGGGTCTTGGGGGATCAAAGGCGGGTTGGGAAAGCGGGCTTCGAGCGCGTAGGCGATGGCGGTGGAGTCTACGATCACTGTTCCGTCAAGCGCGAGCGCTGGGAGCTTGCCTGTCGGGCTGATGGCCTTGTGTTTGCCCGCGATAGCGTCGGCGATGGTCACTTCCCTGATCTCAAACGCCTGGCCCTTCAGGCGGAGGATCCGTCTTATCTTGTCGCAATAGGGCGATACCTCGAACTGCCACAAGGCGATCGTCGTCATAGGCTTTCCTTTCTCGACCCGTGCGTCGATCACATCGCCGCTTTCCTCGCCGATACGTCTTCCGCATGAGCCCGGATGCGCCTATATCCCCGATTGTTCGGCGCGAGCTGAACTATGGCGATAAACGCGCGGAGATAGACGGATCGGACCCGGGTGCGATGCCCGGCGGCTCCACCAGCACTCTTCCCCGATCGTTGGGCGGGATGTGTGGGGCCGAAATAGGATCGACGGACGTTGAAGGACGATGCTTTTGCTCGGGTGGTCCCGTCATAGGCCGTTTGCAATAGTTGCCAACGACAACTTTGCTGAGGACATGCGCCTCGCTGCGTAATGCAGCTGGTATAGTCCGCAACTAAGCCCTTGGGTCTAGCAGCCCAAGGCGGGGCCCCCCGGCGCCTGGCAACAGAAGCCGGGGACTTTCACCCTTCTCCCCGCCTCTGATCAGTCGCGCACGCTGTCGCGCAGATCGTCGATGATCCGCCGCGCGCCTTCGTCGGGCACCCCGAGGCCTTCGAGCAAAGCGCCGCCCAATTGCAAGGCGCCCTCCACCGCATCCGGGGTCGCGTGACGGGCGCCAAGCTCGGTCAAGCGCCGCGCCTGACCCGCGTCGCGGGCGCGGGCGAACACCGGCACATTGGGCCAAGAAGCCTTCGCCGCGACCACGATGCGTTCGGTGGCGGCGAAATCATTCATGGTGACGACGATGGCGGCCGCGCGGTCTGCGCCGAGCCTATCGAGCATGTCGCGCCGGCTGAGATCGCCCAACAGAACGGGCCAGCCCTGTCCCCGAAGGCTGGCGACCAGGGTGGGATCGGCGTCGACGGCGACGTGATCAAAATCCTGTTCCTGCAAAAGCCGTCCCAAGAGCTGGCCGACACGGCCATAGCCGGCGACGATCACATGTCCGCCATCAGCGGGCGCGGCGGCGTCCAAGTCGCGCTCTGGCGCGGTCTTGTCCATGCGGGCGGCGAGCCGGACCCCGAGTTCGGCGAGTGTCGGGGTGGACAACAAGGAGAGCGCGACCACCGCAAGCATGTAATTGGCCACTGGCGCTGGGTAGATGCCGGCGTCGGCCGCCAGGGCGATGATGATGAAGCCAAACTCCCCCGCCTGGGCCAGAAGCAGCGATAGCTCGATCGCCTTGGGCCAGGAAAGACCGAACGCCCGGGCCAAGGGCGCAAGGATCGCCGCCTTGATGAGCGCAAGGCCCAAGACCCCGAAAAGCACGCGGAAAGGTTCCGAGGCGATCAGCCCGAGATCGATCTGCATGCCGACGGTGGCGAAGAACAAGCCCAAGAGGAGGCCCTTGAAGGGCTCCAGGTCGATCTCGATTTCGTGCCGGAATTCCGTCTCGGCGAGCAGGAGCCCCGCGAGAAACGCTCCCAAGGCCATCGACAGACCCGCGGCCTGGGCGATGAGGGCGGCGCTGAGCGCGGCCAGAAGCGCTGTGGCGACGAAGACTTCCCGGCTCCTGAGCATCGCCGCCCGCGCCAGCGACGGCCGCATGAGAAAGCGTCCCAACGCCATAATCAAAAGCACCGCCCCGATCGCCTGCAGGACCGCGAGAGCGATCGCGTCCGCGCCGACTTGGGCCTCAGCCCGCCCAGCGCCGGCAAGCGCGGTGACAGCGAACAGGATCGGCACAACCGCAAGATCCTGCAGCAGCAAAACCGAAAAGCCGGCCCGTCCGACGCCGCCGGTGAGCTGGCGCTTCTCGCCCAAAAGCTGCAGCACCACCGCAGTCGAGGACAAAGCGAAGGCGAGCCCAGTGACGATCGCTGCGGCCATCGGATTGCCGAAGGCCAAGGCCACGCCGGCGATGACGAGAGCGGTCAGCGCGAGCTGCGCGCCGCCAAGACCCATGACCAAGCGGCGCAGCGACCAGAGCCGACGGGTCGATACCTCAAGGCCGATGGCGAAGAGGAGGAACACCACGCCGAATTCCGCAAGCCATGCGGTCTCTTCGGTATTGGCGAAGACGAAGGGCTCGGCCTGGGGAACCACTGCGGCGAGGCGGCCGAGCCCTTCGGGCCCGAGAAGCACGCCGATGGCCAGAAACGCCACGACAGCGCTGAGGCCGATCCGCCGCAACAGCGGCACGATCAGGCTCGTCGCCAAAAGAAAGAGGCAGATTTGCACCGCCAAGGCGCTCAGAGGGTGCGCGTCGTGCAGAAATTCCTCCGTTTTTGGGGGTGATCAGGGCTCGCTCGGGTCAAGTGGGCGCACAGATCCGGCCCTTTTATGCCGCCCAACAGACGCAGCCGCAACCATCTTGCGGCCCCCCACCATCTTGCGGCCCCGTTTTTGCGGCCGCTGGCCGCGAAACCCCCTCCCTCCCCTGCGCGCCTTACTAAAGATCCCGCCAATCGCCCAAAACGGCTGACGCCTCAGGCCGGATCTGGCCCAATCATCTTTTCCGGCCGCACGATGGCGTCGAAATCCGCGGCGGAAATGCCTGCGGCGACGGCCTCTTCGCGCAAGGTCGTGCCGTTCTTGTGCGCGGACTTGGCGATCGCGGCGGCAAGATCATAGCCGTATTTTTCCTTAAGCGGGGTCACCAGCATGAGTGAGTTTTTCAGGCCTCGCTCGATATTGTCGAGGCGGGGCTCGATGCCCACGACGCAATGATCGGCGAAGCTCACCGCCGCATCCGCGAGGAGCTGGGCGGACTGCAAGAAATTATAGGCCATCATTGGGTTGAACACATTGAGTTCGAAGTGCCCCTGGCTGCCGGCGAAAGCGATGGCGGCGTTGTTGCCTGCAATATGGGCTGCGACCTGGGTGATGGCTTCGCACTGGGTGGGGTTGACCTTTCCGGGCATGATCGAGGAGCCGGGCTCATTCTCCGGCAGCGCGAGCTCGCCCAGACCGGAGCGGGGTCCTGAACCCAAAAAGCGGATATCATTGGCGATCTTAAAGCAGCTCATCGCCACGGTGGTGAGCGCGCCATGGCTGAAGACCATGGCGTCGTGCGCGGCGAGAGCCTCGAATTTATTCGGCGCAGAGCTGAAGCCGAGCCCAGTGATCGCGGCGATCCGGTCTGCAACGGCCTCGGCGAAGCCTTCGGGGGAGGCGAGGCCAGTGCCCACGGCTGTGCCGCCCTGCGCGAGCTCCATCAGCATCGGCAGCGTCATCTCAATCCGCGCGACGCCGTTTTCGATTTGCTTGGCGTAACCGGAAAACTCTTGCCCCAGAGTGACGGGGGTCGCGTCCTGGGTATGGGTTCGGCCGATCTTGATGATCCCCGCCCAGGCCTCGGCCTTGGCGTGAAGCGCGGCGTGCAGATGGCGCAAGGCGGGCAAGAGCTTGTGAACGAGCGCTTCGGCGCAGGCGATATGCATGGCTGTGGGGAAGCAGTCGTTGGAAGACTGGCTCATGTTCACATGGTCATTGGGGTGGACGGGTTTTTTCGACCCCATCACGCCTCCGAGCATCTCAATGGCGCGGTTCGAGATCACCTCATTGGCGTTCATGTTGGACTGGGTGCCCGAGCCCGTCTGCCAGACCACAAGGGGAAAATGCGCGTCGAGCTTTCCGTCGATCACCTCCTGCGCGGCCCGAACAATGATTTCGCCCAGGGCCGGGTCGAGCTTGCCCAAAGCCATATTGGCCTCGGCGGCTGCGCGTTTGACAACGCCCAGGGCGCGGACGATCCCTGCAGGCTGTTTTTCCCAACCGATTTTGAAATTGCCCAAGGAGCGTTGCGCCTGCGCGCCCCAATACCGGGTCGCGTCGACCTCAATGGAACCAAAAGTGTCGGTTTCGATGCGGGTCGCGCTCATCATTGTTTCCTTCGGGGGCTTTTCCGCCCCGTTAGCGCCTTGCGTCTTGATCGGCAATGGTCGGTTTTTGGGCCAAGAGTGGCGTCAGATTTTTGGGGAGCCTGGCTTTGGGGCCTGGCTTTGGGGCCTGGCTTCGGGGCCTGGCTTCAGGCCCTGGCTTCAGGGTCAAGTTTCGGGCCAAGTTTCGGGCCAAGTTTAGGGCGCGCTTGAAGGCCGGCATCAGGGCTATAAGAGGGATCGCATTGAGCGTGCGGGTGAGGGCGCGGTTTCGCCATGAGGCTTAAAAAGGGGCTTTGAAGCCAGATGGTGGGGTCGGGCTTGGGGCTGCAAGCCAAGGACAGGACGTGATCAAGGGCGCCGGCGAGCCGGACTGGGTTACGCCTGAGGGGTTAATGGGGAAGGAAATTAGGAGTTCCGCGGTATCTTGAGCTGGGTCAGGGTCGACGCCGAAGACGGCGCAGAAACAGGCGCGCCGCGCCGTGAGGGCATAATCAAGGTGAATACGCAGGCAGCGCAAGAAACGACGGCGGAGCGGGCGATCATGCTCAGCCCCCGGCGATTCCGGCAAAAACTGGCTGCGGTGCGCCGATGGCGGCTTTTGGCCAATCCCGCACCGAAAGCCGCGGCGTTGGAGCGATGGGCCCGCTGGCGGTCGGATGCGGAGCTCAATGTCGCGGCCGTGCTTCCCGACCATAGCCCCATGGGCCGCCTCGCCGCTGCGAAGGCGCTGGCGGCCCGGGGCGGCGTCGTGACGGGCTTGACGCTTGCCGCGCCGTCCTTTCTCGCGGGCGAGCAAGGCCTGTCCCTGGCCACGTTCTTCGGCTGGTCCTACGGCTTGCGTCGGGCGAGCAGGCTCCTCGTGATCGCCGCGGCGTCCCTGGTCTTGGGCGCAATTCTGGCGCTTTTAGGCCCGGCGAAAATCGCCTCGACCGCCGCGCAAGCCCAAGGCCTGTTGCCGGCGCTACAAAGCGCGGAGCGTCAAGACCCCGCTGGCGTTTTGACCCGCAACGCCCATTCGGTTCTGCAAGACCTTGCAGCGGCGCCGTCCGCACAAGCGGCGGCGCAGGCGCGCATGGCGCTTGGGGCGGGAGCATTGAGCCTCTTTGCATCGGTTTTGATCTGGACGCTGTGCGTGCAGGCGCGGCGCAGACCGGCCCGCATCTTGGTGCTTCGCCCGGCGGACAGGGCCGGTGGAAAGGACCTGCAGCGTCTGGTCGAACGGGAGCTGCGCCCCTTCGGACACGTCGTGGCCCTCAGCGAGCATCCCGTCAAACGCACGCGCCTCAGCTGGACAGCGGCAGGCCTTGCGGAGGTCGGCGGCCCATGGCGGGCTGCGCTGATCGTGTTGACGACCCCATTCAGGGTGTTCACCCGCGTCCTCGACAAAGCCCGCCTCGTCGATGCGCTTGTGGCGAGCGCGCAAGACTATCGCAGCCTCGCCCGTCGCTTGATGGACAAGACCGGCCAGAACTTCGCGGCGGAAATGACCACCCGAGAAACCATTATGGCGAAACCGACCGACATCTGGCGCGAGGAGACCGCGCGCCTGCTGCTGCGCTCTTGTGATGTGGTGGTGGCGGACGCAAGCCGGCTCGACCCTTCCGACAGCCAAACCTTGAAGGCCTGGCTGTCTCCTGAGGTGCGAGGCCGAGTCGTGTTCGTCAGTCCTGCCGATCGAGCCGCGGACGCCGAAAGCCGCCTCAAGGAGGCAGGTCTCTCCCTGTCCCATCCGCTGGTCTTGTTTCAGCCCCGGCGCGGGCTGACGGATCGCCGGGGTTTCCGTGAGACCCTTCTCGCCGCCATGCGCAGCTGCGGCGGATGTTCGTGAGCGCCGACAACGCTTGGCGGGGCCGCGGCAAAGTGCGGGCGCGGCGGGCCGAAGACGGCGCGTTGGAGATCGTGGTGGACGGTGTCACAACCCAGGCGCGATACTACAAACCCCTGGTCTATGAGTTCTTCCGCAAGGAGGCCTGGCTGCGGCCGACCTGGGGCGATATGCATGTCCATATCGCGATGGAGCATTTAGGCGAACCGCCAAGCCTCGACCTCGACAATCTGGCGAAGGCCCTGTGCGACGCCTTGACTGGTTTTGTCTATTTCGACGACAGCCAGATCGCACGTCTTGTCATCGAGCGGCTGCCTGGCGAACGCGACCAGATCCGCGTCCGGGCGACCAAGGCGCCTTCGGTTACGTCTTGAAACGGGCGAAGGGGGTCGGCAACGCTGTGGCTGAAGCCTTTGCGATCAAGCGACCGTGCGGATCGAACAATTCGCCTTCAGCGAAAGCGATGGTTTTGCCCCAGCGCAAGATGCGGCCGACGCCGCGCAGGGCGCCGCCATCGGCCATGGCGGGTCGCAGGAAACTTGTCTTCATCTCAAGGGTCGGCATGACGCAGGTCATGCCGGACGCCACAAGCCCCGCCACGCTCATCACCTCGTCGAGCATCGCGGTGAGATAGCCTCCTTGCACCTGCCCCATGGGATTGGCGAAGGCGGGCGAGGCCACAAAATGCGCCTCGATCCATTGCTCGCTTTGGCTGAGCGCCGTCATGCGAAACCCCAAGAGCTTGGAGCTTGGCGGCGCGTTGGCGGAGCTTGCAAATCGGGCGAGCAGCGCCTCGTCGCTGACCCTGTCGGGGGCTGTGTCCGGCGGCCCAGGACGGCTCATTTTTTGCGGAACGCGTCCAGGCTCACCACAGAGGTCCCGCCTGCGCCGTCGGCGTCGTCATCGGCGGCCGCGTAGCCGCCCGCCGCGCCGTTGGGCTCGCCCATCCCCGTTTCGTCTCCCGCGGCGAGCCGCCCTGCCTCTCGCGTGGCCTCGAACTGAAGGCCGAATTTGACCGCCGGGTCGTAAAAGCGCGTGATCGCCAAGAACGGGATGGTGATCGGATGCGGATGTCCGCCAAATTTCAAAATGACGCGAAAGCGATCCTGATAAACCTCAAGATCCCAGTATTGATGCTCCAAAACGATCGTCATTTCTTCCGGGTAACGGGAGACGAGGTGATCAGGGATCACCACCCCAGGAGCGCGGGTGCGGAAGGAGATATAGAAATGATGTTTGCCGGGCAGGCCGCTGGGGCCTTGCCCCTGGTGCAGAGCCTGGCGCACGACGGCGCGAAGGGCGTCCTGCATCAGGTGATCATATCCGATGAGATCCTCGGCCACCGCCAAACCCCGCGCGTTAAGATGTCGTCCGGCGTCACCCATAGCGCCCCGCACGGGCCAGTCAACGGCTTCTCCATTTGGCGCGAAAACGCCTGAAAAATCCCGGCGGACGAGCAAACCCCACCAAGGCGACGCCCACTGCCGCGCCTTCCCCCCAATGGGGCGCGGTCTCTTCCGCAGCAGACAAACCAGGCCCCAAGCGGAGGACGTCCGCGATCAGCAGCGCCGACGGCGTGCGCGCAAGAGGCGCGCCTGCGTCGCCTGGATCCGTTTCGCCCGCGCAAAGCAGATGAAGTCGCCGCGAAAGGACCTTCGATAAGGGCCTTCATCGGGGGGCTGCGCGAGCAGGCGCCTGGCGGCGCGACAGGCGCCATCCTCGATCTCGCAGGCGCGGCCAAAATGCGGCTCGATCGGAACGCGCAACGAGAGCCGCGCCATCTCGTTGAGAGCGATCGGTCGCCGAGACCACTGCAAGCGACCCCGAGCGCTCCGCGAAGGATCGGAGAACCAAGCAGCGATCGGGTCGCCAGCGTCGAAAGCCCGACGCGATCGCGCGCGGCCTCTGCGCTTCGCTTCAGGGAACGACGCCTGGTCCCAGATGCGTCTGCAGGAAACGCTGCAGATGTGTGAGCATCGCGATACGCGAGGGGGCATGGGAAAGAAAATGATCCGCCCCCGCAAGAACGATGAACGCGTGCTCTTTGCCTGCGCGCTCAAGCGCCGCCGCCATTCTTTCGCTTTGCTCGATCGGCACAATGGCGTCGTCTCGCGCATGGATCAGGAGGATCGGGGCGCGCGCCCGGCTTGCGTTTGCGGCAGGCGACCGCCGCGCCATGCCGCGGCGGTCGGAGAAATCCTCGAAGACAGAGGCGCGGAGCATAGCCTCGCTCAGGAGATCCCGTGGCCAATCCTGCAGAGTGTGATCGATCAGGAGCCCAAGATCGGCCAGCCCCGCCACGGACGCCGCGCAGCGATAGAGCTCCGGGGTAAGGGTTGCGCCCGCAAGGGCTGCGTAGCCGCCATAGCTCGCCCCGACGATACAGATCCGATCAGGGTCTGCGACACCCTCCCCCACGAGCCACAAAACCCCGTCTGTGACGTCGTCCTGCATGCGTCCGCCCCACTGCCGCCAACCCGCGCGTTCGAACGCTTCGCCAAAACCGGTGGAGCCGCGGAATTGCGGCTGAAAAACCGCGTAACCCTGCACCGCGAGGAATTGCGCCCACCAATCGAAATCCCCTCCGTCGCGCGCCCGTGGTCCCCCGTGCGGCATGACGACGAGAGGCAGGCCGGTTCGTGCGTCTCCCGGCGGCAGCGTGAGGTAAGCGGGAATGGATGTTCCGTCCCGAGCGGGATAGGCAAGGGTCCGCACCGATCCCAAAGGGGTATTCTCCAAGCCCGGATAGGCGTCATAAAGATGGGTGAAGACGCCGGTCTCGATCGTCAGATGAAAATAGCTCGCCGGATCGTCCGGTCCTGAAACGCGCACGATGACGGCGCTGCGGTCCTGCGCCAGCGAGGGGAACGCCAGGAGCGACCCTGGAAAGCGTTCTTCCGCGAGGGCCTGCGCCCTCGCCCAGACGGGATGGATATAGCTTTGTCGCGGCCCGACATCGGTCCAGTCGAAGCCGACCGAAAGGCCCGTCCATGTTTCGGCGATCACCCCAGCGACGTCATAGAAAGGGCGGGCGAAGACAGTGTCGCTCATAGCCCCTGTGGCCAGGTCGATCCTGCGAATCTCCTGCAGATCTTGCCCGAACCGCCCGCTGACGAACGCATGATTGGGCTCTGTTCCGGCAAATCCGGCAAGCCTCCATTCCGCCTCCAAGACATTGTCCCAGTGGGCCAAGACGCGGTATGGGCTCTTCTCGTCGTCTCGGATGAAGGTGATTTCGGCGTTGGAAGCGGGATCGACCTCATAACGCACGCGGAGCAGGCCCTCATGATCGGCGCCCCAGCCGGTGGTCTTGGCCCCGCCGCGCTCGATCATTGTGCCTGCTCCCGTGGCCAGATCCACCTCATAGACCGCCAAGACCGGCGGCTCGCCTGTGGGGTCTCCGAACAGCAGCGATGCAAGCGTCGCGTCGAAAGTCGCAAAGCGCGCCACGCCCGGCCGCGGCCCGCTGCGGCCGATCTGTTGGGGCGCTGTCAGGGTCCAGCCATCGGCGGTCTGTTCTGGGAAAAGCGGCGCAAGCCGTCCCGTCGGCGTATGCAGCGACGCAGCCCGAACAATGTCGATGTGGTCAGCGCCGACAGCGCCGGTCAGCGCCAGGGAATCTCTTTCCCACATGATGGCGTAGACGGGATCGATCCATTCCGCTCCAACAAGCTCAGCCGTCCCTTGGGGCCGGTGCGCAACCCGCCTTGGACCCAGGACGCCGCCCGAGACCGAAGCGATGGCGGCGGTCATGACGTCGCCTTCAGGCACGAGCAGAAGGAGCTGGTTTCCATCGGCGGAGAGATCGACGCCCGCGACCGAGGGCGTCGCACCGAACGTCTCTGGGCCCGGCGGCGGCGTCTGCGCTGCAGCCAAAGGGGCCCAAGCGATGGCGATCGCCGCCGCAAACCACGCCAAACGCCGTCGCATGCATCGCTCCATCGGTGCGCGCCTATATTGGTTCATGGCGGTCCTTCCCGTCGGCGCGCCAAGCCCCCTTGCGCCAAGCGGTCGCAACCTGAGCCGGGCGCGTTTGATTGCCGCGAGGCGTGCGAGCGCCCACTGTGTAGAAATTGATCTTGTCTGGCAGGTGGACGATGAGCGCTTCTTCCCCGCGTGGGCCTTTGGCGGGCGTGCGCGTTTTGGATCTGACCAGGGTTCTTGCGGGCCCCTACGCCACCACGCTGCTTTATGAGCTGGGCGCGGAGATATTGAAGATCGAGCAGCCCGGCCATGGCGACGACACCCGCGCCTTTCCCCCCTTTCAGAACGGGGAGAGCGTTTATTTCGCATCGATCAATCGCGGCAAGCGGTCTTTGGCGCTCGATCTGAAAGATCCCAAAGACCGGGCCATCTTCGAAGAGCTTCTTCCCAAGGCGGACGTGCTGATCGAAAACTTCAGGCCCGGAACGATGGACAGGCTCGGCTATGGCCATGAGTCGCTCATGGCGCGGTATCGGGGTCTCATCTATTGCTCGATCTCCGGGTTTGGGCACACGGGGCCTTACGCGCAGGAACCCGCCTATGATCTGATCGTCCAGGCCTTGGGCGGGATGATCTCGATCAATGGGCCGGAAGGCGGCCAGGGTCTGCGCCTTGGCGTTTCTCTCGGCGATCTCGCCGCTGGCGTGTTCGCAGCCTTGGCTGTCAGCGCCGCTCTTTATGAACGCAAGTCCAGCGGCGCGGGCCGCTTCATCGACATGGCGATGATGGACGTTCAGACAATGCTTTTGGAGAGCGCCCTTGTCCGCCAGCTCGCAACCGGCGAGACGCAAAAACCGACCGGTTCCCGCCATCCCGTCATCACGCCCTTTGACGTGTTTCAGGCCAAAGACGGGCCGATCGCGATCGCTGCCGCGAACGATCATCTTTACGCCAATCTCTGCGCAGGGCTCAGCCGGCCTGATCTGATCCAGCCGCCTTTCGCCGACATGATGTCCCGCTATCGCAACCAGGCGGCGTTGAAGGAGCAGATCGAAAAAACATTGGCGGAGAAAACGGTGGCGGAGTGGGTTGCGCACTTGATGGCGGCGGGCGCGCCCGCCGCCCCGATCCATACGATGAAAGAGGTCGCCCAAGACCCACATCTCCAGGCGCGGGGCATGTTCGTGACGGTGGAGGATCCCGAGATGGGCCCGCTCACCATGACCGGGTCCGCCTTCAAGATCTCCGGATACGCCCACCGCCCCACAAGACCCCCGGCCCCCAATCTGGACGAAGCCCGCACAGCGATTTTGGAGGAGCTGGGCCGCGATCCGGAGACGCCCAGAGAACGCCAAAAAGGACCTCCCAAAGAAGGCGTCTGGTAAGGACCCGCCAGGGCGGACGCAGGGCTGCAGTCCTTTGACGCCCCACCGGCGCGGCGAAGGCGTCGCGAAAAGGATGACGGCCAAGCCCTGGCTCTTGAGCGTCTTGGCTCTCAAAGGCAAGCGCGATCATCGTCATTTGGCTTTCGGCGAGTGGCCGATGAGGAGCGGCGGAGCCGTCAAGATAAGATCTCGCTTTGGGCAAGAGGATTTGCGCGCGCCGCGCAAGCGCGCGCCTGAGCCGATTTGCTCCGCTGACTGAGCAATGACGCGACAGCCAAGACAACGCGCCCCGATCGGCGCCAGAAGCCCTGGGACCCGCTTAAAGAGACGCCTCGTTCCCCCCACTGGGGCGCAACGCGGGCGCGACCGGGGTGCGACCGGGGCGCGACTGGGGCGCGACTGGGGCGCGACCGGGGTGCGACCGGGGCGCGACTGGGGCGCGACTGGGGCGCGACTGGGTCCCAAGCGGAACGCAACCCATCGATGCCGGGGCGCTCTGCTCCTTTGGCGCGCGCCACGATAAGCCCATGCTCGGGCGTCAGCGCGCAGCGCAACCCTCTTGACCTGCCGCTACGGCATGCCGACACCGATGACAGGAAAGAAGGACGTGTTCATGACCGATCTTGCCGCGCTGTTTCAGCCCTTTAGCTGTCGGGGCATGACCATCAGAAACCGCATCGCGATGGCCCCGATGACGCGGAGTTTCTCTGAAGGCGGCGCGCCGGGAGCGGATGTGGCGGCCTATTATGCGCGGCGCGCGGCGGCGGATGTGGGCCTCATCATCTCTGAGGGCGCGAGCCCGGACCGCAAAGCCTCTTCTTTTGATCCCAAGGTTCCGAACTTTTATGCTGCCGAGGCTCTCGCCGGTTGGAAGACGGTCATCGACGGGGTGCATGCAAAAGGCGGCGCGATGGCCCCCCAAATCTGGCACGTGGGCATGATGCGCAAGCCCGGCGCCGGCCCGTTCCCGGAGATCGATTCCGACAGTCCTTCCGGCCTGACCCATTCAGGCAAGCAGGTTTATCAAGAGCCCAGCGAAGAAGAGGTCCAAGACATGGCCGCTTCTTACGCCCGCGCTGCGGGACACGCCGCGCGCCTGGGTTTTGATGCGGTCGAGATCCACGGCGCGCACGGCTATCTGATCGACGAGTTTTTTTGGGACCGCATGAATGTCCGGACCGACCGCTTTGGCGGTTCGATCGAGAAACGCTCGGGCTTCGCCGCCGAAGTGATCAGACTCACCCGCGAAGCGGTTGGGCCGACGATTCCGATCATCTTCCGCTTCTCCCAGTGGAAGCAGCAGGATTATGGCGTCAAGCTGACCCAGAACCCAGACGAGATGACGGCGTTTCTGCGTCCGCTCGTCGACGCCGGCGCCGATATTCTGCATGCTTCCCAAAGACGTTTCTGGGAGCCGGAGTTCCCTGACCATGACCCGGTCCTCAACACCGCGGGTTGGGCGAAAAAGCTCATGGGCAAGCCTACGATTACAGTGGGCTCGGTGGGGCTGAGTTCAGACTTCGTCACCGGTTATCAGGTCGGCCATGGCGCCCAGGTGGCGGGCTTCGGCGATTTGATGGAACGGTTCGAGCGCGGCGAGTTTGATCTGGTCGCTGTCGGCCGGGCGCTCCTGCAGGACCCGCACTGGGCTCAGAAAGTCAAAGAGGGCAGGCTGCAAGAGCTTCAACCCTATGACGCCGCCGCCTTGGCGACATTGACCTGATGGGCGAGATCGTCAATCTCCGTCAGGCCCGCAAGGCGAAGGCCCGCGACGCCGCAGTCAAAGCGGCTCAGGAAAACCGCGCGAAATTCGGGCAGACGAAAACGCACAAAGCCCAACGCGAGCAGGAACAAACGCGGGCGAGCAAGGCTCATGAGGGCCATAGGCGCGATAGTCCAGAAGGGTCTTCAGACCCGTGCTGATCAAACGATCGATGCGCATTGCTGGCCATCGCACCTCCATCGCGCTGGAAGCCGAGTTCTGGGAGGCGCTGGCGATCATCGCTGCGCGCCAAGGTCTCGCGATGACCGAACTCATTGCGCGCATCGACGCTGAGCGCGCTGAACGCGACCCAGGCCAGCCCCTGGCGAGCGCGGCCAGGGTCTTTGCGCTCATGCACAAAGGATAAGGAGCGATTACTCCGCCGCCGTCCAGGCGTCGTTGGCGTAGCGGCCGGCTTCGATGAGGTCTCCCGTGGGGCCATACAACGCGCCGATTCCTTCTTTCAGATATTGCCCCTGATCCTGTACGCCGACGCCTCGATACTCCCCGACATAGCGACTGCCGTCGGGATAGGTGATCACGCCCACGCCGCTGCCCCCTGTCCCATTGGTGGGGCCCTGTTCATAGCCGCTCACCACATAGCGTCCCTGCAACGAACCCGTTCCAGAAAAACTGTAGCTGGCCGCGGAATAGGCCCAACTGCCGTCGGCCACGACGCCCCCAATGACCGCCCGACCCGACGTCGCATAGTCGGTAGGCGTGTTCTGCTGATAGAGGCCGTAGAATTGCACACCGTTGGGGCTCGCGACGCCTACCGCAGCCCACTGACCAGCCATCATGGACGCGAGTTCCCCGGCCACCAAAGTCCCGTCGGGCATTTGTTGGGAGCCAAAACCATATTGGCCTGCAAAGGCCGCGTTCGCCGCCGCAGCGCCCCTTTCATAGTGGCTCGCGGCCTCCGTCGCAGCGCCAGTCGCGGCCGCTTCGGCTTCAAGCGCCTGCTTGACGACTTGCTCCACACCGGCTGAGAGGCCCGCGAGGTCGGTCTGGGTCTGGGTCTGGGAATAGCCCGCCCCTTCCTGGTTGACGCCGCCTTGCCCCACCTGTGGGGCGTTCACGGCGACGAGAACGACCAACAGGCCCACCAGCCCAAGAGCGCCCGATGCGATCAGCCAAATCGGTTTGATCCCTGAGGACGAGGCGTTCTCAGCCGTCGGGATCGTCGGCGTTGGGGACGTGGTCTGCGCAGCCGGCGGCGGCCGCGGGGTTGGCTGTGGAACCGGCCGCGGCGGCGGCGCGGTCTTGCCGTTCTTTTCGATGGCGAAACGGATCGCGCCGACGAGACGCTGCCAGCCGGCGTCTGCGCGATCACCCGCCCAGGATTGCAGATCGGCCGCCTGCACTTCGCCGAACCCAAACGGCGGAAGCGAGGCGTCGAGTTGCACCGGGATCAGCTTGCCCGCGTCCCGACCCAACCGCGCTTCCTCCCGCACCCATTGCGATTGGATCGAGTGCTCGCTCCACAGGACAAGCACCGCCGCGCTGTTGCGGAGTTTCGTCTCGATATAGTCGGCCCAAGTCTGGCCCGCGGGAATCTCGCTGTCTCGAAAGACGGAAAAACCATCCGCCTCCAGGGCGCCGGCGATGGAGGAGGCGCGCGCGGAGTCTTCCCGGGCATAGGAAATGAACACGTCCGCCATAAGCAGCTCCCCAACAAACCGAAATATCCTTAACAAGGCCTCCGCCGGACGCAAAGCCCGGCCCTGTGCGCCGCCGCCTTTTTAACGGAAGGCGGCGTAAGCGGCCGACGCCAGCCTCAAAGAGGCGTTGGGGGGCGGAGAAAAATAATCCTGAGGCTTGCCTCCAAAGACAAGAGAGAAGCCCAGCGAGGCAGGCGTTGCCAGCACAGCAGGGGTACGAGCGAGGCAGGGGCTACCAGCAAGGCAAGGGTTAGCGGAGCCAAGGCGATGGAGCGCTCAGCCGAGGACGCGCCCTCCAGCCTGGGATTGGAAGCGCCTGCATGCGAGGGTCCGGACCGGCCGCGCCGACGCGCCTTTTCCCTTTCGCCCCATCGGGCGCCAGTCCTTTCGGGCGCCAGTCCTTTCGGGCGCCAGTCCTTTCGGGCGCCAGTCCTTTCGGGCGCCAGTCCTTTCGGGCGCAATCGCATGGCGCCCGGATGGCGCGAGCGGAGGCGGACGGGGGCCTTGCCCACCCTTTCCCGAACAGAGACGCGCCCCCAGTTCGTGCTAAATGTTAAGGATAGCCCAAACGCATGGATGATTCGATGGCCGAGAGACTGCCGCTGTCCCGCCGGGCCATGGCCCTGCCGCCCTATCTGGAAGGCCTCAACCCTGACCAACGCGCCGCGGTGGAGGCTCTTGACGGACCGGTGCTTGTGCTCTCGGGAGCGGGCACCGGCAAGACCAGGGTGCTCACCACGCGGCTTGCGCATTTGTTGGCGACGGGTCGGGCCCAAGCCTGGCAGCTTCTGGCCGTCACCTTCACCAATAAAGCGGCGAGGGAAATGCGTCATCGGGTGGAGGCTCTGCTCGGTCCAGGGTCCGGAGGGATCCCCTGGCTTGGCACTTTTCATTCCATCTCCGCCCAGATGCTCAGGCGTCATGCCGAGCTCGTCGGCCTGAAGCCCAATTTCACCATTCTTGATACGGACGATCAAAATAGGCTCCTGAAGCAGCTTATCGAGGCCGAGGGCGTCGACGAGAAGCGCTTCACAGCGCGCGCCTTGGCCGGGCTGATCGACAGCTGGAAGAACCGCGCCCTCAAGCCGGCCTCTGTCTCAGCCAAAGAGGCGCATGCCTGGGGAGAGGGCCGCTCGACAGAGATCTACAAGGCCTATCAGGAGCGATTGCGGGTTCTGAACGCCTGCGATTTCGGCGATCTCCTGATGCACATGATTCATATCTTTCAAGACCATCCCGACGTGCTCGCGGAGTATCACCGCAAGCTGACCTATCTGATGGTCGACGAGTATCAGGACACCAATGTCGCCCAATATTTGTGGCTGAGGCTTTTGGCGCTGGGCTCGAAGAACATCTGCGTGGTCGGCGACGACGACCAGTCGATCTATGGCTGGCGCGGGGCGGAGGTGGACAATATTTTACGCTTCGAGCGGGACTTTCCTGGCGCGGTCGTGGTGCGGCTGGAGCGCAATTACCGGTCCTCGGGCCATATCCTCGCCACCGCCTCCCATCTCATCGCCCATAATCGCGCGCGTCTTGGAAAGACTCTCTGGACCCAGGACGAAGAAGGCGAGAAGGTGGTGGTTCGCGGCGTCTGGGACGGGGACGGCGAGGCGCGCGGCGTCGCCGACGAGATCGAGGCCTGGACAGCTGCGGCGCAGTTTTCGGCTCAGCGCTCAGACGGGGGCGACCTCCGCGAGGCGCGGACCAATCCGCCCCATAGCTTTTCCTCCGTAGCGGTGCTCGTGCGGGCCGCCTGGCAGATGCGCGCCTTCGAAGAGCGCTTCTTGATGCTGAAAATCCCCTATAAAGTCATTGGAGGGCCGCGGTTCTTCGAACGCGCCGAGGTCAGAGATGTTCATGCCTATCTGCGTTTGATCCGTTCTGAAGACGACGATCTGGCTTTCGAGCGGGTGGTCAACCAACCCAAAAGAGGGGTTGGCGACAGTTCGGTCGCCAAGCTCGCATCCCTCGCCCGGAGCATGGGCGTCTCCATGCTCCGCGCAGCACGGGATATTCTGGAAACGGATGAAATCAAGGGAGCGGCGCGCACAGGGCTCAGGGCCTTCATCGCCGATCTGGACCGCTGGCGCCGATGGGCGCAAGAGAAATCGCATGTCGAGCTCGCCGAGACCCTGCTCGACGAAAGCGGCTACACAGCGATGCTGCAGGCTGACAAATCCCCGACCGCCCAAACCCGGCTTGAAAACCTGAAAGAGCTTGTCCAGGCCATGGGTCAGTTCGACAGCCTTGAGGCCTATCTCGAACATGTGCAGCTGGTCTTGGACCTTGAAGCTGGCGGCGATGGAGACGAGGTGCACATCTCCACCCTGCACGCCGCCAAAGGGCTTGAATGGCCTTTGGTGTTCTTGCCCGGCTGGGAAGAGGGGGTGTTCCCTTCCCAGCGCGCCATCGACGAGGGAGGCGAAAAAAGCCTCGAGGAGGAACGCCGCCTCGCCTATGTCGGCGTCACCCGAGCCCGGACCAAGGCGGTCATTTCTTTCGCCGCCAACCGCCAGATCTATGGCCGCTGGCAAACGGTGCCGCCCTCCCGTTTCATCGACGAATTGCCCGAGGCGCATATCGCGCTCGCCTCTGAGACAGGCTACGGAGCGCCTGCGCGGGGCGGCGTCCGCGACGGCTGGGCGCGGTTCTCCCCACACGGGGCGCCCGGGGCGGGCTTCAACTCAGCCTATCCTTCCCCCGGCTGGAGGCGCGCCCAAGAACGCGGGCAAGAACGCGGGCAAGAGCGCGGGCCCCATCGCAGCATAGAGCGGGACCAAGAGCGCGTCGGCGTCTCCAAGCCTCCCGTGATCGACGGGCAAGCCCGCTTGATCACCAAGTCCGGCGAGGACGACGCGAAATTCCGCAAAGGCCAAATGGTGCTGCATGACAAATTCGGCCGCGGGGTCATACGCATGGTCGAAGGCAACAAGCTGGTGGTGATCTTTGAAAGCGGCGGCGAGAAGCGCGTCATCGACAGCTTTGTGCGGGCGGCAGGGTAAGGGCGATCAGGGCGCGCGTGACAGCGACGACGGCGCCCAGTAAGCAGGCCCCGATGTTGATCCTCACCGCTCTTGGGTCCCTGCCCGCGATCAGGGCCGCCGCCGCCGCTTTCGACGGGCTCGATCCTTCTCCTGCGGACGCAGTGAGCTGGTTTGAGGAAGGCGCGGGCAAATTCAGGCTCGAAGTTTATATAGGCACAGAGCAAGACGCGGACGCCGCCACCGCCGTCATCGCCCAGGTCGCGCCGGACATCCATGTACACAAAGGGGCCCTTGAGGACGCGGACTGGGTGGCGATGGCGCTTGACGGTCTCCCGCCGGTGAATGCGGGACGCTTTGTCGTGGCTGGCGCGCATGCGCTCAACCGGGTCCGCGGCGGCGCAAAGCGGATCTGGATCGAGGCGTCGGAGGCCTTCGGCACCGGCCACCACGGCACCACCAAAGGATGTCTTCTGGCGCTTGAGGATGTTCTGCGTCGGGCCCCGGTCCCGCGCCGTGTTCTGGACGTGGGCGCAGGCTCAGGGGTTCTGGCGATTGCGGCGGCCAAGGCGGGCGCCAAGGCCCTCGCCGTGGAGATCGATCCCCGGGCGGCGGCCATCATGGGCGAAAACATCGCCAATAACCGGGTAAGCGCGCGGGTGCGCTGGCTCGCCGCCGACGGCGCCAAGACCGCAAGCGCGCCGGACCGTTATGAGCTGATCTTCGCCAATATCCTGATGCGCCCCCTGATCAGGCTCTCCCCGATCCTCACCCGCGCGTTGAAGCCGGGCGGACGGCTTGTGCTCTCCGGGTTATTGACCCGGCAGGAGCCGCTTGTGCGCCTTGCTTATGCGAGCCGCGGTCTGACCCTGGAGCATCGCTATGCCCGCGAGGCCTGGAGCACGCTTGTCTGGCGGCGGCCGCACGCTTAGGGTTCAGATTATGTTTCAGACCTATGAAGTCCAAGGCGGCCCTGCGCTCGGCCGCGCCCACCTGCCCCTTCTCCGCAAGGCGATGGCCAAGCTGAAGCTCGACGGGTTCATCGTCCCGCATGAGGACGAATGGCAAAACGAGTATGTGCCGCCTGCTTTTGACAGGCTGCAATGGCTCACCGGGTTTACGGGCTCGGCGGGGGCGGCTGTGGTCCTCAAAGAGGAAGCCGCGATCTTCGTCGACGGGCGCTACAGCTTGCAGGTGAGAGCCCAGGTGGACGGCCGGCTCTTCGCCTATCGCGAGCTTGTGGAGGAGGGAGCCCATGGCTATCTCCGCCTCAAAGCGCAGAAGGGCTGGGTTATCGGCTATGACCCAAAGCTTTTCAGCCCCGACGCCCTCGCCCGGCTCTCCGCCGCCGCCGCCGAAGCGGGTGCTGCGCTGCAAGCGGTCAGCCCCAACCCCATCGATGCGGTGTGGCGGGATCGACCACCGGTTCCGGCCGCCGAAGTCGTGCCCCATCTCGATCGCTACGCGGGGCAAGAGGCCGCCGAAAAACGCGCTCAAATCGGCGAAGCGATCGCCAAGGCGGGCGCTGAGATGGCGGTGCTGACAGCGCCGGCGTCGCTTGCGTGGCTCTTCAATATCCGTGGCGGGGATGTGGCGCGGACGCCTTTGCCCTTGGGCGAGGCCATCATCCGGGCGGACGGCGCAGCAGATTTGTTTCTCGCGCCCGACAAGGTCAGCCCCCGCCTCAGGGACTGGCTGGGCAACCAGGTCGCGGTGCGGCCGCCTGAGGAATTCGCCCCGGCCTTGTCGGGGCTCAAGGGGGCGAAGGTCTTGGTCGATCCCTCGGCCAGCTCGGCCTTTGTGTTCTCGACCCTTGAGCAGGGCGGCGCCGTCATAGTGCGCGGTCAAGACCCGGTCGTGTTGCCGCGGGCGCGCAAAAACGGGGTGGAGCTTGACGGCGCCCGGGCGGCCCATCGCCGCGACGGCGCGGCTTTGTCGCGTTTTTTGCGGCTTCTGGCTGAAGAGGGCGACACCCTTGACGAGATCGAAGCCTGCAAGCGGCTGGAGGCGTTCCGGGTCGAGACCGGCCTTTTGAAGGATCTGTCTTTCGACAGCATTTCCGGGGCGGGCGCAAACGGCGCCATCGTGCATTATCGGGTCAGCGACAAGACCAATAAGAAGCTCAAGAAGGGCTCGTTGTTCCTGATCGACAGCGGCGGGCAATATGAGGACGGCACCACCGACGTCACCCGCACGGCGGCCATCGGCCGGCCCGCCAAGGAAATGAAGGAACGCTACACCCTGGTTCTCAAGGGGCATGTGGCCTTGGCCAGGGTGCGGTTTCCCCAAGGCACGACGGGATCGGCGCTCGACGCCTTGGCGCGCGTGGCCTTGTGGCAGGCGGGCCTTGATTACGACCATGGCACCGGACACGGGGTCGGCAGCTATCTGGGGGTGCATGAAGGCCCCCACCGGATCGCCAAGGCCCCCAACGCCGTCGCTTTGCAGCCGGGCATGGTGGTCTCCAACGAGCCCGGCTATTACAAGACCGGCGCCTACGGCGTCCGCATTGAAAACCTGCAGGTGGTGACACCTCCCGCCCCGATCCCAGGTGGGGAGCGAGACATGCTCGGTTTCGAAACGCTCACCTTGGCCCCCTTCGACCGGGCGCTGATCCTGCCCAAAATGCTGAGCGCGGAGGAACGCGCCTGGGTCAACGCCTATCACGCCCGGGTGCTCGCCGAAGTCGGGCCATTGCTCGCGGGCCAGGACAGGCTCTGGCTTGAGGCCGCCTGCGCGCCGCTTTAGGCGTGCGCCGCAAGGCCGGCTGCGAGGCGTGAAAGACCCTCCTCAACGCCGATCCGCGGCCGGACGCCGTCGGGTAAAAAGGGCGTCGCGTCGAGATGTTTATTGACCGGGGCGCGGGCGATTTGCTCGAGCGTGAGGGGGAAACGCGCCCCAATCGCGCGCGCTGCGAGCCTGATCAGAATGCGCGGCACCGGCAGGACAAACCCTGTGCCGCCCGCAGCCCGAGAAGCGGCTGCGTAAAAAGAGCGCAAACGCAAGACTTCTGGCCCACCAACAGCGATGACCCGGCCAAGAGCATCCTCCGCGTCGACGGCCCAAGCCGCGATCCGGGCGAGATCTTCATAGAATATCGGTTGCTGCCAGGCGAGGCCGAGGCCCGGGGTCGTCATCACGGGCAAACGCTGCGCCATGCGCAGAAGCGCGGCCCCTGCGCCGAGCTCGGGGTGGCCATAGATCAAGGTCGGCCGCAAAACCGTCCAGGCAAGGCCGGACGCCATCATCCGCGCCTCCGCATCGGCGACCGCCTTGTAGGAGGCGCCAGCCCCTGCGATGCTGAGATTATGGCTTGAAAACACAACAAGCCGGCTGACGCCGTTGTCATGCAGGGCGGGGAGCGCAGCCTGGCTGAGAGTGATCCCAGGCACAAGGATCGCCGACGAGGCGCCCATGAAAGCAGCCGCGAGGCTTGAGGGGTCAAAGAGATCGGCGGTCCGCACCTCAACGCCTTCGGGAAACGTCCGTTGTGGCCGACGGGTCACCGCGGCGACGGACCGCCCTTCCTCGGCGAGACGCCGCACGATGGCGTGTCCCACAGCCCCTGCGGCTCCCAAAACGGCGATCATGCCCATGCCGCGAGCTTAAGAGCCCGTGGCCCCTCCCCGTCAAGGACGGCGACCCGATCCGCACATCGAAGCCTCAAGATTGAAGCCGCGGGCCGCCGGCCGCAGGACGGGGGCGTCAGAACCCCGGGATCAGCGTCGCCCCTTCTGGGCCGCAGAATGGGGGGCATCGCCTTGGAACGAAAGAGAGAGACCTGA
>JAGWZH010000031.1 GCA_018971945.1 Alphaproteobacteria bacterium | reverse complement strand
GATGCCGACCATCAGCACGATAACATCAGGATTGAGATCCGGCCGGTCCAGTTGCCCCAGGCCACCCTCGGATCGCGGCTGGATCCGGTAAAGAACGTGCTCGGTCCGGTCGCCGGAAATGCCGAAATTCAAACCGAGACTGGACGGGTCGCGCCCACCGAAGGTCTCGTCCCAGATCACCCGGCCGCCGCGCGCGCCGGGGAACCAGGGATTGTTTGCCATCGTCCAGAAATCGGTGATGGAGTCCCCTAGGAACAGCAGCCTCACATCCGCCAGGCTGTCCGGCTGTCCCAGGCGCGTGCTGATCTCGGTGAGGCGCTTCTGCCAGTATTCGATCCGTTCGGCCGGGCGGGTCGAGTTGAACACCGCCGGGGTCTGGGCCACGGCCGGAGCCCCGGCAAGGATCAGGTCAAGAGCCATTGCGACCCCAATGGCCCATGCCCAGCCCGCGCCCGATCGATCTCTTCTCAAGCCCGCTCTCCTTCAGTCGAGGCTGGACGCTAGACCTTCGATCCGTAGCAGGCAATTCGGTCTGACACGACGTTCAGCGACCGAGGTCCTGCAGCACCGCCCGCGCCGCATTGTGACCCGGCGCGCCGGTGACGCCGCCGACCGGGTGGGCGCCTGAGCCGCACAGATAGTCTCCCGGAACCGGCATCAGGTGATCGGCGTGGCCCAGCACCGGCCGGGCGCTGAACAACTGGCGCGTCGCGCGAGCGTGTTATCGCGCTGCTTGTCGGATCAATTCATGCGTCAGATCGCTCAGCCCAATCGCCTCGGCGCCATCGCCCTTGGGATAGCGTTCGCTGCCGCCATAGACGACAAATGCTTTCGCCGGCCGCACATCCTCGATCGCCGCGCGAAAGCCCTCGTCGAGCTTGGGCGCGCTCGACCGCTTGATTTCGATCGCCCAGCGTTCGCCGCCCGGCATGTCCAGTACGAGATCAAGTTCAGCGCCGGCCGCCGTGCGATAGAAGCTCGGCTCCGTGCGCGGCGGCGCGGCGGCGATCAGCGTCTCGATCACATGCCCTTCCCAGCTCCCGCCGGCGACGGGATGCCCGAGCAAGTCGTCCAGCGTATCAATCCGCAGCAGCGAATGAACGAGCCCGCTGTCGCGGACATAGGTCTTGGGCGATTTGGTGAGCCGTTTGCCGACCCGTGGCGTGCAAGCGCTGTAAGCGCCGGACCATGAGCAGATCGACCATCAGGTCGAGATATTTGGCGATTGTCTTGCCATCCACTGCCAAGGCGCGCGCCAGCTCCGCCGCGTTGAGCAGCGCGCCTTGACGATGGGCAAGCATGGTCCAGAACCGGCGCAGCGTAGTCGCCGGAATGCGTGGCCCGAGCTGGGGGATGTCGCGTTCGAGATATGTCGTGATGAAGGCCTCGCGCCAATTGGCGCTGGCTTCGTCGGACTTCGCCAAGAAGCTGCGCGGAAACCCGCCCCGCACCCAAAGCGCTTCGGCCTGGGCGAGCGGAATTTCGGTCACATCGATGGGGCCGAGTTCAAGGGAGGCGATGCGGCCGGCTAGGCTTTCACTTGTTTGCTTCAAGAGTTCGATCGACGCGGACCCAAGCAGGAGGAACTGGCCGGTCTCGCGCCCTGCGCGAATGTTCTCGTCGATGATTCCGCGAAGCACTTGGAACAGCCCAGGCGCGCGTTGCACCTCGTCGATCACAATGAGCCGATTGGCGCGGGCCCGCAGATACGCTGCGGCGTCTTCGAGCTTCGCCTGGTCAGCGGGGTTTTCGAGGTCGAGATAGTCGGGCTGCTCGGCGGCGGCCGCCATCTCCTGCGCGATGGTCTGAGCCAAGGTCGACTTGGCGCGGTCCAAGCAGCCCGACCGCCGGGAATTCGGCGAGGCGCTGACGGACAAACGGCGCGAGGCGGCGAGGAACCGTCCTCGCAATTATGGATCATACGTCCAAGAATGCAAAGTTATCGGCACTCCTCATTTCCGTCTAATCCGTAATGGGAGGGCGTCTAATCCGGCATGAAGGCCACCCCTGACAGGTCCGCACGCCACTTCGGGTCGCAAACGGGACTCGCAGTGGCCCTCCGTACCAGGTTCTGGCCCCAATCCGGTACAGAATTTCAGTACCGAGACGGCTCTTTCTTGCTCGCCCGTTTTGTTCAATATCAAGCACTTAAAGGCGACCAAAACTGGTTTCCTCTGATGGGCGCCATTGACCCGCTAAGTCTTTGAACTCACGGAAAGGCGTTGAGCGGCAGGGGGTTTGGATGGCCCAGGAGACCAGAACTCCGATGCAGAACCATGCCACGCACACGACGACGCTTTCGCGGGACAAGTCCTCCGGATCGTGGAGGGCGCGGAGGAAGCAGATTCCAATTACTATCCGCACCGCTTAAGCGGCCACTTTCGGCCGCTCGCACGAAGAGAAGTTCTCAAAACCGGCGACGCTTTCGGAGCGTGAGGCGCGGGTCGCCTCCGCCGATTGGGTGGCCAATGTCGAAGCCCGTATCGCCATTGTCAGCGCCCAACTGAAGGATGACGGGGTCGACCTGACCCATGCCCAAGCCCATGCGCTGGCGGGCCGCTGGTAACGCTGGAAGGCATCCCTCCACAGCGTCGATCCGGTATCCCCCAGCGTTGGGCCGACGAGATCCAGGGGCTGACCGCAGGCATCATGGACCTGGCGCCGGAAGCCGATGGCGGGCGGCTCCGGGGCGAGCCGAGCGACGGTCATGCCTCGACAGCGTCGTTCGAGCGGCTCGAGGACCTGCTGGACCAGCTCAAGACCTCGCAGGCGCAGGTTCTCAATCGCCTTGCCGAGACGGCGTAGGCGGCGGAGTTTCTGGCCCAGGAGCGCGTGTTCCTGTCAACCGCCGGGCGGCGCCGTTTCCCGTGCGCGCTTGCCAATGAGCTCGTCGCCGTGAACGCGCTCCTCACGCGCCGCTCGCTCGGCGACTACTCCCCCGCCACGCGCCCGGCGCGCTTCCCTGCCTGGAAGCCGCCCGCGCCGGCCTCTGGCGACGTGATGAGCCCCAGGGGGCTCTACAAGGCGTGGTGCACCGCCAACGAGGCGCGCACCTCGAACTCGACGCGCGCGCGCTGGATCAGCGTCTTCCGCGACCTCGAACGCTTCTGGAAGGGCCGAGACGTGCGCGCCTTCACATCACAGAACCGCTCCCGCCAGCTTTGGGCGCTTTCGCGAAAGCCCGTCTGGAAGCCGACCAACTCTTTCTTGCCTTCCCGCGTGGCGCCGATGACGACCAGCATGCATTCGGCCTGCTCTTCCATTCGCGCTTGCAGATAAACGCCGTCCGCCCACAGATAAACATAACGCCGCGCCGACAAGTCACACTTTTGCCAACGCGCAAAATCATCTTCCCATGCTGCTTTCAGGCGCGCCACGACAGCCGGGGAAACGTTTGGCGCGTCTTAGCCAAGCAGCGCCGCGAGCGCCATTTGGAAATCGCCGCTTGAAATGCCGCCGAGACAAAGGGCCGGGATAAAGGCGTCCAAGCTCTTCGAGCGGCGGGACCATTTCGGCAACAGCGCCGAGGAAAAGCGGATGCGGTCTGTGCAGCTTTCACCGGCATCCGCCTCGCCACGATCGCGCAGCTTGGCACGCCGTACCGGGTCCGGACCGATGCCGGTTTGGATGATACGCTCCGGACCAAAGCCATGGCGCACAAGCCGCTCGCGCCCATCCTTCAAGCGCTGATCGGCGAAAGCCGACCGGAAATCCTCAACCTCCGCTTCAATCGCCTGCGCCAACAGGTCCCGTGCGCCGGCGCGCAACACGGCTGTCAACGCATCTTCAAATTCTCCTGGCTGGACCAGGCGAACAACTTTAGCTTCTTTCATGGCGTATCGCTCTCCTTGAGAGGGTTCATGGCGGATTGGACACCAGCAACGATACGCCGATTTGCTCTTTTGGCACCGTCACCCAGATTCAAGCATAGCTCATATAGGACCAACATGAGGTTAAGTGGCAAGGCCAGTCCGACGGGCTGCTAGGGGCCTTGTTTATTGCTCTTTCTTTGCGGGCCGTCCGGGCGTCGGCCCTCGCACTTTCTCAGGGCGGGCAGTCATGAGACCTTTTGACTTTGATCGCATTCCCATGGCGCTGGTGTTTCAAGACCGATCGGGGTTCAAGGAGACATATGGCGGCAGCCATGACCGCGTGCTGTGCGAGGGACAGTTCTTGCGGCCCAAGGACGCCCCCACTCAGGACACTGTAGTCATCTTCATGCACCCCAGCGGCGTGATGACCCATTTGCCGCTGCCGATGGCGCTGGCGAGGGCGGGCGTTCCGGTCATCTGTGCGGCGTCGCGATATCCTCATAACGATACGGCCCTGATCATGGAGAAGGTCGTCATCGACCTGGGCCACTATGTACGTCACGCAAAGGAAGTCTTGGGCTTCAAAAAGGTTCTGCTGGCTGGTTGGTCAGGGGGCGGTTCCCTGTCCTTGTTCTATCAATCCCAGGCCGAGCATCCTACGATCACGGAGACGCCTGCAGGCGACCCTGTGGACCTGACCACGGCAGGCCTGACGCCAGCGGACGGCGTGATGCAGCTGGCCGCACATGTCAGTCGGGCGATAACCCTGTCCGAGTGGATCGATCCCGCAATTCGTGATGAGCTTAACCCTTACGATCGCGATCCATACCTCGACATCTACGCGGATCCGCCGGTCGCGCGCGCTCCTTTTCCGAAGGACTTCCAGGCCGAGTATCGATCCGCCCAGCGCGCGCGTATCGCGCGCATCACCGCAGATGTGCTCCAAAGGCTCGACGACCTGCGCAAAACAAGCCTCCCCCAAAGCGAACATTGTTTTGTCGTCCACGGCACAATGGCCGACCTCCGCTGGCTCGATCCTGCAATCGACCCTAATGATCGGCGTCCGAACTGGTGCTATATGGGGGAGCCGCGGGTTGTGAACATGAGCCCCGCCCATCTCGCGCGGTTCACCTCTCTTCGCTCCTGGCTCTCCCAATGGTCCGAGCTCTCGCGCGCCGACGGTCCCAAATGCGCAGGTGATGTGTCAGCGCCGGCGCTTGTCGTTGAGAATAGCGCAGACGACGCCTGCACGCCGAGCCACGCGGCGCGGATCATGGCGGGATTCAAAAAGATAACCCCAGAGTTTCATCGTATCGAAGGCGCCACGCATTATTATATCGGCCAGAAAGATCAGCTGTTGACGGCGTTGGCGGTCGTTCTGGATTGGATGGAGCGCCACGAATTCGTGGAGACGGGCTGAGGGGAGATCCCGCAGATGATGCCGCTGCGTTTTGTTTAAAGATGAAAAGAATGATCAAGGCCGTCGAACCGCCCTAAAAAATCCCGTGACCGGGCCGCCGCCGCACACAGAATGGCCCCTGACCCGTCTTCAGCGAACGCCAAGCTCTCAAGAGCGCATTCCGACCAACTGGGCCTGGGTGTTTTGAAGCAAGAATGACAAACCATGAGGTCGGCAATCCTACGCCGTCCGATCCCAAAGCGCTCAAGGGCGCGCACATGGCTTTCCATGGGCCAGCCATTGAAATGAGCGCTGAGCAGAGAGCATAATCGACACACTCCCGCTTTGAACAAGGAACGCCCGTGACCCCGCTTCCAGAGCCCACTGGGCCGCTAAAAGGCCTGCGTCTCATTGAGCTGGGCGCGCTGCTGGCGGGGCCGTTTTGCGGTCAGCTGATGGGCGACATGGGCGCAGAGGTGATCAAGATCGAGCCCCCCGGCCAGCCAGACCCGCTGCGCGATTGGGGGCAGTTCAAGCCCGACGGCCAATCGCTATGGTTTCCGATCGTCGCGCGCAACAAGCGTTGCGCGACGCTTGATCTCCGTCAGCCCGAAGGTCAGGCCACGCTCAAGGACCTTGTTGCGAAATCGGATTTCCTGCTCGAGAATTTTCGCCCGGGCGTCATGGAGAAATGGGGTCTCGGCTATGAGACGCTCAAAAAGATCAATCCTGGCCTCATCATGATTCGAGTGTCGGGCTACGGACAGACTGGGCCCTATGCGTCGAAGGCGGGCTACGCCAGCGTCGGGGAAGCGATGGGAGGCCTGCGAGCGGTGATCGGCGAGCCGGACCGAAAGCCTGCCCGCGCAGGCATTTCGATCGGTGACTCGCTTGCGGCCGTCTATGCTGCTTTCGGCGCCCTCGCCGCCCTTCATCAGCGTGACAAGACTGGTGAAGGCCAAGTGGTGGACAGTGCGATTTATGAGTCCGTGCTGGCGATGATGGAAAGTCTGATTCCAGAATATCAGTTCGGCGGCCATATTCGCGAACGAACCGGCCCGGTCCTGCCGAAGATCGCCCCATCGAACATCTACGACGCCGCCGACGGCGAGGTGATCATCGCCGCCAACCAAAACACCGTGTTCGAGCGTCTGGCCGCTGCGATGGGGCGCCCTGAAATGGCCCGCGATCCGCGCTTTGCGACCCACGTCGCGCGCGGCGAGGCGCAAGAGGAACTCGACTTGATCGTCAACGACTGGTCCAAGACCAAGAGCATGGCCGAATTGGAGGCGATCTGTGACGAGGCTGGCGTGCCGTTCGGGCGGATTTACCGCGCACCGGAGATGTTGGCCGATCCGCATTTCGCAGCGCGCCAGGCGATCATTGACGCCGTGCATCCGGTCCTGGGCGCCTTCAAAATGCAGAATGTTTTTCCCAAGCTGTCAGCGACGCCCGGATTGGTGCGCTGGAGCGGCCGAGCGATAGGCGAAGACAACGCCTATGTATTTGGCGAACTGCTTGGGTATGACGACACCCGCATCACCGAGCTGAGGTCCAAAAAAGTCATCGGGTGAAGCGCCTGTTGAGTGGGGAGCACGATGGGGCCTGCTTTGGGGCGTTGTCGGCGTCGGCGCCCGACCCTTCCTGGGAGGCGCTTCCCAAAAACGAGCGGCATGATTGTCGATCAGACAGGCGGGGACAAAGCCCTCCATCTCCGCCCCGCGGGTGTTTAGCGCATGCCAAGCCGGTCGAAAACCTTGAAACCGACCAAGATCAGGAAGAGCGCCCCCTCTAAGACAGAACGGGACCCATCAGAATCGGGTCATGCTGACAGTCCTGCGCGTTGGGCGCCGCTTTTTCAGAGCGCATGCCAACCCGAGTTCTACCGGTTTTGGGGGTCGGGCGACGCAAGCCGAACGAAGCCGCGCGGGCCCGTCTCAAGCTTTGCTCATTCTCGCTGGCGACCCCCTCTTGCGGAATCGGGGCAGATACTGTGCGAACCCGTTTCAGTTCCCCGGAGACAACACGATGAGTGGGTCTGGCGCCCCGGCCTGGCCCCTTGCTGCCTGCAGCGCAAACAAATGGCTGACCAGATCGAAGGTGGATTTGCTTTGCAGATCGCCATCGTCAATCCAGAACCAGACCCCGCGATACTGCACCGCTACGGCCGAGTCTGCAGGCCGCTCCGAAGAACTCCGGACCCGAAACATGCCGCCGATCACTGTGGACCAGTCTCCATTGGCTGGAGCGGGCGTAACAAGGCCAGCATGCGCGGCAGGCGCCTCCACCGTCTGCGACAGCGCCGAGAGAATTCCCAAAAGCGACCGGCCCCGGACCGTCAAGGCGTCTCCCGCCGCCGCTTGGTCTGTGATCGGTAAGCTGGTCGCATTCGGCGCGAATCCCAAAGCGGTCCTCACCCGCACCGCTGCAGGGGTTTCCCCGCGTATCGTCAGCACCACCTGCCGTCCGGCTTCGCCAGCATAGATGTCGACGATCAATCCGCCATCGAGCTGCAGCCGCCGCAGGTCCGCCGCCAGCGTCCTGAAGGCGGCGTTGTCCGGCAGGAAATCTGGAGTCGGCCCCGCTGCGGCCCGGGCATTCTCCACCTCCGCCACCCGCGCGATGCAGCACAATAAAAGCCGCTCCGCGCTCCAACCTGACTGCGTCAGCAAAAACAGCGAAGAGGGTTCGATCGGCGACAAAAGCTGGAACGCATAACCGGGCCCCTGCAGCGGCTCGTACTCCACGAGCGGCCGCACGGAACGTTCGCTGTCCCCCCCAAAGCGCAAGGCTTCGTCAAAGGAGCCGGCATCAATCCCCAACCCCGACGCGAAATCACCCCCCAAGGAGCGCGAATAGCTTGTGGTCACGCCGGTGATCTGGATGAAGCTGATCGTGTCCCTGTAGCGCAGCCGCACAATATTGAGCAAAAGCTGCTCACGCTGCGATACTGCGATCGCCTCGTTATAGGCAAGCAGATCGGGTTGGATCGTGGCGGGATCCTGGAGGGTGGCGCAACCAGTGCTGGCCAGCGCCGCCGCCAGCGACGTCCCCAAGGCGATCGCGCGCCGGATACCCATAATCGCCGCCTCCTGTCCTCGTCGCTCGTTGATCTCTGGAGATCAGGATGTCCAGGATGCAGAGCCTCGCCCGCCGAAACAAGCGCAAACTCCCCAAAGTCGGTGCAAAACCCCAGCCGCCCCGAGACGCCCCAAGACGCCCAGAGCCGCCCCCAGAGGCGCCCCCAGAGCCGCCCCCAGAGGCGCCCCCAGAGCCGCCCCCAGAGCCGCCCCCAGGCCGCCCCCAGAGACGTCCTCATAGACGTCCAGGGGCGACGCCGCGACCCTGGGGTCGACAAGGGCGGGCTCCTCATTGCTGCTGACAAAGACCGGAAGCGTCGAGAATCGACCCGACGCGCCTTGGTTCATTCCAGGACCAGATGATCGGCTTTACCAGATCTGCACGCGCTCCTCTGGCGGCAGATACATTGCTTGCCCAGGCTGCACATCGAACGCTGCGTACCAGGCGTCCATGTTTCGCACCACTCCGTTGGTCCGAAACTCCGGCGGCGAGTGGGGGCCTGTCAACACTTGGTTGCGCAGCCGCTGTTCGCGGTAAAGCGTCCGCCAAATCTGTCCCCATGACAGGAAGAAGCGCTGGTCGCCAGTCATCCCGTCGAGCGTCGGCGCTTCCGTCCCGTTCAGGGACAATCGATAGGCGTGATAGGCCACCTGCAGGCCGCCATTGTCCCCGATATTTTCCCCAAGTCCCAGACGGCCGTTGAGGCGCAGACCGGGTAGGGGCTCGAACTGGTCGTACTGCGCTACGAGCTTGTCGCCGAGCGCAGTGAAAGCGGCCACATCCTGGGCGTTCCACCAATCCCGCAGAACGCCCCGGGCGTCCGATTTCGCGCCCTGGTCATCAAACCCGTGCCCCATCTCATGTCCGATCACGCCGCCGATGCCGCCATAATTCACAGCCGGGTCCGCGTTTGGATCGAAGAACGGCGCCTGCAGGATCGCCGCGGGGAAGACGATCTCGTTGAAAGTCGGATTATAATAAGCGTTTACTGTCTGCGGCGTCATGAACCATTCGTCCCGATCGCTGGGCTTGCCGAGCCTTTCGAGGTCGCGGTTCCAATCCCACAATCCTGCGCGAATGGCGTTTCCGAAGGCGTCGTCGGCGCGGATGTCCATGGCGGAATAGTCGGTCCAGCGGTCAGGATAGCCGATCTTCGGCCTGAAGGCCTCAAGCTTCTCCAGCGCCACCAGCTTCGTTTCGGGACTCATCCATGGCAGATCGCGGATACGCTGCGCATAGGCCAGTCGCACATTCTCCACCAGTTCGACCATCTTCCGCTTGGCGTCAGGCGGAAAGTGCCGCGTCACATAAATTTGCCCCAAAGCCTCTCCCAAAGTCGCTGAGACGGCCTGCACTCCGCGCCTGTCCCGCGGCCGCATTTCCGGCTGACCGTTGAGCGTACGGCTGAAAAAGGCATAGTTTTCTTCGTCGAAGGGCCGGGGCAGAACCGCAGACAAGTTCTTGATATAATGAAACGACAAATAGTCCTTCAGCGTCTCCATCGGCGTGGCGAGGAAAATATCCGCCAAGGGCCCAATCGTGTCGACTTCCCGCACAACAAAATAATCTGCGGCCCCAAGGCCGGCCGCATCAAGCATCGCAGAGAAGGGGAAAGCCGGCGCCAACGCCTGTAATTCGGCTTTGGTCTTGGGGTTATAGGTCTGGTTCCTTTCCCGTCGCCGCGCCACAGGCCAGTGCAGCTCTGCAATTTGGGTTTCCAGAGCCAAGATCCGCGCGGCCCGTTCGGCGCCGGCGTCGATACCCGCAAGGCCGAAAACATTGGCGATATGGGTCTCATATTGGGCTCTTATGGCCGCAAACTCGTCGTCCGTACGCCGATAATATTCCCGCTCCGGCAGGCCAAGTCCGCTGTGCGTCACCCACACCACATACTGGTCAGGGTTCCGGCTATCGAGGCTGATAAACGCCGCAAAGGGAGCAGCCACAGGCATGTCGGGGCGGCCGATCAAGGCGGCGCATTCGGCGTGATTGGTCAACGCCGCGATGGCTGCAAGGCCGGGTCGGGCTGGCGCGAGGCCCTTGGCGTCGATGGCGTCCTGATCCACGAACGCCTCGTACATCGCCTTGATCTTGGCGGCGTTGGAGCCCTCCGGGCCGCCAGTGGCGATCACTTCGTTGAGGATCGCCTGGGAATCGCGTTCGGCTTTATCCGAAAGAATATCGAAGCTGCCCCAGCGGGTCCGGTCCGAGGGAATCTGCGTGGCGTTCAGCCACGTCCCCGAGACATGCCGATAAAAATCTTCCCCTGGCGCGACGCTCATGTCCCGGGCGTCAAGCTCAATCCCCCAGGCGCCCAATTGCGCAGCCTGCGGCGCAAGCCGCTCTGCGCTCTCCGCCACCATGCCCGCCCGCGTTGCGCATCCAGCCGCCAGAAGCGCCGTTCCCGACGCCAAGGCCAAACGTCTTGTCATAGCCGCCATGCATTCCTCCCAAGAAAAATATTACTCAGCCGGGCGCGCCCGCCGGCCTCCGAAAAGGCCGCGTGTCGTGCGCCACCAGCCCCCTGCAGCCCGTTTCACGTCAACCCCGCACGTATAAAGCGCGGGCGTCAGATACAGAGAGGCCGGCATCGTCAAGAGAACGCCCAAAGCCAACGAGAGCGCCATAGGCTTGAGAAACTGAGCCACCACTTCGGTTTCCGCAAGCATCGGCAGAAGCCCCACAAACTCGGTGATCGAGGTCAGGAAGATCTGCCTGAACCGACTGACTGACCCCCCTGTCACCGCGTCATAGGCGCTCGCGCCCTCCTCCCGCAGCCGATTGACCCTGTCCATCAGCACCACATTGTCGTTCACAACAACCCCGATCGCCGCCACCATCCCGAGCCAGGAGAACAGGGCAAAGCTCGTTCCTGTCGCCCAGTGCGCGACCATCGCGCCGACAAAAGCGAAGGGAATAACGCTCATGATCAGCGCAGGTTGCACATAAGACCGGAACGTCACCGCCAGAACGAAGAAGATGCCAAAGAGCGCTGCGACCCCAAGATTGGTCAGGTTCTGAAAGAATTCCGCTTGGCCTTCGGCTTCGCCGATCGCCCGACGGCTCAAGCCGGGATATTTCGCCTCAAGTTGCGGAAAGAAATTCTCCTCCAATTCCCGCATGATTTCGGCGCGATCCTCTGCCGGCGCCTCCGCCTCGACGGTGATGGTCGGCATGCGCTGGCGCCGATTAAGCTCGACGACGCCCGGAGCGAAAGACGCGGTCGCCACCGTCGCCAACGGCACTTCACGGCCATCAGGCGTCCGAATCCGGAAGTTCTCTATGCTCTCAAGCGTTCTCCGATCATCGCGTGGATAGCGGACATAAACCCGCACCTCGTCGCCGTCCCGAGGCAAGCGTTGAACCTCTTCGCCGAAATAAGCCTGGCGCACCTGTCGCTGGACGTCCGCCAAGCTGATGCCCAACTGCTCCGCGCCTGGAAGGAGGGAGAAACGCAATTCCTCGTTGGCGGCCTCTTGACTGTCGCGCACGCTGGTCACGGCCTCGAACTGGGCAAGACGCGCTTTGAGCTCGTCCACTCCTGCGCGAAGCTCCGCGCTGTCTTCGCCGATCATGGCGAACTCGATGCGTTCGCCGTCGCCGCCGCCTCCAGGGTTTAGTTGAACGCTGATGCGCTCCGCATCCGGGATCTCGCCAATCAGCTCTTTAAGACGCTCGGCCACGTAGCTTGTCCGGATCTCCCGCGTCTCGGGCGGCGTCAGGGTGACATAGTTTTCGACCGATGTGTCATTGATGAATTGCGCCCAGGACAAGACGATCCCGCTCGTCGTCACCGCATCGTCCGGATCAGTGTAACTGACGTCCTGCGTTTCCGCCTGCAGCGCGAGCCTGGCTCGATCGAGCTGCTGAGCCACCTCCTGCATCCGCACGAAGGAGGTGGTTCGCGGCATCTCGACGGAAGCGTAAATGAAATCTCCCTCGACTTCCGGCATGAAGCTCTGCTTGACCCGACCGGAGGCGAAAACCGCGACAGACAAGGCAATGATCACGATGAAAATGGACACGGTCAACCAGCGGAACCGGATCGCAGTCCGCACGCAGGGTCCGTGCACGTTTTCCGCAAACCAGACAACGGCGTTGGCGCATGCCTGCTGCGCCTTCATCAATCGGCCCCAGAAGGTCTCGCTCGGTTCAATCAGCCGCACATGAGCCAAGTGAGCAGGAAGGATAATGAGCGTTTCGACGAGGCTGAAAAACAGCGTCGACATGATCACGATGCTAATGGCCTGGGTGAACTGCTGCACCGCGCCGTCAAGGAACATCAGCGGCGAGAACGCGATCATCGTCGTCAAGACCGAGGCCATCAGCGGCTTCATCACGAGCTGGGTGGCGAGAATGGAGGAGTCCACCCCGTGCTCTCCTCGTTCCACCCGTTCGTAGATCGCCTCGCCGACGATGATGGCGTCGTCCACCATGATGCCGAGCACGAGCAAGAACCCGAACACGGTCATAAAGTTCATCGACACATTGACATAGGGCAGGATGATGAAGCTGCCGGCGAAGGCTGTAACCACCCCAATCGTCGACCACAGGGCGACTTTTGGATGCAGCGTCAACAGCAACAGCACGAAGATGAGGAAGAACCCCATCGCCGCGTTGGAAAACAGAATTCCCAAGAGCGACGAGTACTGGTCCCGGCTATCGATGACGACCGTTAACTCGAGCCCCGGGGGCAGGGTGGGGATGAGGTCGGCGAGATATTCGTCCATCGCCTTGCCGGTCGCCTCGATATTGGCTTGGTCCGGGGTCAAGACCGCAACCATCGCGGAGGCTTCCCCGTTCAGGACGGAATAGGAGTCCACATCCTGGAAGCCGTCGATGACGGTGGCGACGTCGCCGACGGTCAGCGCGCCGCCATCCTGCGTCTGACGAATGATGATACGCTCAAAGTCGGATTGCGTGTCGGCGAGGTTCCGCACCTGAAGCTGGAAGCTGCCTTCCTCGGTCCGCACCGCGCCGCCGCCCGCATTCAACGAGTGCGCGCGCACCGCTTGGGCGACCTCATCGAAAGTCAGCCCGTACCGGCGCATCGCCTCTTCGGAGAGCTCGATCGACACTTCGGGGTTGCGCGTCGACCAGACTTGCGCGTTTACGCCTCCGGGCAAAAGCGCGATCTCGTCGCGCATGCGCTTCACCACCTCCCGCAGCGTCCGTTCGCTTGCCTCTCCGTGAACCGACAAAAGGAAGAGGAAGTCGCGGCCCGTGAAACGCTGCACTTGAATGCGCTCAACCGCTGGCGGTAGACCCGAGATGGCCTCCACTTGGCTGCGCACCTCGGTTTCGATGTCCGTGGGGTCCACCCCAGGCATCAGCGACAACCGCACCCACGCGTAGCCCTCTCCCGATTGCGAACGGGTCCAGTCCACCCCATTGATCGCCGCGACCGCCTCTTCGATGCGCACGGTCACTTGGCTTTCGATGTCCTGCGGAGAGGCGCCCGGCCACGCGGCGTTGATCATGATCGCGTTGTCGGCGCCTGGTGGAAAGAACTCTTTCTCCATGCGTGTGAAAGACAGAAATCCCATGACCAGGCACGCCAGCATCAAGAGATTGCCCGCGACCGGGTTCCGACCCCACCAATTGACGATGCCGTTCATAGTTTGCTTCCTGTAAGGGCGAAGCCGAGGCCTCAGCCCGCTGTCTTTCTGAACGCTGTTAAGGCGTCGCTTCGGGCGCTGGAGCGCCTTCCGCTCCCACGGCCATCGCAGTGACTTCCATACCCTCTCGCGGACCCGGCAGCGCCGAGACCACGACCCGCTCGCCCGCTTCCACCCCGCCGCGCACATACACGCTCGACGCGGTGGTGTTGACTGGGGTCACAGCCCTGATTTGGATGCGGCCATTGTCGTCGACGACATAGACAAAACCGTTGCGCTTGAGGGCGGAGCGCGGCATCGCCACCAGCGTCTCCGCGTTCGGGCTGTCGAGATCCGCGCTCACGAACAAACCCGGCGCCAGCGGCGCCGCTTGCCCGCGGCCGAATGGATCGCGCACCTCAATGATCCCATAAACGAGCCTGGTCGTCTCCTCGACATTGGCCTCAACCCGCACAAGCCGGCCTTCCCAGCGCACGGGCTGACCGCCGCTGGACCCCGTCACATGCGCCAAAGGCGCGCTGCGCGCGTCGCGGGCGACGAAGCCGATCGGAAGCTCCAGCGCCGATAGCTCAGTGTCCGTCAGCGGTACCCTGACGTCCATCACGTCCGTGGCGAAGATATCCGCAATGGGCGAACCCGGCGCGACAAAATCGCCGACATTGGCGCGCCGCTGCCGTACCCTGCCCGAGAAGGGCGCGGTGATCGCGGTCCGCGCCAGTTCCAGCTCCGCCGACTGCAGCTGCGCCTGCGCCGCCGCCACGCTCGCCTGCGCTAAAGCCAGCTGCGGCTCCCGAAGCACCAGGGCGGACGCCTCGCCTTGGCCGAGTTCCCCCCAGTCCTGCCGCGCGAGCTCTGCTTCCGCCAATTCCCGCTGCAGGGCCTCCTGGGCCTGCGCCACCTGAGCGCGCGCGCGCACCACGCTCAGCTCAGCATCTCGCGGGTCAAGGCGCGCCAACACCTCGCCGCGGCTGAACGCGCCCCCTTCGAGGAAGGCCGGATTGACCCATTCGATCCGCCCCGAAACTTGCGAGGCCAGCGTGGCGTCCGTCCTTGGCCGCACCTGGCCCTGAACATTCAAAACAATCGCTGTCGACCGTTCCTCGGCGAACGCGACCTGGACGGCGGGCGCCCCCGGCGTGGTCAAGGACTGCTCCGGCTTGGGTCCGGTGCTGGAGATCGCGATGAAAGCCGCCGCCCCGCCGCCCAGCACCAGCAGAGGCGCAGACGCGACGGCCAAGCGCCGGAGCCATAGCAGAGGCGAGGCGGACGGCGGCGGCGATGGATCAGGCTCGGTCGCGCGTTGGAAATGGTCGTCACGGTTGGTCGTCGTCACTGGCCCGCCTCCTCAGAAGGGGTGGCGCCGAGGCCTTCAAGGCCAAGGGCGATATAGAAGGAAATGCGGTTGCTCAGCCTCTGGTTGCGGGCCCCGATCAGCGCGCGCTCAGCGTCGATCCGGCGGCTATAGGCGTCGATCAGCTCAAAAATGGTTGCGACCCCGCGGGTATATTCCCGCTCCGCCAGGTCTTGCGCCTCCCTCGCCTCGGCGGCTGCGTTGGCGAACTCCGCCTCCTGCACCGCCAGGACGCGATCCGCGCTTAGCGCAGCCTCAACTTCCGCCCACGCGCCGAGAACCGTCTCCGCGTAACGCGCGGCGGCCGCCTCCTGCTCGGCCTCGTCGGCCTCTATGTCGGCCCGCAGAGCGCCGGCTTGGAACAGAGGCGCGGCCAGCCCCGCAATGAGTTGGCGGACCATCTGTTCGGGGTCGAGGGCGTCGGCGGCTTGTCCGCCCTCGCCGTTCGCGCGCGCCGTCAGCGTCAGCCGCGGCAACAGCGCGGCCCTGGCCTCTTCCACCCGGAAGCCCGCTGCAGCGAGCCTCGCCTGCGCCGCCAGGACATCCGGCCGCTGCAACAAAGCCTCCGGCGTTCCTGCAGACTGGATAGGGTCCAAAGCCGGCAGGGCTTCCACCGCCCGCATCGCGCCATCCGGATACCGACCCAACAATAATTGCAGCCGGCGGGACGAGGCTAAGAGACCATCAGCTGCTGACGCCTGGCCGGCCCGCGCTGAAGCCGCCTGCGACCGCGCGGTCCTGAGCGATAGCGCCGACAAGACCCCTTGTTCGTATCGCCGTTCGGTGATCGCCAAAGCGCGCTGTCGGGTGACGAGGTCTTCCTCGGCCAACGCAAACCGTTCCTGCGCTGCGATCAAGTCGACAAAGGCCTGGGCGGTCTGCCCGGTCACTGAAAGCGCCGCATTCTGCGCGTCCGCGGCGCTAGCGGCCGCATCGAGCGCGCTCGCCCCTGACGCGGCTGCGATCCGGCCCCATAAATCGGCTTCCCAGCTCGCCGTGGCCCCGGCGCTCAACGCCTCGGTCACCGCCGAAGCCCCCATCGGAGTGGGCGCTTCAGTGCGCCCCCCGCCAAGCGAAAGATCAAGTTGCGGCCACCTTCGACTGCCGAAAGCGTCCGCCCGCGCCGCCGCTGCCTCCGCCCGCGCCTTCGCAGCAAGAAGGCTCGGATTGGCGCGAAGCGCTTCTTCGACCAATTCAGTCAAGACCAACGACCCAAGTCCCGGAAGCCAACCCCGCTGGGCCTGCGCCGCTGCGCCGGCGTCAGGCCTGAGCTCGCCCGCATAAACGAGCGGCGCCGCTGGCGCGTCCACACCGCCAGCGCTGGCGCAAGCGGAGAGGCCGATGGCGCTTGCCCCGATAAAGAGGATGAGTGAGCGGTTCACGTATTTTCCCTGGTTTCAGCCGGCCTATCAAAGCGTCTATTGAAAGTCAATAAACCTATATCGAAAAGCAATAAGACGAGGCCCTTTCAGGCCCCTTGAGCGTGCTCAAGTGAGATGCGGTGTCGCGCTGATCTGGATGCAAACCCGATGACGACAAGTCTCGACGCCGGTCTTTGGCGATGCTCCGAGCCGCACGGCGAGTCCAGTGTTGCAAGATCCCCGACCCGGGATCTTGTTTAAAGACCCAAAACCGTTAGCAAAGAACGACGGGCTCCGCCGAAAGGAACGCAACCGTCTCATGATAAGCCGGGCCGCCTATGATCGCCTGATCGGTCGCGTGAGCTTTTCCACCGCCGCCGCCGCGGGCTTGTCTGTTCTCGCCCTGATGTGCGCGTTGGTAGGGTGGCGCCTCCCCGCGGTCGCCCTGAGCGCCGGCGCCTTGGCGGCGGGGATCATGGGTTGGCGTGCGGCCGATCTATTGCGGGAAACGCGGCCCGCTGTGGATTCTACAGTGCCTTCCTATCCGAGCGCCTCCGCTGACAAGACTGACCAAGACATCGCCCAGTTCACGCCTCTTCTGGAGGCGTTGCCCGATCCTGCGCTGCTGGTCGACAGCGACGGTCGGGTGCTGGCCTCCAACCGCGCCGCCCGAAAAGCGCTGCAGTTTGAGGCGGCGGGACTACGGTTGTCGGCCATCATTCGCCATCCAGAATTGCTCGACGCCGCCGCCGCCGCTGCCCAACGCGGCAGCGCGCGCACCGTCGACTATGAAGCGACGGGTGGGGTGGAGGAGCACTTCCGCTGCTATGTCGCTTCCGTCGCCTGGGGCGAGAAAACCGCCGCGCTTCTTGTCTTCCACGACCAGACCGCGCACATGACGACAGAGCGGTCGCGCGCAGAGTTTCTCGCCAACGCCAGCCACGAACTCCGCACCCCGCTCGCCTCTTTGTCACTGATCGTGGAGACCCTCAACGGCCCAGCCCGCGACGATCCGAAGGCCCGCGACGCGTTCCTCAACATGATTCAGGGCCAAGTCGACCGCATGAGCCGTCTGGTGAACGATCTTTTGTCCCTGTCCCGCATCGAGCTCAACGAGCATGTGCCCCCTTCCGAGAGGGCCGATCTCGCCGCTGTCGCCCAGGAAGCCGTGGACGCCCTAAGCCCCGTCGCGTCTGCGCAGGGCGTATGTTTGTCCCTGTCCTCGCCCAAGGAGCCGGCGTTCGTTCTCGGCGACCGATTTCAGCTGGTGCAAGTGGCGCAGAACCTCATCGCCAACGCCATTCGCTACTCGCCTAAGGGAGCTGAGATTCACATCAGCGTCGGCGTCGCCGCCAGCCGCGAACTCGCTCTTGAGCATTGCAACCGCCTCTGGGCCGACGCTGGCCGGGTGTCTTTGTTGACGCCTCCGCCGAGCCAGCGCCCTTTCGCCTATCTGAGCGTGCAGGATCAGGGCGTTGGGGTGCCGCGGCGGCATTTGCCCCGCTTGGGAGAGCGGTTTTTCCGGGTCGAACGCGCGGAAGGCGCGGAACAAAGCGGGACGGGCCTTGGCCTCGCCATCGTTAAGCATATCGTCAACCGGCACCGCGGCGGTTTGACGGTGGAGAGCGTTCCAGGCAAAGGGGCCAACTTCGCCGTTTGCTTTGAGCAGGCCTGACCCTGGGCATGCGACCCAATGCCGAAGAAGACCACCGTCCCGAAGCGCTGGCCCCAAGCCCGCCGCCGGCTGGGGCCTCTGGCTGCCAAGTGGAGGCCACCCAAGTGGGCGCCTCCGTCGCCCCCGCCTCCGCCTTCACATGATTGTCACGGCTTTGTTGTATCGCCGCGAAGCGCGGGGGTTAGCGCCGGATCAAGGGCCGAGCGGCCTCCGTCGCAGGGGCTGCGTGGAACGTGAGGAGGATGCACCCGATGGCCGCAGACGGCGCTGCCGCTCATCATGCCACCGAGCAGGCGATCCCCTCTCCCTCCACCGTGGCCGGCGTCAAGGTCCGAGCTCAAGCCGTGTCAGTCTCCTACGGCGGCCATCGCGCCCTCCGCGATGTGAACCTCGACATTCACGACCGTTCCGTGACCTCTTTCATCGGACCTTCCGGCTGCGGCAAGACCACGTTTTTGCGCTGCATCAATCGCATGAACGACACCATCCCTGGCGCAAAGGTCGACGGGGCCTTGTTGATCGACGGTGTCGACGCCTACGGCCGCACGGTTGATCCCGTCACCCTGCGCACGCGGGTGGGCATGGTGTTTCAGAAACCGAACCCTTTTCCCAAGTCAATCTATGAGAACGTGGCCTATGGTCCGCGGATCCACGGCTTGGCCAAGACAAAGGCCGACATGGACGTCATCGTCGAAAAAAGCCTTCGCCGCGCGGGCCTTTGGGAAGAGGTCAAGGATCGCTTGACAGCCAGCGGCGTCGGCCTTTCCGGAGGTCAGCAACAGCGTCTGGTTATCGCCAGAACCGTGGCGGTGGACCCCGACGTCATCTTGATGGACGAGCCCTGTTCGGCCCTTGATCCCATAGCAACCGCCAAGATTGAAGAATTGATCGAAGAGCTCGCGGTCTCCTACTGCATCATCATCGTGACCCACTCCATGGCCCAAGCCGCTCGTGTGTCGCAGCGGACCGCGTTCTTTTATGTCGAGCGCGATCCCGAAACCGGCCGCCAGTATGGAAAGCTCGTCGAGACGGGCCTCACCGACGATATCTTCCGCAATCCTGCTGATCAACGGACCAGAGATTACATCACAGGCCGTTTCGGCTAGACGCCGCCGCCAATCGGGACATTAAAGACGGAGGGGGCCGAGAGCCTGCCCGAGGATAACCCGACCATGAAGACGATCCGAGAAGAAATCGAAGAACTCGCCTCCAATGTGTCGCGTCTCGGCGGCGTGGCCGAACAGCTTCTTGCCGACGCTTTAAGCGCGGTCGTCCGCCGCGATACGATCCTCGCCCAACAAGTCATCGCGCGTGACATCGTGGCCGACAACGCCGAACGCGAAATCGAACGCGCCGCCTTGCGGATCATCGCCCTGCGCCAGCCGGTGGCTGTGGACCTTCGCCACGCCGTGGCCGCAATGCGGATCGCTGGCGAACTCGAGCGCATCGGCGACCTCGCCAAAAGCATCGCCAAACGGACCCTGGCCATCAATCTTTCCGATCCAGTCCCCGTTCATCGCGGGGTTGGCTCCATGGGTCGCGTGGTCGCCAGCCTCCTGCACCAAGTGCTGGACGCCTACACGGCCCAAGATGTGCCCAACGCTCTGCTGGTCTGGCGCCAGGACGAGGATGTGGACGTCCACTATGAGAGCCTGTTTCGGGAGCTCCTGACCTACATGATGGAGGACCCCCGTAAGATCACCCCGTCGGCCCACTTATTGTTTGTCGCCAAAAACATCGAACGCATCGGCGACCACTGCACCAATATCGCTGAGATGGTGCATTTCTTGGTGACTGGCGAAGAGATCACGGCCGAACGTCCCCGGGGGATGGATACGAACGAATTGGATTGACGCCGCGACGGGCGGGGCGGCGGCGCGAAACTGGGCCAAGGGGGACGTCAATGACGCCGCATGTGTTGGTTGTTGAGGACGAGGAAGCGCTTGCAGAGCTCCTCAAATACAATCTCGAGCGAGAAGGCTATCGTGTCACCGTCGCCCAGGATGGAGAGGAAGCGCTCATCGTCTCCGCGGAAACCGCCCCAGACCTGGTGCTGCTGGACTGGATGGTTCCTAAGGTGCCCGGCATCGAGGTTTGTCGGAGGCTCCGCGCTCGCCCAGAGGCTCGCAACACCCCCATTGTCATGCTCACCGCTCGCGGGGAGGAGGGTGAGCGCATTCGCGGCCTCGACACCGGCGCTGACGACTACATCACCAAGCCCTTCTCGATGAGCGAGCTCTTGGCTCGCCTGCGCGCGGTCATGCGCCGCATCCGCCCCGGCTTGGCCGACGACAAACTTCGCCTTGGCGACATCACCATCGATCGCGTCGCGCATCGGGTGAGACGCGCCGCGCGTGAGGTTCATCTTGGGCCCACCGAATTCCGTCTGCTCGATCACTTGATGCAGCACGCTGGCCGCGTGTTTTCCCGCGAACAACTTCTCGATGCTGTGTGGGGATCAGACGTCTATGTCGAGGCCCGCACGGTCGACGTCCATATCGGCCGCTTACGCAAAGCCTTGAACGCCGAAGGCGAAAACGACCCCATTCGCACGGTGCGGTCTGCCGGCTACGCCTTTGATTTGAGCGCCTGACCCCGGCGCTCTTCACAAAGGCCAGTCCCCGACGGGGCTCCTCGCGTCCCCGCAGCTCTTGCGGAAAAGGTCGAACCCCGGCTAAAGCAAACGGTCAAAGATTCCTAACCGGGGCCAGCGGCGGCGTGTGGAAAGCGCGCTTCCGCCGATAAGCCCCAGGAGTTCACCGCATGCAACCGCCCTTTCGGCTCTATGGCGCCGAAAACTCCGCCTTTTCCCAAAAGCTCTTGACCTATCTTCGCTATAAAGGTTTCGAACACACCTACATACCGCGTACGGTCGCCAACGCAGCCGAATTCAGCCGCCTCGCCCGGTTGCCCTTGATTCCGCTCCTGGTGGAGGCTGACGGCCGCACCGCCCAAGACTCCACCCAAATCATGGAGCGCCTCGATGCGGCCAGTCCCGTCCCTGCAGCCCGCCCGGAGGACCCCGCTCTTGGCTTCGTCGCCAGTCTGATCGAGGACTGGGCTGACGAATGGCTCAACAAGATAAGCCTCTATTATCGTTGGGCTGATGACAATGAACGGAAAGCCGCCGCGAAGGCCGCCGTCGACGCCATGTATCCCGACAGCCCCCCCGAGGGCGCGGCCGAGATAGTTGCCGCCCGTATGGCTGCGAAGCTCCCTGTCGCAGGCGCTGGACCCGACAATGGCGCTGCGCTGGAAGCAGCCTTCAAAGACGCGGTCGCGCTTCTGGATGGCTGCCTTCTGACCCGCCCGTTCTTGTTCGGCGGTCTGCCGACCAGCGCCGACTTCGCGATTGCAGCGCAGTTAAACCAGCTTCAGAAGGCCGTCCGCCCCGCAGCGATCCTTCATGACGCGACGTGGCTCTCTGCTTATCTCGTCCGCATGCAGGCCCCGCAGCCTGCCGAGGGCGCGGCTTACGAAACCCTAGCGAGCTTGGAGCCGACCTTGGCGCCGCTTCTGAGCCGCCAGATCGGGGCCATCTATCTGGCCTTCGCCGAGGCCAACGCCCAAACGCAAGCGAGCGGCGGCGCTATCTCCCTCGACATCCTCGGCCATCCCTTCGCGCAAGGGCCCCAGCGCTATGCAGCCCGCGCCTTCCAAGAGCTCCGCCGCAAACGCGCCCAAATGCCCGAACACGATGCATTGACAGCGCTGCTCGATACGGCAGGCTGCGACCTTCCTCTCCGCATGCCCGTCAGTGCTCTGGTCGCTCAGTCTTCCGAGCCGTCGGCCGAAGAGGACACGATTGGCGAAGAGGACGAGCAGGACTGAAGAGGTCCGGGAATGGCGCAAACGGCGCGCCCCGGCAGGGCGCGCCGCTCTTGAGAACGCTCGACGGGTTCGCTGCAGCGTAGGGTCACCCGTCTGCAGGTCTGGAGGAGGGGGAAGACCCGGGCGCGGCGATCTCCTGAGTATCGGTTCAAAGTCGAACCAAAAGCGCCCTCACGCAGCGTCGATATCCACCGGTTGCGGTTTTCCTCGGACAGGTCCTGATGTCCTGGCGATGGAAATCCGCCGCGGTTTCATTGCCTCCGGCAACTCGCGAACCAGCTCGATCGTCAGAAGCCCATTCTCCAGACGCGCGCTCTCCACGCGCACATGATCAGCAAGGCTGAAGCGCCGCTCAAAGTTCCGCTCGGCGATGCCGCGATGCAGGTATTTGCGCGCTTCCTCGGTCGGCGCCTTCCGCCCCGAAATCATGAGCGTGTTCTGGCGAAACTCGATCTCGAGATCCTCCTCTCGAAATCCGGCCACGGCAAGCTCGATCCGAAACGCATCGTCAGAGACATGCTCAATATTGAAGGGCGGATATCCCGGGGCTTCATTCTGGCGCATCGCTTGATCAAGCAAGCTATTGATACGATCGAAGCCCACAATCGTCCTGTAGAGTTGAGTTAAATCTTGTGTGCTCACTGTCATGTCCTTTCTTAATACAGCGACATGGCTGTCCCGGCGCGGCCGGAAACACCCGAAAGACCACAAGGGCCCCAGATGGCGACCCTATGACCTTGTCACGACCTCTTTGGAGCGTCGCCTTCTACAGCTAGGAAGCGGGCTGGGTCGCTTCAAGGCCTTTTCCAAGAAGACGCCGTCGCAAGCCCTCTGGCCCTGGGCGGGGAAAGGCTTATCTCTGAGGCGACACAATCACAGGAGAGGCCAATGACCCGTCCGTTTCTGGCCGTAGCGGCCGCGGCTCTGACGATTTTGATCGCCGGCTGCGCGGGCGCCGCCGGCGCCGCTGATCAGACGGTCGCGAGCGCTGAAGCGGTCGCGAGCCGCGCCGCCATAGAAGCCGCCGTGGCGAACCCCGCCCGCCCCGTTGGACAAACCTCCCGCGACCTCGACCGCCGGCCGGCGGAAACCCTGGCCTTCTGGGGGCTAGAGCCGGGGATGGACATTCTTGAGATCGCCCCCGGCGGAGACGCGTGGTGGACCCATATCTTGGCGCCGTTCGCCCGCGACACAGGCGGCTCCTACGCGGCCACCGCCGCCGACCTCAACAATCCCAACTTGAGCCCTGCGGCCCGTCAAGCACGCGCCGACTGGGAGGCGCGCTTCGTCGCGCCAGGAGCCCTTGGCCCCATCAATCTCGTCAATTTCGGAGCGGTTTCCGCACCGCCGCCAGCCGAGAGCTATGATTTCATTCTCACCGCCCGCTCGATCCATGGCTTTATCGGCCAAAACATTGTCGACAAGGCTTTTGCCGACTTCTACCACGCCCTTCGGCCCGGGGGCCGCTTGGCGGTGGAGCAGCATCGCGCGCCAGCGACTGTGAGCGTGACCGACACCGGCTGGATGGCGGCGAACGGGTATGTGCCAGAGGCCTTCGTGATCGACGCCGCTGAACGCGCGGGGTTCGAGTTTGTGGGCCGCAGCGACATCAACGCCAACCCCGACGACGACCATGACCATCCCTTTGGCGTCTGGACCTTGCCGCCTACAAGACGGTCAGCCCCCGTGGGGCAGCCTGCCAATCCCAGTTTCGATCATGCGCCTTACGACGCCATCGGCGAGTCCGATCGGATGACGCTCCTGTTCCGCCGCCCGCCTGTTTGAGCGCCTTCAGTTTGACAAGCCTCTTCCCTAAGCGGTCCAAAATTTGTGCAGCATCAGGTCTGAGCGGCCCAGAGGATTGACGGCGAGGTCGTGCGATCGCGTCGCTTTGACGCCGGCGGATCGGGACTCTAACGGTGAAAATTATGGGGTCTTCTGGCTTTTCCCGTCGCGAATTCGGTCTCGGCGCGGCGGCGATGGCGTCAGGCTTGACTTTGGGCTGCGGCCCCGCTTCGCCCGCTTCGGTTCCTCCTCCTGATCCGTCGGACCATCAAAGCCTTCTGGCATGGGCGGCCGCAGGGCCCTTGCGTCTGGAACCGGAGCGGGACGAGGATCGCCATCCCATAGAAACTCTGGATTTTTGGGGTTTGCGCCCCAGCCAGACGGTGCTGGAGCTGTTTCCCGGCCGCGGCTGGTATAGCGCGATCCTCGCCCCCTATCTTGCCGCGAGCGGAGGCCGACTCATCGTCGCGAGCTGGGCCGAAGCCCCCAATCCAGAGGCCGAGGCCGCCGTCCAGGCCGCCTTTGACGATCATTTCGCCCAAGACCCTGCCGTCGCCGAAGCGATCGGCAAGGCGGCATTGACCGCCGGTTCCGAACCCCTGGCCGAGCCCCAGTCCGTCGATCTCGCCATTGTCGCCCGCAATGTCCACACGCTCATGGCTGCGGGCCTAGTGGAGGCCGCTTTCGGCAAGGTCTTCCAGGCGCTAAAACCCGGCGGCGTGCTGGGCGTCGAGCAGCACCGCGCCGCAGCCAGCGGCGTCCAGGATCCTCTGGCGCGCTCAGGCTATGTTCAAGAAGCCTATGTTCGCGAACTCGCGGAAGCCGCTGGGTTCGCTCTCGTGGGCTCCACCGACCTGAACGCCAACCCCCGCGACACGAAGGATCATCCTTTCGGCGTTTGGACCTTGCCGCCGGTGTTGCGCACCGCTCCCCGTGGGCGACCGCCGGACCCCCGCTTTGACACCCGGCCTTTCCGCGCCATCGGCGAATCTGACCGTATGACCCTGAAGTTCATCCGCCCGCTCTTGGGCGAGGAGGTCGTCCAATGAGGCGACGGCGTGCAATCAAGGCGGGATTGTCGGCGGCAGGGGGTATGAATATTGGGTGCGCCAGGCCGGGCGCCTTCCGCGCCGAGCCGCAAACGCCCGTCCTCGAGGCCCGACATCAGCAGATTGCGAGCTCTCACAGGCCCTTTAAAAACAGGCTGGACAAAAGGCACAGAGCCGGCTTGACGCCTCGCGACAGCCGACACTCTTGAAGCTGTCCCGACATCTTCCCACGCGAGCGGCCGCCTGGGGCCCGAGGCCGCCCCTTGGTCCTTTAGCCCATGGGGCCGCAAAACGAGCGCGAACGCCGCGCCGATTGCGACGCCTCCGAATAGGCCCTTGATCGGGCGCGGTGCGCCCACGCTCCGCAGGTACATTGATCTTGGCTTAAGGCGGGGGTGCGCGAATTTGGTAGAGGACGAACCTCCAGTGTGGCTTCTTGTTCCGAAAGCAAAGATGACGGCTCCGATGAATGATCAGGAAGCGAAGAGACCAACGGCGGACAAGGTGCGTGTGGCCATCGCTGTCGCCACCACCGGCCGACCGGAAATCCTGAAGTCTATGACAGGCTTTCTTGTCGCCCAGTCAGTGCCCGCCGAATTGATCATTGTGTCCGCCGCCGCCGAAAACGACGTCCAAGGCCTGAAGCGCGACCATCCCCAGATTGAAATCGTTTTCGGACCCAAAGGGTCTTCCCACCAGCGCAACACGGCGCTTCGGGCGTTGAAAGATCGCTGCGACGCGGTGGTATTTTTCGACGACGACTTTCTGCCGTCGCGTTTTTTCATCGAGCGGACGGCCGCCTTATTGTCGGCCCATCCGGAGATAGCTGGCATGTCCGGCGTTTTGAAAGACGACGGCGTGGGCCGTGGCGGGGTTGCTCTTTCGGAAGCCAAAGCCCTTGTGGAAGCGGCCGACAAGGCCCTGCCGCCGCTTCACTCTCCGCTCAAGACCATCAACAACATGTATGGCTGCAACATGGTGGCGCGCATGCCAGCCGCCCTGGACGTGTTGTTTGATGAGCGGCTTCCCCTTTATGGCTGGCAAGAGGATGTCGATTTCTCTGTTCGGCTGCGTCCTTATGGCCGCATAGTCCGCACGCGGGCCTTGACGGGGGTCCATCTTGGCGTCCGATCAGGGCGCTCTCCAGGGGTGCCCCTTGGGTACTCCCAGATCGCCAATCTTCATTATCTTGTCCGCAAAGGCACATTTACTCCGCATAACGCGCTGCAGCTGGCTGGCCGCAACTTCGCGGCGAACCTCGCCAAGGCCTTGTTTCCCGAGCCTTGGATCGACCGCAAAGGACGTCTTGTCGGCAACCTCATGGCCCTGAGGGATATGGCCGCGGGCCGCATCGACCCCGAACGCGTGCGCGACCTTTAGGGCCGCTGCGATGGCGCCTCCCGACCCTGCCGAAACCATGACCAACAGCCCTGATCAGCCGTCGCGCCGCGGCGGCGGGACGATGCAGCAGCCTTGAGAGGGAGAGGGAATTGCGTCGATGCGGCGGAAAGAGCCGAAAAACTTGCAGCGACTGAGGGAGCGGCCTGCTCTTCTCGCACGGCCTTTCGCGCCTCGCCTCAGCCCTGCATTAGGCCAGGCACATGCGCCGGAGGGTCAATCCCTGGATCGAGACGAACCAAACGCATTTTTAAAGCCGGCCCAGACGCCGACCTCGCTCAGCCAGCGGCTGCAGCGAGCCTGCCCCAAGAGGTAGAGCGCGCCAGAAGCCACAAGCGGACGCATTGACGGCCCCAATCTTCGTCCCTCGGATCGGCCTGCGCGCCGCGCTCATAAAGCGCCACGGCTCATCAAAACAGCGGGGATGGTCATCGCCACGATCTTGAGATCCCGCCAGAAGCTCCATGTCTCAACATAGCGACGGTCAAGCGCGACGCGTTCTTCATAGCTCGACTGAGAGCGGCCGCTGATCTGCCACAAACCGCTGATCCCAGGCCTTACAACGAGGTAATAACGGCGGTCTCTGCCATACCTGTCCAATTCTTCCCTCGTGATGGGACGCGGACCCACAAGGCTCATGTCTCCGCACAGCACGTTCCAGAACTGCGGCAGCTCGTCCAAACTGGTTTTGCGCAGGAAACGGCCAAGTGGCGTGATCCTGGGGTCGTTCGACAATTTCTGGGTCGCCGCCCATTCCTGGGCCGCTGCGGGATCGGACGCCAAAAGCGATTGAAGCCTCTGCTTGGAGTCCAGCACCATGCTGCGGAACTTCCAACATTTGAACGTGCGGCCCTGGCGGCCCACCCGCTCGTGGCCGAACAGCACAGGGCCGGGATCGAAAATCATGATCGCGATGGCGATGGTCAAATAAAGCGGCGCGAGGAACACAAGGCCCGCGAGACTGCTGACGATGTCAATGCCTCGCTTAAACGGACCATTCGCCCGTTTCACGATGACGACGAGACGCGGATCGGTAATACGGCTTGCGCTGCGGCGAACCAGCTTCAGAGAACCGCGGGCGCCGCGGCTGGGTTGACGGGAGCGGGAATAGACAGCGTTTCGGGGAGCCGAACCCAGAAACGGAAATTTCTTCGCCACTGCGAAATCCTCAAAATAGGATGACTTAACCGCTTGATAAAACAGGCGGAGTATCATGCCGCATTGCAAACAAGAGCCACTCGGATTTCTAGCGCGTCACGAGATAATTGTCATGATATCTCGCCTCATGAGATTATTCGCCAAAGCAGCGGGGCCCGCCAGGCCCACTCATGACAGCGAGGACATGGCGATGCGCCGGGGCGCATTTCAAAATAGCCAAAAAGAGAAAAGAAACACTGGATTGGCAGGGGTCCAGCCCCCCCCTCCGCGTTGGATGGTCGTCTTTGGCGTCATTGCTTATTGCACATGCGCCTGGATCGCTTTGTTTCATTTCGGCGGTCAGGCCACAACATGGTTAGCAAATATGATGAACAGCGATACACTTCAGGCTGCGACCGAATCCGAAGAGTCCACACGCTGAATACTAGGGTGCGCAACCGCGCGAAATTTCCCCTCAGAGAAGAAAACGCGTCAAAGTGGTCTGAGCCGCCGACGCCCATGTCAGGCGCTTTTTTTGGATCGCCGCCTTCTCTTTAAGCATATGTCGGACCTCATTGAGACACAGAAGCCGTGCCGTCTCGGCGATGTCGCGAGGGTTTTGGGGATCAAAATAGAGCGCCGCGTCGCCGCCCACTTCCGGCAAAGCCGCCCGCTGCGAAAGGGCTAGAGGCGCTTCCTCCCAAAGCGCCTCCGCCGCCGAAAGTCCAAACCCCTCGTCCAAAGAGGGGCACATCACAAAACGCGCGCCCTGCAACAGCGCCCGCATCTCGCCGTCCGTGATCCGCGGCAGAAGCCGAAGCCTCGGATGCGCCGGCAAGGCGTCTCCCTCATAGGATCCAGCCTGCTGCAGGCCCGCCACGGCGATGTCGAGCTCTGGCGGCCCCTCCGCCAGGAGCGCCTGCACAGCAAAAGGGATATTCTTGTGCCGCGCCCGGCTGCCGACAAGAAACCCATAGCCTCCCGGGCTGAGCCCGTGCCGCGCCAGCGTCTCCCCGTCCGGCGGCGTCTTTTGGAGATGATCGCCTCCGTTCGGCGTCACGCTGATCCGCTCGGCCGCGAACCCATGCGCCTCAAGCCGGCTTTTGGAATAAGCCGAGACCGTGGCGATCTCCGCTCGGCGCAGCCGCATCAGGCCCAGCATGGACTGCGCATAAAGCCGAAAGCCGGGCGAGTAGCTGTCAGGGGAATCAAACACTTGGGCGTCATGGATCCAAACAACCAGCCGCGAGGCCAGGACGGGCGCCGCATTGCAAAAATTCAGGACTTGGCGCGCCCCGCGCAACTGCGGCAGCAACATCTGCTCGCCACTGATCGAGCGCGGCCCCGGCGTAAGCCGCAGCCAGGAGCGATGCGCTTCAAGGTCAAAACCAGGAGGCAGAGGCGGCAGATGGCCAGCAGGCGCAGCGAAGTCGATCCGCGGCCGGTCGCACTGAGGCATGAGCGCAATCTCAGCCAGCAGCGCCCGGGTCAGCTCCCGCGCCACAAGCGTCACCCCCGAAGGCGGCTTCGCCAAGAAACGTCCATTGATCAAGGTCGCCAAGCCGCGTCTCCGACGAACCGATTGCGTCCCGGCTTTATGCCGCATGCCGCGTAGGCGAAGCTGTTGGCAGAAGTGTCCGCTGTGTGGCAAGGCTGATCCGGTTGGGAACCGGCGCGATGGTCAAGACTCAGGAACGCAGAATGTCCATGACCGACCCCTCCAGCGCAGCGGAATTTCGCGTCGCCGTTGCTATCGCCACCGCAGGCCGCGGAGATGTTCTGCGCGAAATGGCCGGCTTTTGGGGACATCAGTCCCTTCCGCCGTGCGCCATTCTTGTTTCCGCGTCCTCCTCGGCCGATGTCGACGGACTGGCGCAAGCCTTCCCTCATATCGAGGTCGTCTTTGGGCCAAAAGGCCTGGCGCGACAGCGCAACACGGCGCTTCGGGCGTTGAAAGATCGCTGCGACGCGGTGGTATTTTTCGACGACGACTTTCTGCCGTCGCGTTTTTTCATCGAGCGGACGGCCGCCTTATTGTCGGCCCATCC
>JAGWZH010000155.1 GCA_018971945.1 Alphaproteobacteria bacterium | reverse complement strand
GATTTGAGGCTCACGTCGAGCCCGCAGAATGCGGCCATCATCGCTCTCCGGCGTTGCGACGGCGAATGTGCCGCCACGGCCGGTTTGCGCTTTTCCGTTTCGTCTAGGGAGGCACTTTTCGCGGCGGTCCGCGCCCGCTTCGCCGCCGCCTTCGTCACAATCGCCGGCAGCGCAAACATCGCGCGCTTCAGCTTTTCCGGGTCGGGCTCGGCCGCCATTACGGCAGCACTCAGACCCGTATTCGACCTTTTCACGTCAACAGCTTAGCCGAGACGCAAAAGGAAAGATTCCAGGCTCAACCAGCGGGGGAAGATGGCGGTTGCGCTTAAGAGGCGAGGCGCCGCCAGTGCGCGACGATCGCCATTGCAGCGATGGACGCCCCGGCGACACACCAAAAGAGGTTGCCGCCGTCCCCATCCGCAATCAGAAACGCGAGACCGCCGGCGACCATAGCCGCCGCCGCGATTTCCGCCCCGATGGCCAGCCGCCGCGTCATCCCGTGCAGCGCCGCCGCATCGAATAGCCAGCACGCGACCAGCAGTGCGGCTATGGAAGCGACACAAGCCGATGAGAAATCATGCGTCAGGGTCCATGTCATACAACCCACCGCCGCTGCGCATAGGATCGGCAGCGCGCGGCGGATGACGGTCACCGCAAGCACACACCCGAGAAGGAGACAGGCAGCTGCCAACAGGAACACGGTGAACTCTCCGCCCAAAGACTCGCGCGGCTGGAGTCCCGGCGTCAAGTCCCCCAGGGGAGACGCATTGGCCGCCAGACGCCCTCGATGCGATCGATTGGCGTCGGCCCCCAATAGCGGCTATCGAAGCTGTCAGGGGTATCGCCGAGAAGGAAGGCGTGGTCCCCGTCGAGCGTCACGCAGCCGGACCAGGTGGGCAGCGCGCGGCCGGCGGAGTCCCGCGCCTGGCGTTCAGCGACCAGGGCGCCGTTCAGGGTGATCTCCGCACCCGACGCGCAGACCACATCCCCCGCTGCGCCGACCACGCGCTTCAGGAACCGGTCGCCGGGGTCTGTGAAATTGCGTTCCGCGACGTAGCCCGGCGCCACGTCGACCGCGCGCACCGTCACGATGGCGCCACGCTCGACCGCGCCCGACGTGCGCAGATAGAAGCCGACCGGCATCGACGGCGTGCCATTGTAGAGCATCACATCCTGGCTGCTTGCGGACCCCATCGCGACCAGCCCGATCGCGGCGATCCCTGCGACGATGGCGATGCGGCGATGAGCGAGGGCCATTCACGACGCCGGGCAAATCCCGTGCCGGGCGATATCGGGGGCTTTCCAGTCCGATGACGGCGTGGCAATGGGAGCTGACCTTGCCCGGTCCTGCCCGTCGGGGGGCCGCGCTGAACGGCCTTACTTCCCTGGTTTCCGGCCATCCGCGCCAGAGCGCGACGCCCCGCGACGGCTCGTCGTGACTTCGTTCAATCGCGTTGCTATTCGTTCTGGACGAAAGACGCGGGCGGGGCGGCATGGCGGACGTTTTCATCAGCTACAAGCGCGAGGATCGGGAGCGGATCGCCCCGCTGGCCCGGGCCCTTGAGGCGCGCGGCTACACGGTCTGGTGGGACCTGGAGCTAGTCCCGAGCCAGAAGTTCGAGCGTCAGATCAAGCGCGAATTGGACGCCGCCAAATGCCTGATTGTGGTTTGGACGGATCGCTCCATCGCCGATGACGGTATGTACGTGTCGGAGTGGGTGCAGATCGAGGCGAACTCCGGCGATCAACGGGGCATCCTGTTGCCGGTGCAATTGGATGCGGGCCGGACGCATTGGCGGCACGGCCAAAATCAATTCGCTGCCTTAAATGGGTGGACCGGAGACGAAACCGCTTCCGGCTTCCAAGACCTGCTCAAGGGGGTCGAGCTTCACGCTGGGACCCGTGCAAGGCCTCAGGACGTCGAACTCATCGCTTGGCAGCAGGCCGAGCGCATGGAAACAGCCGACGGCTTCAAGCGCTTCCTTGAAGCCTATCCGCAGAGTCGGTTTGCCGATATTGCCCGCGGGCGCATTGCCGAGCTGGAAGAGGTGGCGGCGTGGAAAGCGCTGGGCGCAGCGCCGACCATCGCGGCGTTGGCGGCGTTCCTGCGGCGGTTTCCCGCTGGCCGGTTTGCGGACGATGCTGAAGCCAAGATCAGGGCGATGGAATTGGCGAGCGCGAGGGCGGCGACGCCGTCACAGGCGCCGCCAGCGGCCTCAGAACGCCTGCCGCCGCCGCGCTCGCAACCAGAACGGATGCCAGAGCCTGCCTCGCCCGCAGCGGGCCTGCCGAAATGGCTGATACCCGCTGGCGCGGCAGGACTGGCGCTGGTTGCGCTTCTGGCCTGGTCTCCGTGGAACCGAACCAATCCCCCAACTGCGGAAACGCCGCCGATTGTGGCGGAGGCATCTGCGCCGAAGGCGGATGGTCCTGCACCGTCGTCTGCTTCGCCCGCCGCACCCGTCGAAACGCGGCCTGAAACCATGCCGCCGCTCACCGAGGGCGCCGCAACCCCGCCGCCGGAACCGGCCCGCGCGCAAACGCCAGAATCGGGGCCGCCTGTGGCGGCGCCCTCAATCCCCCTGCCGGACATGGTGCGTATCCCCGGACAAAACTTTGAAGCAGGCCGCTACGAGGTGACGTTTGCGGAGTGGGACGCCTGCGTCGCCGGCGGGGGCTGCAATGGGCATCGGCCCTCAGATGAGGGCTGGGGGCGCGGCCGCAGGCCGGTGATCAATGTCAGCTGGAACGACGCGCAGGCCTATGTGCAGTGGCTGAGCGAGCGGACCGGACGGCGCTACCGATTACTGACCTCCACCGAATGGGAGATTGCGGCGCGGGCGGGAACCACGACCGAGTACTCCTGGGGCGACGATCCCCCAGTCTGCGATCAGAGCGCGCGCAACGGCGCTAACTTTCGTGACTGCACCGACGATCGCACCCGGCCGGTGGGGTCGTTCCAGCCCAATGGGTTTGGGCTGTATGATGTTCACGGTAATGTCTGGGAGTGGGTCCAGGAAGGTGATGGCTCTCTTCGCGTTCTTCGCGGCGGTGCTTGGAGCCTCTATCCACAGTACCTCCGTTCCGCGGGCCGGCTCAGGGACATTCCCACCGTCCGGAGCAGCCTCTGGGGTTTCCGTTTGGCCAGGACGCTTTAATCCTTAACAAGGATTAAAGCTTACCACCTGCACCCTTACCCCTTTACCGGGCCGCGCATGCGGCCCCTTCGGCGAAGCCGTCCTTGTGTTCTCGGCGAAGCCGAGCCGATTTTTAAGCGCAGTCGAGGAGCAGCGGGGCTCTATCCTGTTTGCGCCAGGATTTGGCTATTCCGCCGCAGCCAGCGCCCCCCGGCTTTGATCTCCGCGCCCAGCCAGCAGCCCTTCGACCGAGATGTCTTCGTCCAGGGCCTCCCAATGCAAACCGCGCCCAGTTGCGCTGATCCGCACAGCCGCCCGTTGCTCCGGGGAGGCGTGCAACAGGCGCGGAAACCACGCCAAAGGCGCGCCAATCGTGCGGCCATCCGCCAAGTCCACCCACAAGGTGTCCTCGTCGAAACGCACGGCCTTAGCCGAAGTGCTCATGCCACGCCCTTTCGATCTCTTCGCGTCGCGCGGTAATAACCCGGCTGAGCCCCGCCAAATCGCGACGGGAGAAGCCAAAACTATCCGCCAATGCAACCTCTGGCCGCAACCAGAACTTCGCCTCCGAACCGGCGTCCTCGACATGGATATGGGGCGGCTCGCGCGGGCTGCCTTCGTTGGAATAAAAGAAAAACCGCGCGCCGCCGACACGAAAAACAACCGGCATTGCGTGAAACTAGCACGAGGGCGCCGCACCGTCGACCGAGACGCGCGCCGTGGGCCGCATACTAATCCCGCGCCTCGATCACCCAAAGGCGAGCGGCTGGCAGGAATAGAACCGGCGCCATGCGCTCTAGCGGCGCTCCAGTTCGGATTTCAGTGCATCCCAAGTCGCCGCCGCGGCGCGCTCCTGGTCAAAAGACTGCAAACGGCTCTCTAATTCAGCAACGTCTGCAGCGGGTAATGGGGCATCATCGCCAAGACTTTCCCAAAGCGCAGCAATAAGGGCCAGGCGCTGCTCCGCGGGGAGCGCAGAGAGGTCATCGGTGTCCATGCCGGAACCATACGCCAAGCCGAGGCCTACGTCACGGCCGTCGAAAGCCTCCGTCTTTCTCAGTCGCCGCCTGACTTTTTCCGCCGCCGTTTGCGCCGGCCGCGAGGCCGCTGGCGCATGTCCTCGGGCAAGCCCTTCAGCATCGCCCGCTGGAAGTGCCCAGCGTGTGCGAAATCGGCGTGCGCCCGCCACGCCTGGACTTTGGCGCGCGCCTCGGCCTTCTCGATCGTGCCCCCCTTGAGCCGATCCTTGACACCGCGCAGACGGTTGCGGGCGCGTTCGACGCCCTCGGCCGGCAGCCGCCGCCCGCCTCCGGGGTGAAGCTCGTAGCCCAGGAACGTGGCGGGCTCCGCGGTCGAGAGGATCACAGTCTTGCGTGGGTGCAGTTTGAGCCTGCGCCGCGCCAGGAACTCTGCGATCTGGCCGCGCCATTCCGCCAACTGCTCGGTGCTGTCGGAGAGCAGCGCGAAGTCATCAACATAGCGCAGATACGGCGCACCCAGTTTCTCGGTGCAGAAATGATCCAGAGGATCGAGAAAGATATTCGCGAACTACTGGCTGGTGAGATTGCCGATCGGCAGGCCGCGGCGGCTCTCAAACGGCGTGAACAGATCATCGCCGGGAAAGTGGAGGTTCACCGGCTCCTGCGCGTTGGAGCCGTCGACGATCTTGTCCAGCAGCGCCAGCGTCGGCGCGCAGGCGATGCGGCGGCGGAAGTCGGCCTTCAGGATTTCATGATCGATGGCCGGGAAGAACCGGACCACATCGCAGCGCAGAACGAAAGCATGGTGATCCCGGTAGCGCTCGTAAGCCTCGATCGCGCGATGCGTGCCCTTGTCCCTCCGATTGGCGAAGCTGTTGGCGATGAAGCCCGCCTCGAAGATCGGGCCGACCTGCGCCATCAGCGCGTGGTGCCCAGCCCGCTTCAGGAACCGATCGCCGGGATCGGTGACGTTGCGTTCCGCGGCGTAGCCGGGCGCCACGTCGACCGCGTGCACCGTCACGATGGCGCCACGCTCGACCTCGCCCGACGTGCGCAGATAGAAGCCGACAGGCATCGACGGCGTGCCATTGTAGAGCATCACATCCTGGCTGCTTGCGGACCCCATCGCGACCAGCCCGATCGCGGCGATCCCTGCGACGATGGCGATGCGGCGATGAGCG
>JAGWZH010000154.1 GCA_018971945.1 Alphaproteobacteria bacterium | reverse complement strand
TATGCGGCCCTTTATTCGCCACCGATTCTATGTGGGCCCTGACAGGCGGTGGGGCAAAGCCAGGCCCTATGGCGGACTTGCACGCCGCGCGTCCGATCATGAGGCGGCGCGCGAAAGCCTCAGCGCCGCTTCCTCCGCAATCTCGCCATGATTGCAGTGAACGAGGCGCGTATGAAACCTTTCCCTGAGCCTCGTCCTTCCCGCTCTTTTCTCTCCGCCATGGCCGCTATCGCGGCAGCGATGCTGACATCCAGTTGCCTTGCAGCAGCGGCGGTCGGAGCCGCTGGAGCGGTGGCGGGGACGGCGGCGGGCGTCACGATCCGGGCGACGGGCGAAATCCTTGAGGGCGCTGTCAAAGTCGTTGTTCCCGGGGGCGACGACGACCAGGAAGAGGAAGACCAACACCAGGACGAGAGCTGACCATCGCCATACAGCGTTGGTTTTTGGTTCGGTTCGGTTCGCTGCGCACTCCCTCCCGATCCCCTCATCCGATTCGCCCGCTGACGCGTAAGCCATCGAGGCAACAAGCAAGGGGCATGGCATGCGGATATGGGCGAAAGCGGGCGCCGCTCTCGGGGTTTTAGCGGCAGCCAGCTGTGCGACCGCCACACCCGAAGCCCCTGGGGGCATTCCGCAACCGGAGCTGCGTCTCGAGGCCTATTTTGATGGTCGGACCGAGGCCTGGGGCGTTTTTCGCGACAGGTCGGGGAATCTGAGACGACAATTCACCGTGTCTATCGATGGTGATTGGGACGGCGAACGCCTGATCCTGGATGAGCATTTCCTCTACGCGGACGGCCCAACGGAACGTCGCGTCTGGACGATCCGGCCGGTAGGCCCTGACCGCTACGAGGGGACCGCGGCGGACGTGGAGGGGGTGGCGGAGGGCCGGGTTCAAGGCAATACGCTCATTTGGCGCTACGACCTGCGCCTTCCAGTCGGCGGTCGCACCTGGACCGTGGATTTCGACGACCGCATGTATCTTCAGCCGGATGGGGTCCTGATCAACCACGCCACGGTGCGGAAATTCGGGGTGCGGGTCGGGGAAGCGGTCATCGTGTTTCGGCGGGGGCCAGAGGCTGCGGCGACCAACGCCGCCACGCTCGAACCTTTGGCTACAACGCACTGAAGGCATCGCCCGGAACATCCTCGGGACGCCTCGGGACACCTTCCGCCTCTGCAGAAACAGCGATATATAACCAGACCTCACCCAGGAGGCATCGATGCAGGACTCTCTCTCCAGGCCGTCTGTGTTAGGCGCAAGGATGTCTGTTATAGGCCGCTCCTTCGGCGCGAAGACTTTGCTGGCGGCGGCGATGGTTTTTGCGAGCGCCGCTTTCGCGACCGCGGCGCCCCTGGTGACGCCAACCCCGGTCCTGTCTGAGGACCTGCAGCAGCAGCTCTCAGACATCTTTGGGGAGGGCGAAGGCGCCTATCTGCAGCGAGAGACAATGCGCTATGTCGAGGCGGCTCTGGTTAGGCGCGGCGCAATAGACGCGGTCGACGCTGACGGCGCGGTCACGGTGGAGATCACCATTGTGCGGGCGACGCCGAACCGTCCGACGATGACCCAGTTGCGAGAAACGCCAGGCTTGAGCATGCAGTCGATCAGCCTCGGCGGCGCGGAGTTCATCGCCGTGATCCGCGACTCCGCCGGCGCCGAACGCGCACGGGTCACCCACGAGCATTTCTCCCGCGACATCGAAGACGCCGTCGGCATGTCCGTCTGGGGCGACGCCCGGATCGCTATGCGGGGCTTTGCCCGCAAGGTCGCTGAGGCCTACGCAGCGATCGGCTGACGAAGCTTTCACGGCATGCCAGCGAACTTATGGGTCTGCAGGCTGAGACGCCATTGCGGATGCTCGCGGCAATAAGCGATCGCTGCCTCGGTATTGGCCTGGCGCGCCGGTCCGTCCATGGGCTGCAGGAAAAAATAGCGGAAATCCAAGGATGCGAAGCGGGAAGGCTCAGCGCCGGGTTGGGGATATACCAGCTTAAGCTCTTGCCCGCGGGTTTGGACCAGATCAGCTCCCGCCTTGGGGCTGACGCAGACCCAGTCGAGACCCACAGGCGCGCTGATCGAGCCATTGGTCTCCACCGCCACCTCAAAACCCTGAGCGTGAAAGGCGACGATCAGCGCCTCGTCCAATTGCAGTAAAGGCTCCCCGCCCGTGCAGACGACATAGGGACGTCCGCCGCCGCCGACCGGCCACAGGGCCGCGACGGTCGCCGCTAGACCAGCTGCGTCGCCATAACGGCCGCCGCCGGCGCCATCGAGGCCTACAAAATCGGTGTCGCAAAACCGGCAGACCGCCGCAGCGCGGTCTTCTTCGCGACCGGACCATAGATTGCATCCGGCGAAGCGTAAAAACACCGCCGCCCGGCCCGTCTGGGCGCCCTCGCCCTGGAGCGTGAGATAGATCTCCTTGACCGCGTAAGTCACGCTGGCGCCCCCTCCCCGTCGGCCTGGGCGGCGTAAGCCTCCCAGCCGGCCCGACGCAAGATGCAAGCGGGGCAGGCGCCGCAGCCATAGCCCCAAGGCTGGAGCGTCTCGCGGACGCCTGCGTAGCAAGTGTGGGTGTCGGTGCGGATCAGGGAGACAAGAGCCTCGCCGCCCTCTTGCCGAGCCAACGCCCAGGTCTCCGCTTTGGACAGGCGCATCAAAGGAGTTGCGATTGTCATGGGTCGATCCAACCCAAGGCTTAGAGCTGCCGCCATGGCGTCGATCGTCCCCTGGCGGCAATCGGGATAACCGGCATAATCCGTCTCGCAGACCCCCGTGACCAACACATCGATCTCGCGCAGCCAAGCATGGGCCGCAGCGTAAGACAAAAAGGCGAGATTGCGCCCAGGAACAAAGCTGGCGGGGAGCCCGCGTTTGGCCTCGGTCAAATCGCCGCCGGCAGTCAGCGCGCTTTGGGCCAGCGCGCCGAAACCCCGCATCTCGGCGACATGATCTGCTCCAAGACGCTCTCTCCATGCGGGTTTGATGGCGGCGACCCCGGCCAGAACAACGGGGCGCTGGGTGAGCTCCACCCCATGGCGCTGGCCGTAATCGAAACCGATCGTCTCGATGGAGGCGAACCGGTTCAGCGCCCAAGCCAGACACGTCGCGCTGTCCTGCCCCGCCGAAAACAGGACAAGAGCCCGCCCCGTGTTCATCCGCCCGCCTTTCCGTCCTCGCCCGCGCCAGCGGCACACCCTCCGCGCCTCATCATGGTGCGGCGAAGGGCGATTGTCACGATGCGGGTGGCAGCCCAAAGCGTCGACTGCTGGTTAACCAATCCTGGTCAGAGTGGCCCTCACGCTGACACCCCCTGTCCGCCGTGTGGCGCAGGCGCCGCAATCGGGGATCAAGGGCTGTTTGGCCGGAAGAGAGTGATTGACAGCGGCGCGGCGTCGCTTTGTCATGTGTTGTGCGGGGGTGTGTATCTTCGGCGTCTTTCTTGAAACGAGACGTCCGCCCTCAATAAGATCCGGCGTCAAAAAGTCATTTTGATCGCTGCAACAGGGAACGACTAGTTTTGACGCCGCGGTGCGATCCAAAAAAACCGGGCGCTGGGAGGAGAGAATGATGATGAAGAAGCCGAGTTTGGGGCGGATTCTGTTCAGCGGGGCCTCAATCGCCGCGATCGGCGCCGTGGGCATGATGAGCCCGGCTCTCGCCCAAGAGGCCGCCGACGATGACGAAATCGTCGTCACCGCCACCGGGCGAGCGGCGGCCCTGCAGGACGTGCCCATCGCGGTGACTGCCGTCACCGCTGAGACAATTGAGCAATCCGGCATCACAGACGTGCGAAACCTGCAGCAGGTGACGGCGTCCTACCGGGTAGCGACTGGCCAATCGAACTCCGCCGGGACTTCCATCGCCATCCGCGGCATCGGGACAGGCGCAGACAATCCGGGTTTTGAATCAGCTGTCGGCGTGTTCATCGACGGCGTCTATCGCTCGCGCTCCGGCGTCGCTTTGACCGACCTCCCAGAAGTCGAACGCATCGAAGTGTTGCGCGGACCTCAAGGCACTTTGTTTGGCCGCAATACCTCTTCGGGCGCCTTGTCCGTAGTGACCGCCGGTCCGGAATTCTCTGGCCGGACCTATGGTCGCTTCGAGGCAGGCGATTTGGGTTTCCTCCGCGCCAATCTCGGCATTACCGGCCCAGTCTCGGATAATCTTGCCTTGCGCCTGGAAGCCAACATCCAAGCGCGCGACGGCACGATCCATGATCTCAATTCTGGGCGCGACATCAACGACCGGGACCGCTCGTTCGTGCGCGCTCAAGCGCTTTGGGATATTGGCGAAAACACATCCTTGCGGATTATCGCTGACACAAGCGAAACCAATGAAGAATGCTGCACGGCCGTCTACAACAAAGTCGGGGCTGTTGCTGGACCTATCAATATCCTCGGAAGTTTGCGGGGCGTCCAAGGCATCCCGACACCGAACCCAGAAGCCCGCCGCGGGGCCTTTACGCCCGGTCGCTCCTACGCAGAGGCTGTCGAGGAGACTGGGTTTTCGGGAGAATTGACCACCCGTTTTGGGGACGCCAATTTCGTGTCCATCACCTCTTACCGGGATTGGAGCGCTCGGCGCAACCAGGATATCGATTTCAACGGATCTGACCGGGCTTACCGCGACGGTTACAACCTGTCCTTCGAGACCTTTACCCAGGAATTCCGGCTTCAAGGCACGGCCGGCTCGGTCGACTGGCTGCTCGGCGCCTTCTACTCCAACGAAGTGACCACGCTATCCGACACCGTCCGCTTTGGGGCCGACGGGGCCCGGTACGCCGACATCTTGGCGGCCGCAAACCAGACGCTTTTAGGATTGCCGACTTGCGCAGGCTTTCTGCCAGCGACCCTGGGCAATTTCCAAGGGACGCTTACCAATCCCTGCTTGACGCTTTATTCGAGCCTGCCGGGGCAATCCAGCGCGACGCCAACCCTTTTCGGAACGGTCCTGGGCCTAAACCCGGCGACGGCGCCAGTGGCCGCGGTTTTTGGCAACGGCCTTCGGGCCACTGCCCCCGTTAGCGGCCAGGGCCAACAACGCGAAGTGACGGAGACAGACTCAACCAGCACCTCGCTCTTTACACATAACATCATTTCCCTCGGCGATCGGGCGGAGTTGACGGTCGGCCTTCGTTACAACATGGACGAAAAAGACGTCACCGCTGACCTTAACGCGGTGTCGCCAGGCTGTGGGTTCCTTCAGAACACGGCCCCAATCGCGCCGGGTGTGTCCATCAATGGCATCGCCACCAGCCTGAGCACGAACCCGGCGACGGCGGCGCTCGCTCAATTCTTCCTCTTCGCCTGCA
>JAGWZH010000153.1 GCA_018971945.1 Alphaproteobacteria bacterium | reverse complement strand
GGCGCATTGCGGCGGATCGCGGCAGAAGGGCCAACCTCCCCTTGCACGAGAAATCCCTGCGGATAGGCCCTGCGACGCCCGGCCGCAGCGAGGCGAAGAGAGCCGTCTTGGGTCCGGTCTTGAAATGCCGTCTCCAAAGCGGGCGCGCCAATCCGATTGTCCCAAATCTGGGGTAAGGTGCCCGACGCTTCATTCCCGATCCGCGCCTTCACCGCCATCGTCGGGCTTGATCGGGTTCTGTCGTCTTCTATCGTAGGCAATAAGATAAAAGTTGCATCGATCGCGGGTGAGGAAGCGCAGAATCGCAGAAATACCATGGGTATGGAAAAGTATTTCAAAATGCGTGAGTGAGGGCAAGATAAAGGCGCGGCCCTAACCACGATCAATCCCTTATTCATCACGCTTTGTGGGTGTCCCGTGTTGACCAAGAGCTGCATCGATCTGCATCATTGCTGTTGATCACGCATGTTTCAAACAAAGGTGCGATCGTGGCGGCGAGGGACGGGATTTTCGGACGCATCTTGGCGGAGGCGAAAGGCGCGGCCGATCGCGACGAGGATGGCGTCCGGGGACGGCTTGCCGCGAGAGGCGGGGCGTCGCCCGGCGGCTCGGTCCGCAGCCGCTTGCTGCAGGGTCTGGCCCGGTCCGGCGGGTTCTCCCGGCAGGCGAGCTTTGGCTCAGGGTCTGGGAAGGGCCCCAAGCCGGAGCTGCGCCCCAACACCCGCCAACGGGTGATCGTGAAAGCCCATGTCGCCAAGCATGGCGCCCGGGGTTTTGGCGGCGGCGGAGGCGGCGGCGCGCTGCGCGCCCATGTCGTCTATCTCGGTCGCGAGGGACGGGACGGCCCGGAGCGGGGCGAATTCTACGACCGCGACGGCGAAGGCCTCGACGCCAAGGCCCATGTCCGGGACTGGGCCGAGGACCGGCATCATTTCCGCTTCATCATCAGTCCTGAGCATGGCGACAAGCTTCAGGACTTCAGGGGCTATGTCCGCGGCCTGATGGATGAAGTCGCCACGGATCTCCGTGAGCCTGGGCTTGATTGGATCGCCGTCAACCACTTCGACACCGATCAACCCCACGCCCATGTCCTGGTGCGGGGCGCCCGCGCAGACGGTCGCGCCCTGATGATCCCGAAGGACTACATGGCCCGGGGCTTTCGCGCGCGCGCCGAGGAGCGGGCAACCCAGGAGCTGGGTGAGGTGTCCCGCGACCAAGCCGAGGAGCGCCTCCGGAAAGAGGTGACGGCCGACCGCGTCACGGGCCTTGATCGGCATCTGGAGAAGAGCCTCGTTGAGGGCCGCGTCCCCGCCGACTTCATCGATGACAGGCACACCACTGGCGCCCTGCTGCGGGGGCGGCTGCAGCATTTGGAGGGCTTAGGGCTTGCCGCCAAGGACGGCCGAGACTGGCGGCTCGCCAAGGGCTTCGCCCAAAGCCTTGAAAGTCTGTCCCGCGAGCAGGACGTGCTCCGAACCCTGCATGCCCGGATGGCCAAGACCCGCGCGCCCGTCGAGCTCGTCCGAGAGGGTCTGGTGGCGGGACGCGTGGTCGAGGCCAGCCGGGAGGGCTTGGTGGTTGAGGATCGCGATGGCGTGGAGCGGCTATTGTTAGGGGCCGCGCGTAGCGTCGCGAAAGGATCGCTTGTCATTGCTGAGGCGAGCGAGCGGGGCTTGGGGGTCTATCCCTTGGGGGATCCCTCTCGGGATATCGAAACTGAGCGCCTGACCTCGACCGATGCGCTTCTGATGTGGCGCGCTAGCGATCGGGCTGACGGGCTAAGCCCGCCGCTCTTTGACGCCAAAACCGAGGGACAAATCGAAAGCCGCGCCGCGTTTCTCAAGGAGGCCGGCCTGGCTGTAGAGACTGAGCACGGGACCGAATTGACCGATGCCGGTTGGACGAAACTGCGGGAGGCCGACATCCGGCTTTCGATCGAAGAGCAGCTCGGGCGTGACGACGCCTACCAGACCGAGGCGCTGTTCGCGCGGGAGGGCCATTATCTCGGAACGGTGCGGACCCAGTCAGGCCTCTTCGCCGTCGCCGAGCGCGGGGCCGGTCTTGTTTATGGCGAAGTGAGCAAAGTCCCTCAAATCGGCATCGGTCAAGCCATCGAGATGAACCCCTCGAAAGACCTGATCCAGGTCCTGGATCACGGCCTCGATCGCGGCTTGGGGTTGGACATATGAGGGCGCAGTTATCCCGGCGTAGGACGACCGCCGTCGGCGGGGGCTTATCGGGTGAGCCCCGCCTCCGCCGGCCGCCCTCCGCCTTCCGCCTGAGCCACGGAGGGGAAGAGAAGATATGAGCCGCGCGCCGCCGCATCCGGATTTGTTTGCAGGCCTCTACGCCGAAGAGCCGCGATTGCCGCGACTGCGTGTGCCGCCGGACGAGAGCAGCGGCGGCGATCCGGAAAGGGCGCAGGAGTCCATACCGCGCGATCCGGGCGTTGGCCCCAGTCGGTCCTGGTCTGATAGTGTAGGTGAGGACCCGCGATGCTCCGCTGACGGACGGCCTGAGGGGGTCGGGTTCGTCGGATCAAATCTGGCCAAATCGGACGAAATCGGCATCGACGAGTTTTCCCCCGGAAGCGGCGGGGCTGCCAGTCATGACGGAGGCAAAGCGCGGAACGCCGGTCGCGCGCGCACTAAATCCGAGAAAGCTTCCAGAATGCAACGCGGGGCTGACCAACCAAGCCCTGCCGGCAAACCCGTCAGCACCCGGATGACCATCACCCTGCCGAAAGGGCCGGTCCTGGCCGCAATCAAACGGGAAGCCGCCAAGGAGGGCTTGAGCGTCAGCCAGGCGGCGTTCCGGGCGCTGGCCCGTGGCGCCCGGCGGGCGGAACTCGACGTGGAGGATCGCCTGAACCGCCTTGAGGCCTCCCTCGCCGCCCATCGCAAGGCGACCGGGCGGGACTTCGCCTTGACGCAAGAACTCGTCGCTGCGCTGGCCCAACTGATTTGCGAACGGCTTCCCGTCCGCGACTTGTCGCCGATGCTCAAAGCGGCAGCGGCCCGCGATGTGGAAGCCATGCTGCGGCGGGTGGTGGAGGCGACTGGCCGGGGGTGAGGGGTGCGCCTTCGATCATGTTCCCCTATCAGGTGAGCGGGACTGTTTACCGCCAAGCTGTCTGGGCTAAGGCTCAAGGGCGACGCGGGGGGATGCGGCATGGATGCAGACAACTCATCCGGCGACAAGGAAATTGATCCTGGACTGGTTTGCCTTGCCCTTGTGCTTGGCTTCCATCAGGTCGCTGCCGATCCTGCCCAGCTCCGCCACGACTTGGGCGGGGAAGGGGCCGCGACTTCTGCGGACTTGGTCCGCCTCGCAAAACGTCTTGGCGCGCGGGCTAAGCTCACCCGTGTCAGGTTGGACCGGCTGGCGACGGCGCCCACGCCATTGATCGCCCGGGATCGGCGCGGCGACTTCTTCATCGTCGGTGGTGTCCGGGACGATCAGGTCCTGATCCAGCGGATCGGCGATGGCGCCGTGATGGTCCCGATCGTGGATTTAGCCGTGGATTGGGATGGTGAGGCGGTTTTCATCACCACGCGCGCCGGGCTTGGTTTCGGCGCCGAAGCCTTTGATGTCTCCTGGTTCATCCCTGCGTTGTGGCGCTACCGCCATTTGTTGCGGGATGTCCTCATCGCCTCCTTTGTCCTGCAGCGAGACTATCAGGAATTCCGTGTACCGGCGGGGCGGTTGATCACTGAGGGGTGAAGCGGTCTTCGAAGACGATGGCGAATTGCGCCTTCGCAGCCATCCATTCCCTGGCAGGCATCCTCCACTTTTCGGCGACCAGGCGCAAGACCAGGAAGACGAGCTTCATGGCGCTTTCATCGCTTGGGAAGTGTCCCCTGGTGCGCACGGCGCGGCGGATTTTGGCGTTCAGGCTCTCGATTGCGTTGGTCGTGTAGATGAGCCGGCGGACCTCGTCAGGGAAGGCGAAGAAGGGGATCACCTCCGGCCAGGCGCGCTTCCAGGATTGTCCGATCGCAGGATACTTCCTGCCCCAGACACCTTCGATGAAGGCGTCCAGTTCGGCCGCGCCCGCTTCAGCGTTGGCGGCGCGGTAAATGGCCTTCAGCGCCGCCGCCACGGCCCGTCGATCCTTGTACGGCACAAAGGCCAGGGAATTGCGGATCAGGTGGACGATGCAGGTCTGGACTTGGGCCTTCGGAAAGGTGGCGGTGATGGCGTCGGGAAAGCCCTTCAGGCCGTCGACGACGGCGATCAGCACGTCCTCGACGCCGCGGTGTTTGAGCTCGTTCATGACCCGAAGCCAGAATTTCGCCCCCTCGGTTTGCTCCATCCACAGCCCGAGGATCTCCTTCACCCCATCGGGCCGGATCCCAAGGGCGACATAGAGCGCTTTGTTACGCACCGTGCCTTCATCGCGCACCTTGACCCGGATCGCATCAAAGAAAATGACCGGGTACAGAGCATCGAGGGGGCGGTTTTGCCACTCCACAATCTCGTCCAGAACCGCGTCCGTCACCGCCGAGACAAGGTCGGGCGAGACCTCGATCCCATAGAGGTCTCGGACATGGCCCTGGATGTCGCGGGTGCTCATCCCGCGGGCGTACATGGAGATGATCTTGTCATCGAAGCCTGGGAACCGGCGCTGATATTTGGCGATCAGCTGGGGGTCGAAGGTCGAAAGCCGATCTCGGGGAACGGCGATTTCGAACTTGGCCGTGTCGGTCAGCACCGTCTTGGCGCCATAGCCGTTGCGGGCGTTGCCGCGCCCGTCAGGCTCACCGCTGTCGAGATGGTGGTCCATCTCCGCGTTGAGGGCCCGCTCCGCCAGGGCCTTCTTCAGGGCGTCGAGAAGACCATCCTTCTCAAAGGCGGTCCTGGCCTCCGCGCCGGCCAACAACTGGTCCAAAATCGCGTCCGGGATCGAGGGGGCTTTGCGTCTGGGCATGCGATACTCCTTCTCGCATCATCCCAGCCGAAACACGAAATTTCAGACAGTCCTCCTGCAGCTTTTCGCCTTGGCGACGCCGCTCTTTTTCCAGGTCGTGATCGATCGGGTTCTGGTCCACCAAGGGCTCACAACCCTGCACGTCCTCGCGATCGGCCTCGGCGCTGTCATCACGTTCGAGACGGTGTTGGGGGGCTTGCGCGCCTGGCTTTTCACTCACACCACAAGCCGGGTGGATGTGGAGCTTGGCGCGAAGCTCTATCGCCACGTGTTAAGCCTGCCTCTCGCTTATTTCGAGAGCCGTCGCGTCGGGGACACGGTCGCTCGGGTGCGCGAACTGGAAACGGTGCGCGAGTTTTTGACGTCGTCCGCCGTCACCCTCGTCATCGATCTCTTCTTCACCCTGATCTTCCTTGTGATCATGTGGTTTTATTCCCCGGCGCTCTTCATCGTGG
>JAGWZH010000030.1 GCA_018971945.1 Alphaproteobacteria bacterium | reverse complement strand
TCCGGCCTTCGCCGAAGGATTCAGTCTGACCCCGCCCTCTGGATGGAAGCTTCAGGCGCCGGACGGCGAGCAGATCGTCTTTCTCGGTCCCGATGGGCTTAGCCTCATCTCGGTTTCAATTCAGCAGGGCGCTCTGAGCAATCTTTCTGAACAAACGCGGCAGCCCATCAATCTCGCTGGCGCGGAGTTGGCCCCGTTATCGCTTCCAACCCAGGACGGTGAACGGGTGACCAATGCGTTTCTGGTCTCTGGGGCTGGTCCGCTTTCGCGCGGCATGATTATGGCCCAGACCGCGCAAGCAGGGCGAGTCCTGGTGGCGTTTGGCCTGACCCAGCCCGGTCTGGAACCGGACCTCGCCCGCGCCCTTGAGGCGGTGTTTAACTCCGCCCGCCTGTTCTCCGCCCGCCCGCCTCCCGCTCTCGGCCTGCCTTCAGCAAGATCGGAAGCGCGTCCTGATGACCAAGATCCGCCTGAACCTTGGCGACAAGGCTTCCAAGCCGGTGAAGCCGATCAAGCGACCGATTTCGGAGAACGGGACGATCCTTAAACAGGGTCAGATCGCCCCGGCGCTGTCGCGCGCAAAGAAAGACCAAGGATCGAGGCCAATTTGTCGAACCTCGGGCCCTGCGCGCGCCGGCTCGTGCAGCTCCGCCACAGCCTGTTCAAAAGCCGCGATAAGGGCGCGGACATCCAAGATCCCGATCGGCAGCCGCTTGAGGCCTCAGACGCCGCGCCGCTGGCGAACATGGAGAATGATCTCTCCGAGTACGCCGCAAACTGGCGTGCCCCTCACCCCTTCGACGCCGAAGATCAAGACGCCGCCCGCTCCCCCTGGCCCCTGTTATTCTTGGCTCGGGCTTGGGGGTTGGCGCTATCAAGGCCGGCATACGAGACCCGGGCGCGTCGAGGGCGCGCCACGTCCAGCCTGGCGGACTTGTGCGCATGTCAACGCTTGGTTTGGGCGCGGCGGCTTTCGTTTCCTGTGACCGCGATCAGGCCTTTTGCCGTCGCCCGATTTGCAGGACCGGCTGGAGGGCGACGAGCTGACGCCTTTCGTGATTGCTTCGGTTGAGCGCGCCCCGTGAGCGCGCGCTCGCTTACGATGCATGGTCGATGTCGGCGACGAGAGACTGCCGCTCTTGGCGATGTTTGGCGCAAAAGCGAGGCCGCCTAGCCGGTCACAGGGACTGCAGCCGCCGCGGCGTCGATAGCGTGGGTATCGAAGCGATGGGAAGGGGCAGGTCCATGCCCGCCAGTCCCCCCTGATCGGGAGGCCTCCGCTCCGCCCCGCTCCGTCGGCAGCCCAACCTGACCAATCCGCAAGCAGCGCCTGTCGGCTTTGCTTATAACCCTCGCGTCAATCCCGATCCACCGCCTCGCCGCGCGCCATGACCCAACGCACAGCGCGCAGCTGAGCGATATCCTCGCGAGGATCCCCATCGACCGCAATCATGTCGGCTGCATAGCCCGGGGCCAGACGACCCAAGCGATCCTCCATACCGAGATGGGCCGCAGCGTTCACCGTGGCGGCCTGAATGGCTTGCATGGGAGTGAAGCCCGCTTCCACCATCAATTCAAACTCTCTCGCATTGTCGCCATGGGCGGAAACGCCGCTATCGGTGCCAAAAGCGACCTGCACCCCGCCCGCATGAGCGCGACGGAGCATATCCACCATCAGCGGGCCCACTTCCAAAGCTTTCAGCCGCTGCGCCGGGGTCAGCGCACCAGGGATCTGGGCGCGTTCGTAGACCGTCACGCCCGCCAACACTGTAGGGACGAGATAGGCCCCATTGCGGCGGAAGAGACGGATGCTTTCGTCGTCGAGATAAGTGCCGTGCTCGATGCCGTCGACCCCGGCGCGCAACGCTGCATTGATCCCCTCAACGCCATGGGCGTGCGCGACAACCCGGCGGCCCATGGAATGGGCGGCGTCGACAATCGCCTCGAGCTCCGCGTCAGAGAGTTGTTGGCCAAGGCCCGCGGCGGTGTCGGACAAAACCCCGCCTGTCGCCGCGATCTTGATCACATCGGCCCCGGCTTGAACCGCATCACGGACAGCGCGGCGACAATCATCCGCGCCCGAGCAGGCGGACGGCGAGCGCATGACCGCCATCACCTCTGGGCGAAAGCCCTGGGCGTCCCCATGACCGCCATGGGGCGAGATCGAACGGCCCGCGGCGATGATCCTGGGACCATCCACAAGGCCTTGCGCAATGGCGTCGCGGAGGGCGAATATCGCTTCTTGTTCCCCGCCCAAATCCACCACCGTGGTAAAACCCGCAGCCAATGTGCGCTCGGCGTAATGGACGCCGCGAAGAGCGGCGAAGGATGTCGAACGGGTGACGCTTTCGAGACGGCCAGAGGGCGAAGACTCCGTCAAAATATGGACATGGCTGTCGATCAAACCCGGCAGGACAAAGCGGGTGCTTTGGTCGATGACCTCAGCGCCTTCCGGAGAGGCAAATCCGGCCTCGACGGCGATAATGCGGCCAGCGGCGTCAATCGGAAGGCTCTGGTTTGTGAGAACCCGCCCCGTCGCAGGATCGGCCAAAAGCCGTCCCGCGTGCACCACTGTCTGAACAGCGGGCGTCTCCACCGCGGGCGCGTCTTGCGCGACAGCCAGTCCATTCGCCCAAATCGCTGCCGATCCCACCGCCAAGGCGGCCGCCGCTATCCCTATCCGCATCGCCTTGACCCTTCCAAACCCTTCGCCTTGCCAGACGATTTCCCTCTCTCGCTCTTGGGTCAAGGCTTTTAGCCTTTGCCGCGTCATGGCGCTCAGAGGGTCAAAGCCCGCGGACAGTGAACTCGATGCGTCGATTGCGCGCGTCCGCCGCCGGGGTGCGCTCCGGGGCCAAGGGCCTGGTGTCGCCATAGCCGGCAGCGCTCAGGCTTGAGACGGAGACGCCGCGCTGCATGAAATAATCGCGAACGGCTGTCGCTCGGTCCTCGCTCAGAAGCAGATTGCGGGAGGGTGATCCCGACAGATCGGTATGACCAGCGATTTCGATGCGATGGGCCTCGCAGCGCTTGGCGACGGCGGCGAGAGCGTCCAGAAGCTCGGCGCTGTCAGCGTTGATCCGAGCCGACCCTACCTCAAAACCCACCAGCCGACCCGCCAGAGTGTCAAGGAAGGCCTGTTGGCAGGCGGGGACGTCAGGGACAGCGGTCAATCGGGCGAACGCGGCGCCGACCGCGGCTTCGCCGTCGACGGCGATGTTGTTCACCAGAATGTCGAAACCGTCTCGCGCCTCGGGCTGCGCAGCCAGCGCCGCTTTCACCGCCGCAAAGGCGCTCCCAGCCGCCCCTCGACCCGCCGCTTGCCCGTTCGCCGTCAGGATGCGTCCTGCATAGCTCAGCGTCAGCCCTTCGAATCCGCGACGCTGCAGCCGCGCTTCCACCTCTGCGACCCAAGCAGGAACGATGAAACGCGATGATGGCGGCGGCGAGGTCAGGCCCCCGCTCAGGATCGCCAAAGGCACGGCGACCCCCACGGCGCTCAGAGCCGCCAAACACGCGAGAGCCGTCGCAAAGCCTTCGGTCCGCCTCCGCCGCTTCTTCTTGTCGTTCACCACCCTCAGTCCTCTTAGTAGGTGTTTGCGGCGCGCTGTGTAGGCGGCTTTTCTGCGCGCGTCACCCCCTTTGCGTCGCGCTCAGAGCCCGGCCTGTCGAGCGAACTGCATGGCGCTCTCAGCCAGAAGCGGGACGCGGGCGCCCATGGCGGCGGCCTGTGGCGAGGACGCGGTCCCGTCTCGAACGCGTCCGGCAATGCCTTGGCAAATTGCGGCCAGGCGGAACAAATTATAGGCGAAATACCAATTCATGTTGGGCAATCCGGATCGGCCGGTGAGAGCGCAATATTGCGCGACGCACGCATCGATGCTGGGAATGCCGAGAGCTTCAAGATCGAGACCCGCAAGACCCGATCGGCCGCCCTCCTGCGGCATCACCCAATTCATCATCAGATAGGTGAAATCCGCGAGCGGGTTGCCAAGCGTGGACAGCTCCCAGTCCAAAACCGCCGCCACCCTGTGACGGTCAGGATAAAGGATCATATTGTCCAGCCGATAGTCCCCGTGCACGATGCTGGTCTGGTCGTCATCAGGCGCCGTGGCCGGAAGCCAGTCCATCAGGCGGTCCATGCTGGGCAGAGATTGGGTCTCGCTGTCGCGATACTGCTTCGACCAGCGATGAATTTGCCGCGCGAAATAATTGCCCGGCCTGCCATAGTCCTGCAACCCGACCGCCGCGACGTCGGTGGTGTGCAGCCGCGCCAGCGTCTCGACTTGCGCTTCATAGATCGCCCGCCGATCCGCAGGCGCAGCCCCGGGGATCGCGCCATCCCAGATGATCCTGCCTTCGACATGCGCCATGATGTAAAAGATCGTGCCCAGAACGCTCTCGTCGTCGCAAAGTCCAAAAGGGCGCGCCACGGGAAAGCCCGTGGGATAAAGAGCCGATATCACCCGAAACTCACGGTCCACCGCATGGGCGGAAGCCAAGAGCTTGCCTGGCGGTTTGCGCCGTAACACATAAGTCTGGCGCGGCGTGACAAGCTGATAGGTTGGATTGGACTGCCCGCCTTTGAATTGGCGCACCTCCATCGGCCCATCGAAACCGTCCACATTGGCCGCCATCCAGGCCCCTAATGCAGCTTCGTCAAAACGGTGCTTCTCCTCCACCGGTTTTGTGCCGGAAAATGTGTCCTGCGCGCTGGGCTCCGTCATCGAAAGCCGCCTCTCCGTTGCCATCGCGCCCACACTGGCCAATTCCGGCCCGCGGGACAAGCCGCCCAAACCCTCGCAGCATGGCCCATCCTGGATTTAGATTCGGGCCCATCACCCCATCTGGCGGAAGCCGCGCCGCCGTCGCCAAGAACTCGCCAAACGCCTTTTAGGGCGTTTTGTCAGACCCTTTGGGCGAAAGCGCTGTTCGGCGCGCCGCCACAACAGGACGACGCCGGCCGGAGGTCCTTAAAGCGCCCGCCAGCCAATATCGCGGCGACAGAAGCCGCCTGGCCAATCAATGAGATCGACCGCTTCGTAGGCGCGCTGCACCGCCGCGGCGAGGGTGTCGGCCATGGCGGTCACAGTCAGCACGCGGCCCCCAGCCGCTCGCAAAAGGCCGTCCTCATCGATCCGGGTCCCGCCTTGAAACACCTCCACGCCTTCCAAGGCTTGCGCTTGTCCGACCCCGCGGATGATAGAGCCGGTGAGCGGGGTTTCAGGGTAGCCCTGCGCAGCCATCACCACCGCCACGCACGGGCGCGGATCGATCGCCGGCGCAGGCGCTTCGTGCAGCCTGCCCGTCGCCGCCGCAAAAAGCAGGGCCGCCCAATCAGTCTGCACGCGGCGCACCAGGGTCTGGCACTCGGGGTCGCCGAAGCGGGCGTTGTGCTCGATCAGCTTTGGACCGTCAGGACTGATCATCAGGCCCGCGAACAAGGCGCCCGCAAAGGGACGTCCCTCCGCCGCCATGCCGGCAATGGTCGGCTCAACGATCTGCGCCATGGTCGCGGTCTGGACCGCCTGCGTGAATATCTTCGCCGGCGAATAGGCGCCCATGCCGCCCGTGTTGGGGCCCTTGTCGCCGTCATAAGCGCGCTTGTGGTCTTGCGCGGCGATCAGGGGCAATGCGGTCTTGCCATCGCTTAGGGCGAAGAAGCTCGCTTCCTCGCCGGGAAGAAAATCTTCGATGACGATGGTTTCCCCAGCAGAACCGAATTTCTTGTAAAACAAGGCCTCGTCGATGGCGGCGTCGGCCTCGCTGCGGGTGGCGGCGATGACCACCCCTTTTCCCGCGGCCAAGCCGTCGGCCTTGATCACAAAGGGCGGCTCGCGAGAGCCGAGATAGGCTTTGGCGCGGATCAGGTCGGTGAAGATTTTGTAGTCCGCCGTCGGAATCGCATGGCGCCGGCAAAAATCTTTCGTAAAGGCCTTGCTGCTTTCAAGTTCCGCGGCCGCCGCGCTCGGCCCAAAGCACGCGATCCCCACAGCTTTGAGTTTGTCGGCGATCCCGGCCGCAAGGGGCGCCTCCGGACCCACCACGACAAGATCCACCCGCTCGCGCACCGCAAGCAGAGCCAAGCCTGCCGCATCGTCGCTCTTCACCGGCACGCATCGGCCCAACGCCGCCATGCCGGGATTGCCGGGCGCGCACACCAGCTCGCTGATCGTCGGGCTTCGCGCCAAAGCCCAAGCCAAAGCGTGTTCGCGCCCACCCGATCCAATCAAGAGAATCTTCATCGCGTCTTCCTTGTCGAAAAGCGCTCTTGGCCGCAAGGTGGCGAGACTGCAGGGAGGTGTGGTCCATGTCTCTTAACCGCCGACAAACGCTCTCGCTCCTCGGATCCGCCGCCCTCGCCCCACTCGCGGGCTGCGCGACCAGCCCGCCCCCGACTGGGTCGGCGGACGCCGCCTTTCATGGGCTCGGCGCGCAATGGCTTGAAGACACCTTGAGGCATAACCCGATCGGCGCCACGTCCTTGGGTGATCACCGCTTCGATGCGGAGCTTGACGATCTCGGCGAGGCTGGTCGAAACGCGCGCCGAACCGCTCGCCGGGCCGCCGAGCGCGCGCTGGCGGCGATCCCGCGAGAGGCGCTGTCTGCGGCGAACCAGGTCGACGCCGCCATGCTGTCGAACGAGCTGTCGCTGCAAAACTGGCACGATGAGGAAGCACAGTCCTGGGCCTGGGACCCCTTGCTGTACACAAGCCTGGCGGGCGGTGCGCTCTACAGCCTGACGGCGCGGGACTTCGCTCCCCTGCCCGAACGCCTGAACGCTGCTGCGGGCCGTATGGAACACTTGCCACGGCTGTTGCGCCAAGCGCGGGAGAGCCTCGACCCGGAACGCACCCCCCAACCGCATGCAGAAACCGCGATCCGGCAAAACCCAGGCGCGATCGGCCTCATCGACGCCATGATCCTGCCAGGAGCGGAGGCTTTGGGACCAGCGGATCGGGCGCGCCTGCAGGCCGCGGCGGAAACGGCGAAAGAGGCGATTTTGACCCACCAGCGCTGGCTGGAGGAAACCCTGCTGCCAAACGCCCGGGGATCGTTCCGCCTTGGCGCGCGCCTCTATGAGAGCAAGCTCGCCCGGACCTTGAATTCGTCCATGAGCCGGGACGATATCGCCCGGGACGCCTTGGAGGCTTTGGCGCGCACAAAGGCCGACATGTACGAGATCGCCGCAGCCTATTGGTCGGGGCGCAGCGGCGGGCCGCCGACGCCCGCCACGCCTTCACCCGAGCAGGCGCGCGCAGCGATCGCTGCGGCTTTGGACGTCGCCGCCGCGGACCGCCCGACCCGGGACCAGGTGATGGCGGAGGCGCGCCGGACCCTTGAAGAGAGCACCGCCTTCGTCCGCGCGCGCGATCTGATCACTCTGCCTGACGCCCCCGTCGAAGTGATCGAAATGCCGGTGTTTCAGCAAGGGGTGGCGGTGGCTTATTGCGACTCTCCGGGTCCGCTCGACCGTGGTCTCCCCACTTTCTACGCCATCAGCCCGATCCCCGCGGCCTGGAGCGAGGAGCAGTCGGACTCCTATCTTAAAGAGTATAATCGCCGCTCGCTGCACGAGCTCACTGTGCATGAGGCCATGCCGGGGCACTATGTGCAGATATGGCACGCCAACCGCTTCCCCTCGACGCTTCGGGCGGTGCTGTCTTCGGGGACCTTTGTCGAGGGCTGGGCCTGCTACGCCCAGGACATGATGGGGGAGGAGGGCTATTTTGGCGGAGACCCTTTGCGGGCGCTCGTGAACAAAAAATGGGCGCTCCGGGTCATTGCCAACGCCGTGATCGACGGACGCGTCCACGCTGGCGACCTCGATCGCGCAGACGCCATGCGGTTCATGACCATGGATGCTTTCCAAGAGGAGCGCGAAGCCGCAGGCAAGTGGATCCGCGCCCAGGTGACCTCGGCGCAATTGCCCACATATTTCGTCGGCTGGCGCGAGCACTTCGCTCTGCGCGAGGAAGCCCGCCGCCTCTGGGGAGCAGGCTTTTCCTTGAAACGCTATCACGACACGGTTCTGCAGTATGGTTCCCCCCCGGCCCGCTTAATACGGGGCCAGATGTTCAACGCTCCGATTGTCTGACCGTTCAGGTTTCGGCGCGCCACCCTCCGACGGACTGGAGCGCCCTGGCGGCGTCCAATCCGCTTGGAGCCGCTTTTCTCGTCCTCGATGCTTTCGGTTCCCCGATTTCTTGATCGCGCGCGCCCCGCCTCGAAGCGCCCCTGTCGTCAAGGACACCAGTCGCGGGCGCGGCTTGCGCCATCCGGCTGAAGTCCCTCATCAGCGCGGACCAGACAGGGCGAAGTCCGCCGCCAGAGGCCATGAGTTTGTTCGCTATCTCAGGCGCGTTGCAGCGGAACGCCGTCTTCGGCGTCCAAGAGACACACGCGCGCTCACGCGACGCAGTCCTTTGGCGGCCAAGCTTTCACGCCCTATCCTGTGATCTCTTGCGGGCTCAGTTTGTAATCGCGGGCGCAGAACTCGCAGCGCGCGTGGATAAGACCATCGGCTTCAACAAAATCGTCCAATTCCCGCGCATCATAGCGCGACAGCACAGCGGCAAGACGTTGAACGTCGCAGGTGCAGCGGTCCGCCAAAGCTTGGCCTGGGGTCATGCGCACCCCTTCTTCATGAAAAAGACGGAAGATCAGCTCTTCGGCTTTGAGCAGAGGATCGACCAATTCGGCGTCTTGGAGGGTCGCGAACAGATACTGCGCCCGCTCCCAGTCATCGTCAGTGAAACCGCGCGCGTCATCGCCCGCAACCCGCTGGATCAGGGCTCCACCCGCCCGCCACGCGGAACCGCCCGCACCAATGTCCTCAACACAAGCCAAGCGCACCCGCGTCGGCGTCTGCTCGCTCCGTTCGAAAAAAATCTCCGCGCATGCCGCCAGCTCATCGCCTTCCAATGGCGCGAAACCCTGGAGCCGATCCGCGCCTGGGCCCAGATCGAGGGTCACGGCCAAGGCGCCTTGACCAAGAAGCGCGCGCGGGATCATGCGGGACTGGTCGCCGATCCTTTTCGCGCCGTCGGGAGCTAAACGCGCATAAGCCCGGAGCGAGCCGTCCTGGCGCCACTCCGCCACCAGCAGACCGCAAGGACCGTCGCCTTCGGCCTGAAGGGTGATTTTTTGGGCTGATTTCGCGAGGCCCCCCAACAAAGCCGCCAAGGCGATCGCCTCGCCCAACACAAGCGCCACAGGCCGAGGATAGGCATGGCGTTGCAGGATCGCATCGACGATCTTGGGGGAAAGCCGCACAAGCCGCCCGCGGACAGGCGCCCCCTCCACCTGGAAGGCGAACAGAGCGTCTTCGCTCACGGCCCGACGAGCCCAAAGCACCAGAGCATCACCGCCTTTTGAGCGTGGATCCGGTTTTCAGCGGCATCCCACACAGCGCTTTGAGGTCCATCCAGGACCGCATCGGTGGCTTCTTCCCCCCGATGGGCGGGAAGACAGTGCAGGAACTGGGCATGGGGGGCCGCCCCGCGCATCAGATCTTCATTCACCTGAAAGACGGGGAACGCCGCCATGCGGGCGTCCTTGTCGTTGTCGCCCATCGACACCCAGGTGTCGGTGACCACGACATCGGCGCCATTCACCGCGTCCGCAGCCGTGTCTACGATGCAAATCTCAGCGCCGGCCGCGACCGCGGCCTGAAGCACCTGCGCTCTCGGCCTATAGGCGGGCGGCGCGGCGATGGTCAGGGAAAACCCAAAGGCCGCCGCGGCCTCAATGTAACTGGCGCAGACATTGTTTCCATCCCCCACCCAAGCCACCCTCTTTCCAGACACAGGACCCAGGCGCTCTTCGACAGCCATCAGGTCGGCCAGAATTTGACAGGGGTGGGACAAGTCTGTGAGCCCGTTGATCACCGGGATCGCGGAGGCGGCGGCGAAAGCCGTCACATCCTGGTGTCGGCGGGCGCGGATCATGACCGCGTCCACCATCCGCGACAGAACCCGCGCGGTGTCCTGCACAGTCTCGCCGCGCCCGAGTTGGGTCTCGCCAGCGCTCATGACCAGCGCCCCTCCCCCCAATTGGCGGACGCCGACATCGAAGGACACTCGGGTCCGCGTCGACGCCTTCTCAAAGATCATCGCCAGAAGCCGCCCCTGCAGGGGCGCATCGGCGTCGACCGCGCCCTTCGGCAAACCGGCGCGGGCAGCCTTCCGGCGATGGCCCTCGTCCAGAATGGCCCGCAGCGCCGCCGGCGACAGCGGGGCTATGTCCAAGAAGTGACGCATGCCTGTCAGGCCTGGGGACGAATAGCTTCGGCCAAGGCCGTATCAAGAATGGCGACCGCCTGGGTCACATGTTCGGACCCGATGATGAGCGGCGGAGCGAAGCGCAGCACGTTGTCGCCAGCGACCCCCACGAGCAAGCCCTTGTCTCGGAGCGCGGCCTGCAAAGGTTTTGGATCCACGCTGAGTTTAAGGCCACGGAGCAGGCCCTTGCCGCGGGCCTCAAGCACAAGACCCGGATAGCGGTCCCGAAGGCCCTCAAGAGCTTGGCCGAAATGGTTCGACATCGCCGTCACATGTTCAAGAAATGCAGGCTTTGCGAGTTCCTCAAAACAGGCGAGACCCACCGCCATCGCCAAGGGATTGCCGCCAAAGGTGGTTCCGTGGGCGCCCCGGGTCATACCGTTCGCGGCCTTTTTATTCACCAGAAAAGCCCCCATTGGGAAGCCGCCGCCAACGCCCTTGGCTACGGCCATGATATCGGGCTCGACCCCCGCCCATTGATGCGCCCAAAGCTTGCCCGTCCGCGACGCGCCGCACTGCACCTCGTCAAAAATGATCAGAAACCCATGCTCGTCGGCCAACTTGCGTAGGCCCTGCAGACATTGATCGGGGACAGCGCGCACCCCGCCTTCCCCTTGCACAGGCTCCAAGATGACCGCAGCGGTGTTCGGGCCAATGGCCTTTGTCAGGGCCTCATGGTCGCCGAACGGGACCTGGACAAAGCCCGGTAAACGCGGGCCGAAGCCATCCAGATAGGCCGCATTGCCCGAGGCGTTGATCGCGGCGTAGCTCCGGCCATGAAAGCTGCCTTGGAAGCCGATGATCTCAATGCGGTCCAGGTCGCCGTTGGCGCTGTGGTGCTTGCGGGCGGTTTTGAGGGCGCCTTCCACCGCTTCGGTGCCGGAATTGGTGAAAAACACATAATCGGCGAAGCTCGTGTCGATATAGCGTTGGGCGAGCTCCTCTTGGCCCGCCACACGAAACATGTTGGACACGTGCCACAACTTGCTCGCCTGGGCCGCCAGCGCCTCAACCAGCTTGGGATGGGCGTGTCCCAGCGCGTTCACAGCAATCCCAGCGATGAAATCGAGATAGCGTCGCCCGTCCCGCGCCGTCAGCCACACGCCTTCGCCGCGTTCAAACACGACATCGGGCGGGGAGTAGACAGGAAGGATCGGCGAAGGCGCGACGCTCATCGGATGCTCCAGATGCGCTTGGCCTCAAAAGCAAGGCGCTTCTGAGGAAAGCGCGGCTATCGGCCAAAGGGGAGCCCGCGTCAAGGGCGGGAAAAGGGGGCGGGAAAAGGGGGCGGGAAAAGGGGGCGCTGCACAAGGGCCGAGAAACGGACAGAGGCGACCCTCGGGGACACAGGCCCTCGTGGGCGGCAGCGGCGGCGGCGTCTGCGTCGGCTCAGCGGCTGCTTCGAAGCGAGCATCGTCAGATGGATTGATCGCACCCCCGGATTGGCGCCCACTTCCTTCTTTCGGCTTCCGGCGGCTCGGCTTCCGGCGCTGCGCGCGCTGCTGCGCAATGATCGGCAAGGCCGACGCCTCGCCAGGGAGAGACGCGACCCTCGCTTGCCCTCAATCTCTTGATCCGCGCCTTTCGGCCGTGGCGGATCGTGTTCAGGGCGTCTGTTCCTGAAGGCCGCGCCTCGGACCGCGGAGGCGTTCCGCGCGGTCCCGCTTCACGCCGACGCCGCCCGTCTGGCCCAGCGCTCCACCGCGCCGAAGAGCAGCGGATTGAGCGCGATCGACAACAACGCCGCTGCTAGGATCAGATTGTAAGTCTGCTCGCTCACTACGCCCAGAAGACGGCCCAGCCCCGCCAACACAAATGAAAATTCGCCGATCTGGGCCAAGGCTGCAGCGACCAGGAGCCCGGTTTTGAGCGGCAGCCTGAACAGCGCAGCGATGGCGAGAGCCGCCAGACCCTTGCCCAGCACCACGACGCCCACAACCGCCGCTATCGCGAGAGGCTGTTCGACCAAGGCAAGAGGATTGAACAGCATCCCCACAGAAACAAAAAACAGAACAGCAAAAGTGTCGCGCATAGGCTGGCTGTCTTCGGCGATCTTGTGCGTGAACCTGGTGCCGTTGAGCATGATGCCCGCCAGGAATGCGCCGAGAGCGAAGGAGGCGTCGAACAGGGCGTAGGCCGCATAGGCGACGCCCAGAGCCAAGGCGATCGTGCCAAGGGACAAAAGCTCGCGCGATTTCGTATGCGCGACCTGAACGATCAGCCAGGGGAACACCCGAGCCCCCACGACAAGCATCAAAGCGACAAATGCCGCGATCTTCAGCAGCGTCTCCACCAGGCGAAGGGCGGCGTCCGGGGAGACCTGGCCGCCATCGCCGATGGCCACCAGCGTGGGCAGGAGCACGATCGCCAAAACGATCGCCACGTCCTCAACCACAAGCCAGCCGACGCACAGTCTCCCCTCCTCGGTCTTTGTCAGCTTGCGTTCCTCCAAAGCCCGCAGGAGCACCACCGTGGACGCCACAGACAACGAGACGCCCAGCACAAGACTCTCCGCCGGCGGCAGCCCCGTCACGACGCCGAACAGATACCCAAGGCCCGTCGCCACACCCATCTGCACCAAGGCTCCCGGCAGCGCCACGCCGCGGACGGTCCAGAGGTCTGACAAAGAGAATTTCAGTCCGACGCCGAACATCAGCAGGATCACGCCGATCTCAGCCAACTGCATGGCGAGACCAACATCGCCGACAAAGCCCGGCGTGTATGGGCCCACCGCCACGCCTGCCAAAAGATAACCCACGATCGGGGAAAGCCGCATGCGATGCGCGAGGAAGCCCAAAACGAAGGCGAGGACCAGGCCCAGCACGATCGTGGAAATAAGCGCGTATTTCTCCATGCCCCCCAGGTAAAGGCCTTGACCGCCAGAACAAGGGCTGTTTCGACAATCGCCATCAAAGCGCAACAGGCTGTGGGCCCTGACCCAGACTTGAGGCCTGATCTCCTGGCTCGCCCCGGCGGTCCAAAACCTGCCTTGCGGGGCCGAACAGTTCCTCCCCGCCGCTTCAGGCCTTCAAGCGATAGCCGCTGCGCAGCAGCATCCAAGCCGCCATGCAAACAAGAACGGTCAATCCAAGGCTTACAAGCCCCGCCGTCCATAGCGGCGCATCCGCGTGACCGATAAACCCCGCCCGAAAGCCATCGATCAAGAAAAACACTGGGTTGAAATGGCTTATGGCGGAGAAGGGCTCGGGCAGAGCGTCGACGGAATAAAAAGCGCCAGACAAAAATGTCAGCGGGGTGATCACGAAGTTGGCCACAGCGGCAAGATTATCGAATTTCTCCGCCCAGATCCCCCCAATAAGCCCCACGGCGCCGAACAACACCGAGGCGATCACCGCAAAATAAGCCGCCCCCAGAGCGTTGACGGGAACGACATTCGCAAACGGGGCGACCACGATAACCCCCACTAGGGCGATCAGGAGGCCTCGGGTCGCCGCCCCCACGATGAACGCGGTGGCGAGCTCGCCCGCAGACAATGGCGGCATGAGGAAATCCACCGCGTTGCCCTGCACTTTCGCAATCACCATCGACGACGCCGAATTCTGGAACGCGTTCGACACAATCGCCATCATGATCAGGCCCGGCGCCAGTCCGTCGACATAGCGGACATCCGCGAGCAAACCCCAAGGGCGGTCGCCGAAAGCCAGCGCGAACACGACCATGAAGAGGACCGTCGATATCAACGGCGCCGCAAGCGTCTGGCCCGGCACCTTCAAATATCGGCGCACCTCGCGCCGGATCAGGGTCGAGAGGCCGATCCGGTTCACCGCGCCATATCGGCGCGGCGCAGGCGGCGCGCCCTTGGGGTCGAGAGCGCTCAGGGCGGCGGCCGGATCGGCCGATTCGGCCGATTCGGCCGCGGAAAACGTGTTGGACGTCATGTTATCCCCATTAACCTTTTGTTCACTCTATTGCGCAGCGTCAAACGCACGCCAGTTTGATCGTCAGCGCTCCGGGCGTTGCGGGCGACGGCCCGCATGAGGCGGAAAACCTGTGCAAAAACCCTTGGGTGATTCGCACAGTCGGTGGAAACCGGACGCTCAGAGACGCACAACAGCTTGTGCCGAGCAGATCCTTCGGTACTATAGATTGTGCGGGTCGCTGGCGAGGCGAGTCGTTCGACAGGCACGCCGCGCCTTCGGCGCCGGTCGTGGCGATTAAACGAAGGGGCTGACAGATGGGTTGGACTGACGAACGCGTCGCACTCTTGAAGAAGCTCTGGGCGGAAGGCCTTTCCGCTTCCCAGATTGCGAAACTTCTGACGGGCGTCACCCGCAATGCGGTGATTGGAAAAGTGCACCGGTTGGGTCTCGCAGGCCGCGCCACGCCCTCCCGGCCCGCCAAGCGTCCCGTGCGGGTCGCCCGGCCCCGCCCCGCCGCTCCAGCCTCGCCCGCGGCGCCGCGCCTGCGACCGGCTGCACCCGCGGTTTACCAGGCTGAGGCTCCAGTGCTGGAGCCACTGGTCCTCGACACCGGCGCCACAGCCACCGTCCTCACGCTCAATGATCGGATGTGCAAATGGCCGATCGGCGATCCTGCGGACAACACATTCGCTTTCTGCGGCCGCGCCGCCTGTTCAGGCCCCTATTGCGCAGAACATAACCGCGTCGCCTATCAACCGAGCGCGCAGCGCAAGCGTCGGGCGGCAGGCGAAGCCGGGTCGGAAGAGTTGCGCCGCATGCTCCGCTACGCATCGATGTGAGGCGATGTCCGCCCTGGCGGGTAGCAACAGGCGGCTCCTTTCAGGGGCCGCCTTTTTTCTGGGCCGCGTCTTGCTGAGGGTCTTCATAGCTCACCCTCATCAGACAAAGGCCCGCTGCCGGGGCGACGGGGCCGCATTGGGCCCGGTTACGGGCGTGCAGACGCCGTTTCAGCTCCTCCGCGCACCATTTGCCGACGCCGACCTCGACCAGGGAACCGACCATGGAACGCACCTGCCGGTGCAAAAAAGACCGGGCCGCCATTGTGATGAAGAGATGATCCCCCTCCCGCCGGACCTCACACTGATCAAGCGTGCGGATCGGGCTCGCGGCTTGGCACTGAGCATCGCGAAAAGTGGAAAAGTCATGGCGTCCGGTCAGCCCTTGGGCCGCGGCATGCATGGCGTCGCTGTCGAGCCGACGCCCCACGCGCCAGGCCATCCCCCGCTCGAGAGCCAAATCCGCCCGCCTATTGACCACACTATAGCGATAGACGCGTTGGGTCGCTGAGAAACGGGCGTGAAACAGCGCATGAGCCTCGGCGCAGCCAACCACGGCGATAGGGTGCGGGCGGAGCTGTGCGTTTAGAGCCTCAGAAAGCCGAAAGCTCGTGATGGGCCGCGGGGCGTCAAGATGCGCCACCTGCCCCACAGCATGGACGCCTGCGTCCGTGCGGCCGGCCCCAATGACTGGAACCGCGACGCCAAAGATCCGCTCCAGGGCCTCCTCAAGGGCCCGCTGCACGGTCATGCGGTCTTCACCGACCCGCTGCCAGCCCCAAAACGGGCCTCCGTCGTACTCAATCGTCAGCTGGAAGCGAGCCACATCGCGCCGCCTTAGGACCCGGATCGGGTGTAGCGAAGCACCTGGCACAGAACAGCGCCCGATTGGCCGGGGGCGCCTGCGGAGGTGACAAGAAGGGTCAATTCCTCAGGCGGAGAACCGGTGGTCTCAAACAAAACAAGATCGCTCGCCGTCGCCGCCGCGCCGCAAAGAGACCCGTCAGAGACCGTGCTGATTCTGTAGTGAGAGGGGACGGCGTCGTCGGCCAAAGCCATGATCCCTCGCAGGGGCTGGCCTCCGACAGCCGCTTCGGCACTGATAACGTCGACGAGCCTGGCCTCAAGCGTCAGGCCGTTTGCGCCGGTGATGGTGAGTACGGTTTCGCCGCCTCCTTCCATACGATAGGTCTCCGACACCGCGATCGCGCCCGTGACAGCCTCCGCATCCGCGCCGGGGACGTAGCGCTTTTCGATCACGTCCGCGGACGCGCTGCTCGGGTCCGACAGGGTCGGCGCCCCCTCCGGCCGCAGGCCGTTGTTCGCGTCCGGCGAGCACGCCGCAAGGGCCAGACCAACCAAGCCCCAAACGGTTTGTGTCCAACGCGCCTTCATCCCAATCACCATTCCGCCTGCCGCAGCGCTGATCAAAGGCACTCTAGCCAGGGCTTCGATCCGCTTCAATGCGGCTCGTTCACAGAAGGCGATCGCCGGGTTGGAGGGGGACGCCGCGTAAGAAATCTCTGGCCGACATCGCTTGGCGGCCCTCACGTTGCAGAAGGGTCAGTCGCACCGCTCCCGTTCCACAGGCGATGGTAAGATCCCGATCCAGAACCTCGCCAGGGGCCCCGCCGCCTTCGGCTAAACGGCTGCCCAAAACCTTGACCCTCACAGCGCGCGGGTCCAACCCCATCATAAACCAGGCGCCGGGAAACAGGCTTAAACCGCGGATCTGCGCGTCGACGGCCGTCGACGGCGCAGCCCAATCCACCCGTGTCTCCGAAGACGAGATCTTGGCCGCATAGGTCACGCCATGAACGGATTGGGCCTGCGGAGCGATGCGGCCCGCCGCGAAATCAGCAAGCGCCTCGACCATCAGCTCGGCGCCCAAAAGCGCGAGCCGGTCATGGACCGCAGAAGCCGTGTCCTCGGCGCCGATCGGCGTGCGCGCCGTGGCGAGAATAGGACCGGTGTCTAGCCCCTCCTGCATCACCATCACCTGAACGCCTGTTTCAACGTCGCCGGCCATCACCGCACGCTGAATAGGCGCTGCGCCGCGCCATCGGGGCAGAAGCGATCCGTGGAGATTGAGACACCCCAGCCTTGGCGCCTCCAGGATCGGCTTGGGCAGGATCAAGCCGTAGGCCGCGACGATGGCGGCGTCGAGACCGAGAGCGGCGAAGGCCTCCTGCTCCTCGCTTCGCTTGAGGCTGCGCGGAGTGCGCAGCGGGAGTCCTCGCGCCTGGGCAAAGTCATGAATGGCGGTAGGACGCAAGGTCTGTCCGCGACCCGCAGGCTTGGGAGGCTGCGAATAGACACAGGCGATGTCATGGCCCGCGTCCAACAAAGCCAGCAGCGTCGGGACAGCGAAACCCGGCGATCCCATAAAGGCCAAACGCACCGGCGAAGCCCTCTCTCAGGCGAAAGGCCCCGGCATGGCGCCAGGGCCTGCGCGTCATATCCCCTCGGAGGGGCGTTCAGTGCATTCCCGTCGTCCGCTCGACGCCGGAGAGAAAGGTCCACAAAGCCTCCGCCATCTCCCGCCCTGCCGCCGCAGCTTCGGCCTTGTCCTGCTCAGACAGGCGATCCAGAAGCGCACGGCAGACGGCGGCGTGTTCGACGTCGGCTTCACCATGGACACGGAAAAAGCGGATCGTACGCTCGTCCGCGATCCCGTAGCCGGAGAGGCCTGCGATCTTGCTGGCCGACACGTCCGGCAGCTGGCTCTCATAGGCGTAGAGCGCGCCGAGACCCGCCGCATAAGACTGGTTGGACAGCCGGCGAAACGTGTCGATCAGGGCCTGGGTTTCTGGGTTGAGGGCAGCTGAGCGGACCTCGGAAGGCGCCGCGCCAAGCCCCTCAGCAAAGTGCATCCAGAGCGTGGCGTGATCATGCTTGCCAGGGCCGGTCAGGCCCTCCTCTTCGGCAAGGTTCTCCGCCAACATGCGGCGGCCTTGGGGGTCGGCGCACCGACTATGGGTTGCGCTCACCACCATCGGAAACGCTTCCACATGATGGAAATATTGTTTGGCGTATTCCCGGAGCGTCTCCAAAGAAAGCTCCCCCTTGGTCCAGGCTTGATAGAAAGGATGCGATAGCATCGCCCGGCCAGCGACGGCGGCGTCAATCGCGCTGGACGCGCTGAGAGCGGTAAATCCATCAGGCATGCTCGTTCCCCTCTTATCGGCCGCGGACTGGGCGGCGTCACATGAAAGATTTCCTAATTCATCCACCATCGCAACGGGCGTCGCGCAAGTGCGTCAACCCGCGCCAGTATCACCCTTGGGCTCTCCCAAAAACACCCCACGCTTGCGCTGCACACGCGACGCGCGTCGCCGAAAGTCAAGAGGGGGTCGGATCACCTTCCTGTTTGCCCTTGGCCCACCGGGAGCAGTGGGAAGAGGCGACGTTTGGCGCGCTTCTTACCCTTAAGGCGGCTTCCCGCGGCAGCCCGAAGCCACCCCCCGCGACGGCCGCCCCGAAGCGCGCCTTCACAGGGGTCGGTCGCCGTTGGTTTCGCCCTAACGGTCGCGCTGGGCCTTACGGACCTTCCGCACCGCCGTCTCGCGCTTCAGCCGCGACAAATGATCGATGAACAGAACCCCCTCGAGGTGGTCCATCTCGTGCTGGATGCAAACTGCAAAGAGACCATCAGCGTCCTCGACCACCTCCCGACCCTCATAATCAAGAAACTTCAACTTCACCCGAGCCGGGCGGACCACATCGTCATAGATATCCGGAACCGAGAGGCACCCTTCTTCATAAGGCGCCATCTCCTCCGACTTTTCCAAGATTTCAGGATTGACAAAAAATCGAGGCGCCTTGGGTTCGTCTTTGCCCGAGAGATCCATCACGATGATCCGCAAGGGAACACCCACCTGGATCGCTGCGAGCCCGATACCCGGGGCCGCATACATCGTCTCCAGCATATCGTCCATCAGGCGGCGGTGGTCGTCCGTCACCCCGCCTTCGATGGGCCTGGATTTTTGCTTCAGGACGGGGTCCGGCACGGTCAATATTGGACGAAGGGCCATGCTGTTTAGCTATGAGCGCGGGATTCGTCCGTCAAGCTCCCCAGCCATCGCCACGGCCTGAATCGCGACGCGTCGCATCTGGTGGCGCGCGCCTGCGCACTCCTCTGCTTGGAAGCCAACGCAACCCCAAAGACCCTCGGTTGTTCAATGGCCTCTTCCCCGGGCCTCGGAACCGGCAGCAAAAGGGCGCAGGACGCGCCGATGCGCGACCCATTCCGCCGCCCTATTGTCCCGATTTTTTGAGGCGACGCCGAGGATCGCCCGCCGCTATGCGGTCCTCTCGACACCAACGCAACAGCGACCGACGCGAGCCCCGCCTCTCGGTTGCCTCGGGGATGCGCCAGCGACGCAGCATGCCGGGCGATGGCACGCGCCAGCCCTGCTGTGTCAAAGCGAGCGCCGCAAGTTTCCGCGCGCCGCTTGGGGGCAAACCGCGGGGCCGGTCCTGCAGACCGACGGCGTCGCCTCTTCGAACACGCAGAGCAAGACCCCGCTTATCCGCCCCAAGGTCGACGCCGTCGGCCAAGACATGCGCCTCGCGGTTTGGGATCGCGTCTTTCCCAAAGACCGCCACTCTCACGACCACCTTGCCTTCGACCCGTTGGAGACAAGGGTCGACAGCCGCCATGTCTTCAGACCGGCTCGCCGCAACAGCCCCGAGCACAAACGCTTCAGCAGGAGCCTTCCCGCATGGTCCGCAGCCAAAAATCCCCTTATGATGACACGATCACGGGATGAAGTGCGTCAGACTCGCGCCTCCGGGCGTACAATGCCCAGACAGAATTTGGCGCTCCAGCAATCCATGACAGGAGACACCCATGCCAGCCTTGCTCAAGCGGATGCTTGGCGCCGTCAGCCTTGCAGCGGCCCTGACCTTGGCCCCCCCCTTGGCGGAGGCTCAAACCGCGGCGGAGGTGCTGGCGGCCACTTCGCCCTCGGACTGGCGCGGGCTGGATCTGGACAACACGCTTGTGATGACCTTAGCGAACGGACAAGACGTCATCATCGAACTCAATCCCGTCTTCGCGCCGGCGACCGTGGCGAATATCAAGCTGCTGGTCGCGGAGAGGTACTTCGACGGCCTCTCTGTGAACCGGGTGCAGGACAATTACGTCACCCAGTGGGGAGACCCCGAAGCCGAGGGCCCCGGCCAGCGATCGCTGGGTTCCGCCGCAGCGACATTGACGCCGGAGTTCGTCCGACGACGGGACCGGACCGTCCCTTTCACCCGCCTGCGGGACGGCGACGTCTATGCCGAGGAAGTCGGCTTTTCCAACGGCTTTCCTGTGGCCCGCAGCCGCCGGGAGATGTGGATGACGCATTGCTACGGTATGGTGGGCGTCGGGCGGGGCATGGCGCCGGAGTCTGGGAGTGGAGCCGAACTCTATGCGGTGATCGGCCATGCGCCGCGCCATCTGGACAGGAACATTACGCTCGTCGGCCGGGTGGTGTCTGGAATGTCGGCATTGACCGCACTGCCCCGTGGGACCGCCGCTTTGGGATTTTACGAAGAGAGCGCCCAGCGGGTCGGCTTGCTCAGCGTCCGGCTCGCCTCACGCTTACCCGGCGGCGGACCAGCTGGCGCGATCGAGATCCTCCGGACCGACACCGAGGCCTTCGCCGCCTGGGTTGATACCAGGCGCAACCGCCGCGACGACTGGTTCTATGAACCGGCAGGACGTATCGATCTCTGCAATCTGTGGCTCCCGTCTCGGACACGCTCCCCCGATTAAGGCGCGTTGAGCCCCTCCGGTTGGCCCACCACGACAAAGGTGTAAGCGTCGGGATTGAAGAAACGCCGGGCTGCGCGGGCCACGTCGTCACGGGTCACGGCCCCAATCAAGGCGTTGCGTTGATTGACGTAGTCGGCGCCGCGGCCAGCGGTCTGATACCCCGACAAGACAGAGGCAATGCCGCTATTGCTATCCAGCGACAAGGGAAACGACCCCGTGAGATAGAGGATCGCCGTATCGACTTCAGCTTGGGTGGGACCATCGGCTGCAAAGGCGGCCATGGTTTCGCGGATCGTGGCGATCGCTTCAGCCACGTCGCTGTTCTCGGTCTGGGCGGAGCCGCGAATGAAGGCGCTGCTTTCCCTGACGCTCGGCGATGTGGAGACGCCGTACACAAGGCCTCGCTCCTCGCGTACCTCGGTCATCAAGCGGGATGTGAAATCGCCGCTGCCCAAGATGTGATTAGCGACAAAGAGAGCGATCCAGTCGGGATCGGTGTCTTGAATGCCAGGAGCCGCGAACAGGATCAGGCTCTGCGGTTGGGGCAGAATGCGCACGATCGGCTCTGGAAGCGCCGGCCCGATCGTCGCCTGCGGGATTGTCTCGGCGCCTCGTCCCGCCGGGAGCTCTCCGAACAATCGATCCGTCAGAGCGGCGGCGTCCGCCGATCCGATGTCGCCCACGACCGTCACCCGCAAAGAAGACCGGGTGAATTGATCCCGCCAGCGGGCGCGTAAGGCGTCCGGAGTGATGGCCCCCACGCCTTCCAGGGTGAGGCGGCTCGCATAGGGATGGTCCGGGATCAAAGCCTGGTCCAAAGCCAGACTGGCCAGGAAGCCCGGATTGGTCTCCCGTTGACGTATCCCAATGACAAGCTGTCGCTGGATGCGTTGCAGCGGCTCGAGATCAAATCGCGGCTGGGTCAACGCGAGCCTGGCCAGCTCCACGGCGTCGGCCCGGTTCGCGGTCAGGCTGTAGAAGTTCATCGTGGTCCAGTCCCAGCCAGCGCTGAAGGACAAGCCCATATTCAACTCCTCCAAGCGCACCTTGAAGGCGTTGGCGTCAAGATCGCCCGCTCCTTCGGTCAGCATGGAAGCTGCGACCTGGCTCAGGCCGGTCAGGTTGGCGGGCTCCGCGGCTGACCCTGCCTGCCAGGCGGCGTTCACAACAATCATGGGCACCGTGTCGTCGGAGACCAGCCAGAACGTGATCCCGCCGGGCGTGGTCACTTCCTCGATCGGAACGCCGCGGGACTGTCCGCTCTCTTCCGCCAAAGCCGGACCAAGGCCCGCCAGCAGGGTTGCGCAAGCGAGCACGGCAGCAAGGACCCAACGGGGCGTCGAAGCACCCCTCATCATAAACCGGGCCATGATCATGCGCCCTCCTCCGCCGCCGCGGGGGCGGGCAACAACCATCCCGTGACCGAGCGATCCGTGTCCAAAGCCTTCCGGGCTTCGGCCAGAGCCTCATCCGCGCCAACCGCGCGGATAGAGGCTTCCCAAGTCACCACGTCCTCAATGCTTTCCCCTTCGGCAAGGCTCGATCCAAACACGTTCGCCAAAGTCTCTTGGCTGTCGCGGGCATAAACAGCGCCCGCAGCAAGAGCGTTCCGGGCCCGGACCGTTTCCGCCTCGCTTGGCCCCTCAGCAAGATACTCAGCGATCACCGCGTCCGCCGCAGCCTCAAGCTGCTCCAGCGTCACCCCGTCGGCGGGCGTGGCGTAGAGAGCGACCGAACCGCCGCCAATACCCGCCAGGTCGGCCGCAACGCCAGCGTTCACCGCAATGCCCTGCTCCTCTACCAAAGCGACATAGAGCCTGCTCGTCGCGCCGCCGCCCAATATCTCCATCGCGACATCCAGAGCGTGCGCTTGCCGGCCGTCGTCGGTGGAATAAGAGAGCGCCGGGTAAAGCCGCAGAAGCGACGGCTGGGCGACCTTCTCATCGGCGTGGCTGACGCGCATCGGTCCGACCGCCGGCGGATCGCTGACCCAAGCGCGCGCAGGCAGCGCACGGGTCGGCCGCAAACGGCCATAGATGCGTTCTGCAAGAGGCCGCAGCTCCTCGGCGTCAATATCGCCAGCCACCACAAGGATCGCGTTGTTGGGCGCATACCAGACCCGGTAAAACGCTTCCGCCTCCTCTTGGCTGAGATCCTGCATTTCGTGCAGCCACCCAATGATCGGCGTGCCGTAGGGGTGGTTGGGGTAAAGCATCGCCCTCATCCGCTCCATGAGGACCTGAGAGGGAGCGTTGTCCGTGCGTTGACGGCGCTCCTCGATAATAACGTCGCGTTCGCTTTCGATCATCGCTGGATCGAACTGCAGATTGCGCATGCGGTCCGCTTCCAGGGTCATCGCCACTTCGAGCCGGTCCCGGGCGATGCGCTGGTAATAGGCGGTGTAATCGTAGCTGGTGAACGCGTTATGCTCCCCGCCGTTGCGGGCGATCGTCTCATCGAACGCGCCAGCCCCGACGCGCCGCGTCCCCTTGAACATCAGATGTTCAAGGAAATGAGCGATGCCCGAGACGCCCCGAGGCTCGTCTGCGGACCCCACGCGGTACCAGACCATATGGGTGACCACAGGCGCTCGACGGTCGCTGATCACCACCACCTGCATGCCGTTGCGGAGTGTGAACGTTTCAGGCGCCTCGAACGCGGAAGCCGGAGAGATCGACAACACTCCGCCGAGGAGCGTCGCGACAAAGGCCACTGCCGCCGCAAGGCGGCCGATCCGACCCCTGGTCATCGTGGTTTCGTCCACCGCTCACTCCCCTTGACGCTTTCTGGATCGACGCCGCCGCGCCCTTACGCCGCCAACCAATGAGCCCCTTGGCGAGGATCGCGGGGCGAACCGCCTCTCGCCAAGGCCGCGACGCGCCCCTTCGCCGAGCTCAGGTCCCCGGCAATTTCACCCGGCCGCTGGCCTCAGGTGGCAGGACCACAGTCCCGCCCCCAGTGACCCGGCGGACCGATTCCTGCTCCTCAGTGGTCGAGGCGGCACTCCCCTCGCCGCGGTACTCGACCACCCGGTTCACGGCCTGATCAGTCCGGTGCACGATGGTCGCGCCTTCAAAATCCACGGTCTGGCGAATATCGGCCGGCGCCGTCTCAGCGCCCGCGTTCGCGACCAGACGCTGCTCCCCGGCAGAGGCCCGGGTCCCGAGATCCTGGCCGAACAAAGCCTGCCGCGCCTCTTCAGCCGCGCCGCCTTGCATGGGCCTCGCCTCGCCGGGCTGCGGCGGGCGCAACGCGTAATCGGGGGGAAGGGTCAAGGGCGCATTGGTCACGACGCGGAATTCATCCGGCGCAATCCGCTCATTGCCGACGGCTTGATTGATCGTCGAGCAGCCCGAGGCGGCGGCGGTCGCTGCGATCATGGCGACCAGGGACAGGGATTTCTGCATCGGCTCAAGAATCTCCTTCACGCCTCAATCTAAAGGCCTTCAGCGGCCGACGCCAAGAGGAGGCCTCATGTGGGGCCGGTTAGGGTGCTTCTGTCGTCTGATCTGGGCGCTTATTGGGCGCAGTCCCAGCTTTGTCTTCCCCGTGAAGCAAGAAATCGAGGATCAAAAGCAGAGCGCCCACCGTAATCGCGGCGTCGGCGACGTTGAACACATAAGGGAACCACACCCCCGAAAAGTCGAAAAAGTCCGCGACTGCGCCAAACCGGATCCGGTCGATCACGTTGCCGAGCGCGCCGCCCACGACCAGCCCCAGGGCCACCGCCTGCAGCCGCCGGCTCGCCGTCCTCAGCCACCAGATGAACACCCCCGAGATCACGAAGCTCATAGCCACCAAGAGCCAGCGCCCGATCCCATCGCTCGCTTTAAACATCCCAAAGCTGACGCCAGTGTTCCAGACCATCGTCAGACTGAAGGTGGGCTCAGCCCGAAAACTCGGCCCGATCACAGGGATATGCCCACAGCTCGGGTGCGCGCTGACATGTGCGAGATAGCTTTCGAGGCACCCCGGCGGGCTGAATTGGAGGCTTTCAAGCACCCACCATTTGCTGGCCTGGTCCGCCAGGAACACCAAAGCGGCCAGGATCAGCCCGGCGCGAAACAACGGATTGGTCATAGATAACTTATCGTCCATGTTGGGCGTCCCACCAAGCCACGGCTTCAGCATCCCGGGCCGACAGATCCGGGTAGCGGAGATCAGACCCCACGTCCGGCGTAATCCGCCAGGACCGGGCGCATTTGCGCCCTTCGGCAAGCGCAGGGACTACCGAATGCAGGGCGCCGGGGAATTCCCGGAACGCGTTGTCGGGCCCGGCCTCCTCCACCACTGTCACGCCGCTTACGATGCAAAGCTCGGCGAAATCCACCGAGCACACGAGGGTCGCGGTGGACGCGTCCGGCAGGTAAAGGATCGGCGCAGCTTCGAGCGATGACCCGATCCGCTTTTCCCGCCGCTCCACCTCCAGCGCCGCGGTCACAAGTCCCCGCAACCCCCGCAGTTCCGCCATGACCGTCTGCGCTTGCGCGTTGTCCCAAGACTTGGGCGTCTCGGGGAAGGTCCTAAGATGCACAGACCCCGCGTCTGGGTAGCGATACCCCCACGCCTCTTCCGTGGTGAACGGCAGGATCGGCGCAAGCCAGGCTGTGAGCCGATCGAAGGTCTCGCTCAACACTGTCCGGCAGGCGCGGCGCCGCAGCGACGTGGGGATGTCGCAATAGAGCGTGTCTTTCCGAACATCCACGTAAAACGCTGACAAATCCACGTTGCAGAACTCGACAACAGCCGCCAGCGCATCCCGGAACTGATAAGTCCGGTAGGCCTCTTTGACTGCGAGATCGACGTTATAGAGGCGCTGCAGCAGCCATAGCTCCAAGAACGGCAGGCCCTCGTCCAGGAGCATCCGCTCCGTCTCGTCAAACCCCTTCAACGCACCCAACAGATACCGCAGCGTGTTCCGGAGCTTGCGATAAGTTTCCGCGCTCCCGTCCGTCAGACTTTTGCCGAACCGCTGGTCATCCTCATAGTCCACGCTCGCCGTCATCAGGCGCAGGATTTCCGCACCGTATTGCTTGAACACCGTCTGCGGCTCGATGACGTTTCCGAGGGACTTCGACATCTTCCGACCCTCTTCATCCATCGTGAAGCCATGGGTGCGGACTTGGTCGTAAGGCGCCCGGCCGCGGGTGACGCAGCCCTCCAGGAGCGAGGATTGGAACCAGCCCCGGTGCTGGTCCGAGCCTTCAAGATAAAGGTTCGCAGGCCAAGGAGCGCTAGCCTTTTGCCCCAAGACGAAGGCGTGCGTGGCCCCAGAATCGAACCACACATCGAGGATGTCCTCGACCTTCTCGTAATCCGCCGCCTTATAGGCATCGCCCAGGAAGACCTGCGCGTCCGTCGCCCACCAGGCGTCCGCGCCGCCCTCTTCCATGGCGGCCACGATCCGGCCGTCCACGGCGTCGTCGATCAGGATCTCGCCTGTCTCTTTGTGAACGAACATCGCCAGCGGCACGCCCCAATTGCGCTGCCGGCTGATCAGCCAATCAGGCCGGTCTTCGACCATGCCCTTGATGCGGTTCTTTGCGCCTTCATGGCCCCAATCGACCCGCTCGATCTCCGACAACGCCACTTCGCGCAGGGTCTTGCCGTTCAAATACGGCTTGTCCATTGCGATGAACCACTGCGGCGTGTTGCGGAAGATGAGCGGCGCCTTCGATCGCCATGAGTGCGGATAGGAGTGCCGCAAGGTCCCCCGCGCGAGCAGGTTTCCGCTCTCGATCAAGGCCTGGATCACAGCCTTGTTGGCGTCGGCGTCCTTACCCTGGTCCTTGCCTTCAAGCTTAAGGATCGCCAAGCCCTCAAAGCCTGGCGCTTCCTTCGTGTACCGGCCGGATTCGTCCACCGTGAAGGGGATGTCCTTCTGACCGAATCCGGATTTCAGCCAGATCGCAAAGTCGTCTGCACCGTGGCCGGGCGCGGTATGGACAAAGCCCGTACCGGCATCCTCGGTGACGTGATCGCCCGCGAGGAGCGGGACAGGGAAGTCATAGCCACCCCCAGCCAAAGGATGTGCGCACACAAGCCCGGAAGGATCAAAATCCCCCGCGCGCGACCACGTCGCAACCTTGGCTGTCTTCATCACCTCTTCAGCGAGCTTGTCGGCCAAAGCAAGCGTTTCCCCAACCTTGGCCCAAGGGGCAAACTCCAAGCCCTGTTCCAGGCTCTGCACCTGATAAAGTCCATACGTGATCGTCGGGGAATAGCTGATTGCCCGATTGCCGGGGATGGTCCATGGCGTCGTCGTCCAGATCACGACCGACACGTCCTGCCCATGGACAGGAAACTTGACCCAGATCGTGGGCGAGGTCTTCTCCTGATACTCCACCTCCGCTTCCGCGAGGCTCGTCCGCTCCACCGGGCTCCACATCACGGGCTTCGATCCGCGATACACAAGGCCCGTCCGGACCACCTTGTGGAACTCCGCAGCGATGGCGGCTTCCGCCTTAAAGCTCATCGTCTCATAGCGGCCGGCCCAGTCCCCGTTAACGCCGAGCCGCTTGAACTCGTCCAGCTGTAGAGGGATCCACTTGCCCGCCCACTCCCGGCAGGCCTTTCGGAAAGTCACAGGATCGACGTCTTCTTTCTTTTTGCCCTTGGCGCGGAAGTCTTCCTCCACCTTCCACTCGATCGGCAGGCCATGGCAGTCCCACCCCGGGATAAAGTCCGCGTCGAAGCCCAAAAACCCTTGGCTGCGAACCACAAAGTCCTTCAGCGTCTTGTTGAGCGCATGCCCGATATGGATCGGTCCGTTCGCGTATGGGGGCCCATCGTGAAACACGAAAGTCGGCCGCCCCGCGGCGGCTTTGCGCATTTGCCCATAAAGGTCGTCGCAATCCCAGCGCGCCAGAATTTCGGGCTCTTTCTGGGGCAAGCCTCCCCGCATCGGGAAGTCGGTTTGGGGCAGGAACAGGGTCTCGCGGTAATCGCGACCCGCTTTAGGCTCATCAGCCATCATAACGGCTCCAAAAGAACGGTCGGAGAAGGGAAGAAGACGATCAAACGCTCCCGGTCCCGCGGAGCGAGGCGCTCAGACGCGGGCCGGGCTGAAAATTCGAAGCGGTCTGGAGCGTTGCATGCGGGTGCTGTACCAAGCCAGGGAGAGTTGGTCTAGAAGGCCCTTCATGCCAGTACGCCCCCCAATGACCGACGAGAAGCCCATCCAGGCAGTGGTGATCCCGGTCACCCCGTTTCAGCAGAACACCTCTTTGGTGTGGTGCGTGAAAACCAAGCGCGCCGCCTTTGTCGACCCCGGCGGCGAGGTCCCCCGCCTCGTCGAGGCCGCCGAGAAAGCCGGCGTGACAGTGGAGAAGGTCCTTCTCACCCATGGCCATCTCGACCACGCCGGGGCCGCTGCGGAACTGGCTGAGCGGTATGGCGTCCCCATCGAAGGCCCCCACAAGGACGAGGACTGGCTTTTGGCCTCGATCGAGGAACAGGCCGCCAAATGGCGCATGCCCGGCGCTCGCTCCTGCACGCCAAACCGCTGGCTTGAAGATGGCGACGAGGTGACGGTGGGCGAAGCCGCCTTTGCGGTGATTCACTGCCCCGGCCACACCCCGGGCCATGTCGTCTTTGTCCAGAAAGCGGCCCGTTTCGCCCTTGTTGGCGATGTGATCTTCGCAGGTTCCATCGGCCGCACGGACTTTCCCCGCGGCAATCACCAGCAACTCGTGGACTCCATCCGCCTTAAGCTCTTCCCCCTAGGCGACGACATCCGCTTCCTCCCCGGCCACGGCCAAATGTCCTCCTTCGGCTGGGAGCGCAAAACCAACCCTTACGTCTCCGACCTCGCCGTCAGCGGCTGACAGAAAGGACCCTTATGTCCAGCGCCCATGCCTTGAGCTTTCAAACCCTCGCCAAGGGCGAGCCTCTGCCGCTTGAGAGCCTCGCCGGCAAAGCTGTGCTGGTGGTGAACGTCGCCAGCGCCTGCGGCCTTACCCCGCAATATGCGGGCCTTGAGGCGCTTTATCAGGCGCACAAGGATCAAGGCCTGGTCGTCCTCGGCATCCCCTGCAACGACTTCGGCGCCCAGGAGAGCGGCAGCGAAACCGAGATCGCGACCTTCTGCGACACCCGCTATCGTGTGACTTTCCCGATGACCGGCAAAGTCGCGATCCTGGACGCCGCCGAAAGGCACCCTTTTTATGGTTGGTTGGCGCAGGAAGCGGGTGAGAACGCGCTTCCCCGATGGAACTTCCACAAGGTTCTACTCGCCAAGGACGGGACTTTGACCGGCGTCTTCGGCTCTCGCGTCGAGCCCCAGGCCGCGGAACTGACCGACGCGATCAAGGCGGCGCTGGCGTGAGTTTGCCGCCCGGCCCCCGCGCCGACATCGCCCCTTTTCTCGCCATGGAGATGGTCCGCGAGGCAGGCAAGCTTGAGGCGCAAGGGCGCCGAATCGTCCGCTTCGACGTCGGCCAACCGTTCGAGGGGCCCGGCCCGAAGACGCTGGCCGCCGCCCAAGCCGCGATGGACGCGGGCCGAACCGGTTACACCGAAAGCCTCGGTCTGCCCGCCCTTCGAAGGGCGATCGCGGCCTGGTACGGCGTACGCTATGGCGTCCCGGTCGGTCCGGAGCGGGTGGCGATCACCGCGGGGGCGTCTGGGGCCTTTATTTTGGCGTTTCTGGCGTTGTTCGGTTTGGGCGACCGCATCGCCATGGCCGCGCCCGGCTATCCGCCCTACCGGCATATTCTGACCAGCCTCGGGTTTGAGGCCGCGCCAATCGACACCGCCGACGATCCGCGGCGACAACTCGCCCCCTCCCATCTCCTAAAGGCAGGTCCTCTCGCAGGGGTCCTCGCCGCCAGTCCCGCCAACCCCACCGGCGCGATGCTGGACGCGGAAGGCCTAAAGGCCCTGTCGGACGCCTGCGCCGCCCTGGGCTTGCCGCTGATCAGCGATGAAATCTATCATGGGCTGAGCTATGGCGAGCCCTGCGTCACCGCCCTCGCGTCCGCCCCTGACGCCGTGATCGTGAACAGCTTCTCGAAATACTGGGCGATGACCGGATGGCGCGTCGGATGGATCGTGGCGCCGGAAAGTCTGATGCCGGCTCTGGAAAGGCTCAGCCAAAATCTCTTCATTTGTCCCCCAGCGGTCGCGCAGGAAGCCGCCCTCGCCGCGCTTGAGGAGGACCCGCCGGCTCAGGCGCGCCTGAGGGTCTATGCGGAGAATCGCCAACTGCTTCTGAAGACCCTTCCCGCCCTCGGGCTCACCCCTGTCGCCCCGCCCGACGGCGCTTTCTATCT
>JAGWZH010000029.1 GCA_018971945.1 Alphaproteobacteria bacterium | reverse complement strand
GGCCGAAGGGCGCGATGCTCATGAACCGCGGCTTCTTTGCGTTGCGTGAGCTGCACCAAGACCAAGGGGGCAGCTGGCAGACCTGGTCGGACGAAGACGTCTCGCTTGTGGCGATGCCATGTTTTCATATCGGCGGAACAGGCTGGGGCGTGTCTGGACTGATCTATGGCGCCACAGGCGTGGTCATGCGGGAGTTCGACCCGCATAAGGTGTTGGACTATTTCGTGACCTATGGGGTGTCGAAACTCTTTCTGGTGCCTGCAGCGATGCAGATCGTGTTGCGACAGAGCCATGCGCGGGAGGTGGATTATTCCCGTCTCAGAAATATCCTTTACGGGGCTTCGCCGATCCCGCTTGATCTGATGCGGGAGGCCATCGATGTCTTCGGCTGCGGTTTCGTGCAGATGTACGGCATGACCGAGACTACGGGAACGATCGTCGCTTTGCCTCCAGAAGATCACGATCCGGCCGGGACGCCGAGAATGCGGAGCGCAGGCAAAGCTCTCCCCGGCATCGAGATCAAGATCATCGACGACGCTGGGGCTGAGGTCGCTTGTGGGGTCGTGGGCGAGATCGCCACCCGCAGCCCGATGAACATGAAAGGCTATTGGAACCTGCCGGAGGCGACAGCGGCGACATTGTCCGCAGATGGCTGGCTGCGGACGGGCGATGCCGGGTATATGGACGAAGAGGGCTATGTCTATATTCATGATCGGGTAAAGGATATGATCATCTCCGGGGGAGAGAACATCTATCCAGCGGAAGTAGAGAACGCGCTTTATTCGCACCCCAAGGTGGCGGACGTGGCGGTGATCGGGGTGCCGGACGAAAAATGGGGCGAGGCGGTCAAGGCGATGGTCGTCCTCAAGCCAGGGCAGACGGCCTCTGAAGAGGAGCTGATCGGCTTCGCGCGCACCCAGATCGCCGCCTATAAATGCCCCAAGTCGGTCGATTTCATCGAGGCGCTGCCGCGCAACCCATCGGGCAAGATCCTGCGGCGTGAGCTGCGCGCGCCGTTTTGGGCTAATAAAGACCGGCATGTGAACTGAGCCGAAGCAAAGGAGGAGACTATGCCATTGTCGTCAGGCCCGCTCGAGGACCGGATCGCGATCCGGGAGCTTCATGACAGCTATGGCGACGCGGTTTTTCGTCGCCATGCGGAGGATTGGGCGGCGAATTGGGCGCCGGACGCCGTCTGGAACCTGATGGGAAACGATATTCACGGCCGTGACGCGATTACGGCTATTTGGACGCAGGCCATGGGAGGCTTTAAGTTCGTGGCCTTTTTCACCCAGCCCGGCGTGATCGTGATCGACGGCGACACCGCCCATGGCGTTGTCTACACGCACGAGGTTTTGGAGCAGCAGGACGGCAAGCTTTATCGCATGGTCGGCACGTATACGGACGATTATGTGAAGATTGACGGGCGCTGGCGCTTCAAAAAGCGTTCCTACAAGGCTCTCAAGGAGAATTGATGATGGCAAAAGTCGTGATCGCTGGCGAAGTAGAGTTTCCGCCTGAGAACCGTGGGGCGGCGTTGGAGGGTGCGATACCGCTCATCGAAATGGCGCTGAAGCAAAAGGGCTGCCTACACTATGCCTGGACAGCCTCGCCATCCCATCCCGGGCGTGTGCATGTTTTTGAGGAATGGGTGGATCAAAGCGATCTCGAGGCCCATCTGTCTGGACCCGCCTATGCCGGCATGATCAAGCATTTGTCGGGTTATACTATTCTCGGCGCGAACACGCGGAAGTACCGTTTCGACATCCAAGAACCGGTTTATGGCGCAGACGGCAAGCCAACGGCCTGGTTCAGCACAGACCAGAGATGATCAAGAGGCCCTGGCCCAGTCCAGGGCCTCTTTGCTCGCCACCCAACGGATCGCATTCTCGATCAGATGGCGATAGTTCGCATCCTTGTATGTCGCTGGTCCGTCGCCCGGTTGCAGATAGACGAGCGGACTTTTCCTCGCCCGTTTGACCCAGCCTATGAGATTGGAGCCGTCCTCATGGCTCCACCCCTCATTGCAAAACAAGTGTCCGTTCACGGCCCGCGCCGCTGAATAGAAATTCTCTTTTTTGAAGGCGAAGGACGAACGCAAAATCGGCGTCACGGACTCTTCGAAGACCTCGAAGAGATAAAGCTCATCGGTCAGCGGAAACTGTTCCGGCAGGCCTGAGGTGACCTTGTGGTCTTGCGCCACATGGACATGGTGGGCGACATCATGGCGATAGCCCGAGTCGGGACGTATCTCCTCGCGGAGCGCCGCCCTACGATACAGGAAGCGCCCTCCCAGGAGTTCGGCGTATTCCTCCCAAGCCGGCCAGCCGGCAATGGCGTGATGCAAAGCGACGACGCCCTTGCCTGCATCGAGCAGGGCGCGAAACTTCTCTTTGAACGCCTCAGGAGGCGCGACCAGGCCCGGGCGATCGTCGTGGGCGAAATCAAGGCCAGGCATGTCGTAAAGAACCAGGGCATCATAGCGCGCAAGCCCGTCGCAGGACATCAGCTCGGATGCGGCGGGCTGATCGACAAAAGTGGCTTCAATATCAGGCATGGCGTCGAACAAGGCGGCGAAGGCGTCCCGCTCGAACGGATGGCCCTTGACCGACACAAGAATGTTCAGCCTGGCTCCATACCTGATCACGCCCATCAGGAGAGCTTCAGGAGCTGCTTGCCAAAGTTCTGTCCACTGAACAACCGCATTAGAGTTCTTGGCGCGTTCTCAAGACCGGATTGTACGTCTTCGGCGAACTTGATCTTGCCCTCTCGTACCCATTTCTTCATGCGCTTCCGCGCTTCGGGGAACTCCTGGGCGTAGTCCAGCACAATGAATCCCTCCATCGTGCCGCGCTGAAAGACAAGGTTGAAATAATGCTCTGGGCCCTTGGGAAGCTCGCCCGTCTCATAGCGAGAAATGCCGCCGCAGATGACGACCCGGGCATGTAGCGCCATGCACGCCAGCATGTCGTTGAGGATCGACCCGCCGACATTGTCATAGATGACATTGACGCCGTCAGGGGCAAGCTCCCGGATCCGCGACCGGACTTTCTCGCTTTTATAGTCGATGGCGGCGTCGAAGCCGCATTCTTCCACGATCCAGGCGCATTTTTCTGGGCCGCCGGCGATGCCGATCACGCGACAGCCGCCGATTTTCGCGATCTGACCCACCATCGATCCGGTAGCCCCAGCGGCGCCCGACACGATAACTGTGTCGCCCGGCTTGGGGCGGCCATGGCGCAAGAGCCCGAAATAGGCCGTCATGCCGGTTGTGCCCAAGGCGCCGAGATTGGCGGTCAAAAGATCGTCGTTCTCAATCTTTGTGAGATCCCTAGCCAGGACGGTGGCGTAGTCCTGCCAGCCAAGAAGCCCCATCACCATGTCGCCTTCGGACAAGCCCCCTGCGTCGCCCTTCAGGACTTGGCCGATGCCGGAGCCACGCATGACTTCCCCAATCGTGGTCGGCGCCACATAGTTTGCGATGTTCTCCATCCAACCTTTCTGCGCGGGATCGAAGCCGAGATATTTCACGGCCACGAGGACCTCTCCAGGGCCGGGTTCGCGCGCTTGGGTCTCGCGCCATTTGAAGTCGTCGTCCAACAGACCGCGGCCGCGGGGATGAGCGTTGATCAGCCATTGGCGGTTTTGCATCGCGCTTATCCTTACAAGGGGTTGGGGGCGGCTAGCCAGCCGCCGTCTATGAGAATCTCCGCCCCGTTCACCGAACTGGCTTCGTCGGAAGCGAGGAAAAGGCAGGCGTTTGCGATTTCCTCCGGCGTGGTCATGCGGCCATTGGGCTGGATGGCGGCGAACATGGCGCGCATGGCGTTTGGATCGGGGCTGGCGTCGAAGGCCGCCTGGTTCATCGGCGTATCGATGACACCGGGGTGGACGCTGTTGCAGCGGATGTCGCGATAGGTCCGCGCTGCGTGCACCGCGACCGCTTTGGTTAAAAGACGCACCCCACCCTTGGAGGCGGAATAGGCCGCGCCGCTCGCCAAACCGACATAGCCGGTGATTGACGAGATGTTGACGATCGAACCTTTCGGTCCGCCAGGATTGTCCTTCATGATGCGCAGGCCGTGCTTGCAGCCCCACATGAGGCCTTTGAGATTGACGCCGAGAACCTTATCCCAGAGCTCTTCGGTGGTCTCCTCGATGGTGCCGCCGATAAAAATCCCTGCATTATTGACAACGACGTCCAGTCGTCCGTGTTCGGCTTTAATTGCGTCGGTTAGGGCGATCCACGCCGCCTCGCTGGTGACGTCTTGTCGCCGATACGCGCCGCCGAACTCCGCTGCAACGGCCGCCCCCCTATCGTCCTGCACGTCGGTGAGAACGACATGAGCGCCCTCGCGGGCCATGACACGCGCAGTGGCGGCCCCGATCCCGCTTGCAGCTCCCGTTACTAGCGCCACTTTTCCCGCCAAACGCCCCATGCCCGCTTCTCCTTTTGTCAACCCAAGCGCCGGATCGGATCCCTGCCGTCCCAATTGATTGCAGCAGCCTTCATCATGGCGAAGAATTCATGTCCGCCTACGGACGGCTTCAACAGCTCAAGCATCGTGCCGGGTCCGCCGCCAATATCGACATAGATCACCTCGCCGCCTCCGGGCGCCTTGGCTTCCTGCAGGATGGTCGCGCCAGCTGCGGCGACGAGACGGCGGGCCTCTGTCATGTCGTCGACGAGCGTCAAAGTGTGGTGCAGGCCCTCTCGCCCTTCGTCCAGCCAAGTCTTGTAGATGGATGGAGCGCTGTTTGTCTGGCGGATCAACTCGATCTGGGTGTCTCCCCAATAGCCGATGGCCATCTCGAACGCTATGTTGGAGGGCTTACCAAGATATCTTATGTCTTCGAGCTTCACATCAGGAATATGGAAGAAGGGGCCCACCCCCATTATCTCGATCCACCATTTCAGGGCGGCGTCGAAGTCCTTTGGCACGAAGGCGTTCTGGATCGAGGGCCCCAGGCTCGCCAGTGAGTTGAGACGGCTCATGCGCAGGCCTCTGGAAGGGGCAGGCCGCACGCTTCAGCGATGGCGCGATGCTGGTTATGCAGCGCGATCTCATTGGCGCCGTAGACCACGCTCCACCCCTCTGGGGCGTGGGCCATATTGGCCCACCCCTCTGCGGCTACGCGATAATCCTCGGTCATGACGACTTGCCGGGTGCCGTCATGAGCCATCTCCACCTCGGTCTGGTAGGCTTCGTCGCGGACCCCGTGCGGAGCATAGACGGCGAACAGCGTCGTCATGTCGCCTACCGCATCCCCTGGAAAATGCCGGAAAATCTGGGTGAAAACCCTGCCCGGAGTGATCGATCCAATAAACAAGATCGTGTTCGGAAATAGGAAATGGACCGCGCCATACTCCGTTTCCGGCCACTCTTCTTCCGGCTTGCCGACAAGGCGCGCAGTTCCCTTGTCCGGAAAATTGACCCTGTGGCAGCGGCCGAAGCGTTCATAGACCGTCATATCGGTGAAGTGGGTCTGGCCGATGCTGGATGCATGGAGGGTCGCGAAATGATAGCCTTCGCCATAGGTGTCGAGGGCGAACTTCCAATTGGCCCTGGTCTGCATGACGCTCGCGCGGACAGGCTCTGTTTGGTGAAGTTCGAGCTGGGCCAATTCTGGAGCAAACTCCCCCAGCCATGCCTCGACGTCGATGCGTTCGTCGCCAGCATGGGCTTTGACGAAAACCATTCCAGCCCATTCGCCCACCGGCACGGCGATGAGCTTGCGTCCCTCTTTGTTCAGGCCCTTGAATCCTCGTTCGCCGGGAAGCGCGGCCAGAAGTCCGTCGGCGTCAAAACCCCAGGCGTGGAATGGACAGGTGAAGAGCTTTCGATTGCAGGGCTCGCGGACCAGTTTCGCGCCGCGATGTGTGCACATATTGAGGAAGGCGTTCACGATCCCTTGGCTGTTCCGCACGAGAAGGATCGAGGGCCCAGCCGCCTCAAACACAAGAGCGTCGCCGGGCTTGGGGATGTCGGATGACAGACAAGCCAATAAAGGCAGCTTCCCGAAAATCTCGCGCTTCTCCGCAGCGAAGCGGGCTGGATCGGTGTAGACATTGGCCAGATTGACCATGGGGGCCGGCGCCAGATCGGTTCCGCCACCGGCGGCCGCGTGCGCCACGGAACGCCGAAGAATGTCCCGGGCGATCCTGGTCCGCCGCTGCGCCCAAGACTCATTTGCCGGCGCTGGCGCGCCGCCGAAGTCCGCCATGGTCACCTCCCTGTCGTCGGGCCGTGAAAGTGCGTGGGCCCGATCGCGCATCTTTCCCGCGTCTTTGCTATTCAGCCGGCCATCACCGCCCGCACGGCTTCCGTTATCCTGCGCGGATTGGGCATGTACTCGTCCTCGAGGCTCGGGGCGAAGGGGACAGGCGTGTGGGGGCAGGTCACTTTTTTCACAGGCGCCTTCAAGCTTCTGAAGCCCTTGTCAGCAACGATTGCAGCGATGTCGGCGGCCAGCGAGCAGCGGGGCGGGCTTTCGTCCACAACGACGAGGCGACCAGTTTTTTCCACGCTTTCCAAGAGCGTGTCTTCATCCAGCGGAGAGGTGGTGCGCGGATCGATCACCTCACAGTCGATCCCCTCCTTCGCCAGGGCCTCGGCCACCTGCTGGGCCCGGGCGAGCATCAGGCCAAAGCCGACAATGGTGACGTCTTTGCCTTCGCGAACGATATTGGCCTCCCCAAACGGAATCCTGTAGGCCTCGTCGGGAACCTCGGCCTCGGTATCGTAAAGAAGCTTGGACTCCAGGAAGATCACCGGATCATCGTCACGGATCGCTTCGATCATCAGACCCTTGGCGTCGTAGGCGTTCGTCGGCATCACCACTTTCAGTCCGGGGATGGAGGTGAAGAGAGGGTGCAGCGTCTGGCTATGCTGGGCGCCGGCGCGAAAACCTGCCCCAATCGTCGAACGGATCACCAAAGGTGTTTTCGCCTTGCCGCCGAACATGTAGCGGAACTTGGCGGCTTGGTTATAGACCTGATCCAGGCAGACGCCGATGAAGTCGACAAACATGATCTCGGCGATGGGGCGAAGGCCGGTCATGGCGGCGCCATTGGCGGCGCCGATAATGGCGCTTTCCGTGATGGGGGTGTCAAAGACGCGTTCTGCTCCGAACTCGTCATAAAGTCCGGCCAAGACGCCGAACACGGAACCGACTTTGCCCGGACCGCCGGAAGAGCCCTGGCCGCCGGCGACGTCTTCGCCGAGAATGATCACGTTGGGATCGCGGCGCATTTCGTGGCGAATGGCCTCGTTGATGGCCATGCGGTATGATTTTTTCGGCATCGAAAGCGATCCTTAGTAGCGGACGTACACGTCTTTTTCGAGAGAGTTCACATCGGGGAACGGAGCTGCCAAAGCGGCCTGGGTCGCTTCCTCGATTTCGGCCATGACTTCCGCGTCAATGGCGTCGAGGTCGGCGTCGTCCATGAGGCGTACGTCTTTGACTTTGGCGCGAAAGATCTTCACGGGATCCACGGCGCGCGCGACGGCGAGTTCTTCGGCGGTCCGATAAGGCTGCGGGTCGCCGACAAAGTGACCAAGGTGCCGGGTGCAGACAGATTCAATCACGCTGGGAAGGCCATGGTTGCGGCCTCGATCCAAGGCGCGACGCATGGCGTCGACAACGGCGAAGAAGTCAGAACCATCCACCGTCTCGGCCTCGAGGCCAAAGCCTCTGGCGCGTTCGGCGATAGACTTGGCGCCGACGGCGTAGCTGGCGGCGGTATGTTCGCCATAGCCGTTGTTTTCAAAAACGAAGATGGCCGGGACTTTCAAGACCACGGCCATATTCAGAGCCTCCATCGAGGTGCCCTGGTTGGACGCTCCGTCTCCGGAGAACGCTACCGAGACGCGGCCGTTCTTTTTGACCTTGGCGGTCAGAGCCGCGCCCACCGCGATCGGCGGCGAGCCGCCAACGATGGCGTTCGCGCCCAGCATGCCTTTGGTCAGATCGGCAATGTGCATCGAGCCGCCCTTGCCGTTGCAAAGGCCGCCCTGCTTGCCCATGATCTCCAGCATCATGCCTTTGACATCGCAACCTTTCGCGATGCAATGGCCGTGGCCGCGATGGGTGGAGCCGATATAATCTTCGTCGGTCAGATCGTGGCAAATCCCCACGCCTGACGCCTCCTGGCCGATATAGACATGGGCGAAGCCCGGGATATTGCCGAGGGCGAATTCCTTCTCGACCCGCTCTTCGAAGGCGCGGATTGTTTTGATCCGGCGATAGGCCCGCTTGAGCTCGTCTCGGCTCATCTGCAGGGCGGCGGCGGTGTTTTCAGACATTGGCTTTGGCACTCCTTCAATCGGCGCCGCGACCGCCGTCCACCGTCAAAGCGGCGCCGGTCACGTATGAACTTTCGTCCGAGGCCAAGAAGACAATGGCGTCGGCCATGTATTCCGGGAGCCCGATGATTTTGAGAGGGGTTTCGGAGGCGAAATGATCCGACAAGGCCTTGTCATCTCCGAACTGCGACGTGATCATTTCTGTCCAGATCACGCCCGGATGCAGCGAATTGACCCGGATCGGGGGATCATAGGCCGCGCCCTCCAGGGCGGCGGATTTGGTCATCCCGGTGACCGCCCCTTTCGAGGCGCAATAGGCGGCATTTTGCGGATAGCCCACCAAGCCCATCAGCGAGCTGACATTGACGATGGCGCCGCCGCGCCCTGTCTTGGCGATGGCGGCCATGCCGTGTTTGACGCCAAGCCAAGTCCCCGTCGCGTTGATATCGAAGATGGCGTCCCAATCCGCCTCGCTTGTCTCCGCCGTCCCTTTCAACAAGAACGCGCCAGCATTATTGACCACGATGTCGAGGCCCCCGAAGCGGCTCAACGCAAAGTCGACGACCCGGATCCAATCCTCTTCCCTTGTGACATTGTGCGAGGCGAACAACGCCACGCCGCCGACGGCGGCGGCGAGACGCTCCGTTTCGGCTCCGGCGGCGGCGTCGCGGCCAGTCGCTATAACGGCCGCACCGGCCCTCGCCAAAGCGATGGTGGCGGCCCGGCCGATGCCGCGATTGCCGCCCGTGACCAGGGCTGTTTTGCCGGAAAGATTGGCCATGTCCCCGCCCTCTCTATTGGACCGTAAAGCCGCCGTCGGCGACCAGTTCGGCGCCGGTCATGAATTTTGACCTGTCCGAAGCCAGAAATAGAATGGCGGAGGCCATTTCTTCGGGCAGCCCGAAGCGCTTGAGGGGGATCATCGGCGCAAGGGCTTTTTCGGGGAACGGATCGGTCATCGCGGTGCGAATGAGCCCCGGGTGAAGAGAGTTCACGCGAATGGCCTCCGCGCCCAGCTCAAGAGCAAGGGATTTCGCCAGCATCGTGACCCCGCCCTTGGCGGCGGCGTAATGCGTATAACCGGGAGGCCCCACTTTTGAGACGATTGAGGAAACGAGGATCATAGAGCCGCCCTGGCCATGTTTTCGCATGGCCGTGAGCGCGTGCTTGGCGCCGAAGAAGACGCCTTTGAGATTAATGTCGGTCATTTGCCGAAATTCGGCCAGCGTCATATCGACGGCGTTCTTGGGAAACGAGACGCCGGCGTTGGCCACCAGGATGTCGACGCGACCAAAGGCGGCCTGTGTCTGATCCATGACGCGGATCCAATCGGCTTCCTTCGCCACATCCGCCTGGATAAAAAGCGCTCTGCCGCCCGAGGCTTTAAGGGCTTCCGCCGCCGCCTCGCCTTCGGAAGCGGTGCGGGCCGTCAAGGTGACGGCGGCGCCTGCTTTGGCAAGCGCTTCTGCCGCGGCGCGCCCAATGCCGCGGCCGGCGCCAGAGACTACGGCGACCTTGCCGTTCAATTCGCCTGCCACCGCTGATCCTCCCCGGCCGCGCTTCTCGCAGCGCTTGTTTTCCTGGCGTGCGCAACCCTTCGGTCTTGGCGAAAAAAAGTCAAGCGTGACGGTTCCGGGCCGCGCAGACTGGAACCAAGCAGTTGATCTGTCGCCAAAAACAAGCGGCGCCGGGGGGACCCGACGCCGCTGTTTTCAGAATGGCCGCCGTCCGAAGCAGGGACCCTCAAGAGGTCCGCTCAGCTGCATAACGAAGGCTTTCGATCAGAAGTCCGCGGAGAGCTCCACCGTGATGGTGGCTGGCGCACCCCAGCCCTGGAAGAACACGGTCGGCAAAGAGTGGTTGCGGTACTCGGTATCGCCCAGGTTCTTGCCGTTCACGCTCAGCCGATAATTGGCCCACTCATAGTCGATATTGGCGTCGACCAGGCTGTAGCCCTCCTCCAAATCGCCGACCGCGCCGAAATTGGCGAGGGTGTGGTCGTCGATATAGCGGTAGGAGGCTCCCAGCGTGAGCTGGCCCGGACCCATGGAACGCTCATAAACAGCACCCCAGGTGATGTTGTAATCCGGAACCCGAAGCACGCGTTGACCGGTGAAATTGGCTGTCGAGCCCGGCGCGCCGGCAGCGCCGCTCGGGAAACCCGCCGCGCGGCGGCCGTCCACGCGACCATTGACAATTTCGGCGTCCTGCAGACCCAAATTCATGTTGAGGGTGAGGCCCTCGAACCCTGACCAGATAAAGGCAGGCCGCACGACAGCTTCGACTTCGTAGCCTTCGATTTCGACTTCCGGATAGTTGTTGATATAGGTGGTGGTGCCGGTGCCGTAGTTCGGGGTCACAACCACGGCACTTTGTTGGAAGTCTTCCACCTCTGTTTTGAAGTAAGCGACGTTGAAGATCACCTGACCGTCGATGAAGCTGTTCTTGGCTCCCAACTCCCATGCGGTCACTGATTCAGGCTCGAAGCCGAGGAAATTATTATTCGGGCAGCCGCCAACTACGCCGCAATTGGTCTGGTTCGCCGCCCGCTCCGACAGGGTGCCGCGGATCGAGAAGCCGCCAGAACGCCAGCCCTCCGACCGGGTCAGGTAAAGATTGGTCGTCTCGCCGAGGTCATAAGACACGCCGAACCGGGTGATGACGTCGTCCCATTGGTCGGAAGCGGTGAAGGCAGGCACAATCGCAATCGCAGGCGTAATCAGGTCAAAGCGGTTGCGCGCATCCTTTTCCTCATTGATGCTGCGGGCGCCGGCGGACACGGTCAAACGGTCGCTGAGGTTCCAATCCACATTGCCAAAGAAGGAATAGGAGGTCGTGTCTTCCCCAGCCCGCTGGAGGACCGCGCCATTGGTGGTTTGCGCCAGGCTCACTTCGCTTTCGAAGTAATAGCCGCCCAGCAAATAGTCGAAGGCGCCGACGCTGCCCGAAAGACGAGCTTCATGGGAGAGCTGGGTGTAGGTCTGGTCGCGGATGGTTTGCAACGAGCCAGTGGGGTTGCCCGCATTGGTCAAAAGGAAGTTGCCGACGATGGGCCCGGTATTGGGACAACCGACGCTGCCTGCGCAGGTGCCGTCGAAGTCCTGCCAGACGATGTCGGCGCTGTCCATGTAGGCGGTTGTCCAGACAATGTCGCCGAAGCCGGTGTCAAGATTGAAGGTCAGATTGTAGATGTCCATCTCCAAGCTGTCTTCATCGCGGCCGCTGTTTTGGACCTGTTGGACCCCCAGCCCGACAGGGCTGCCGGTTCTCGGATTATAGCGCGCTCCGAAAACGGCCGTGGGGTTTCCGCCCGAGAGAATATTGGCCGTCTGCCGGTTGCCATACTGGACCGGATTGCCTTCCCCATTCTGTTCCACACGATCATAGATGAAGGTGAGGCCGAAACTCGGGGTGAAGTCGTACTCAACGGCGACGTTCAAGCCCGTGTACTCTGTTCCGCCGTCAGAAGACCGGAAATAGACATTGCCGAGATAGCCGTCGCTTTCGCGACGGGTCGCACCCAGCTTGATCCCGCCGTTCTCGCCAAGAGGCAGGTTCAGGATGCCCCGAAAATTCGTGTAATTGTCAGTGCCGCCCGCGGCCGAGCCGCGGAAGCCGAACTCCCGGGTCGGCAGGGACCGGGTCACGTTGATCACGCCCGCGGTGGTGTTTTTGCCGAAGAAGATGCCGGCCGGGCCCCGGGTCACGTCCACCTGCTGGATATCGAAGGTGTCGATCAACTGGCCAGTCGAGGTGCCGAGAAAGACATTGTCGACGATGACGCCGGCGGCGGGGTTTTGGGTTTTCTCAATATCGGCGTAGCCGAGGCCGCGAATGAAGATCGCCGAGGCGCCCGGGCCCGCCGTGTTCATGCCAATGAAGAGGTTCGGCGCGGCGCCCGACAAGTCTTGCAGCGTCGTGGGAGCCAACTGCTCGATTTGTTCTGAGGTAATCGCCGTGACCGCAACCGGGACGTCTTGGAGGTCCTCCTCGCGCCGCGTCACCGTCACAATGATGTCGTCGCCAGCGGAAGCCGTCTGCGCAAGGGCGACAGACCCAGAGGCCCATCCCGCCAATCCAGCGGTCACCGCGGCCGCCGCCGCGGAAGCATTGAAAATATATCTTGTCGTCCGGGTCATGTTACATTCCTCCCCTCAACTGGCTCTTCATCGGACCATCTCGCAAAGAACGCCCGCGGAGCACATGTCTGCAATGCTTGAGGAATAGGCGGGCAGAAAAAAAGTCAAGGCTGCTTGTTCCAGACTCGATGATCGGTTTATGGTCGCGACCGAAATACAACGCTTGACCCTTGCAAAAAAGCTAAGGACACGTCCGATCAGTGGTCGGCGCCTGCGTCCCGGGGAGGAAAAGGCATGAGCGGATCGCGCCTCGCTACCAAGATCGCTTTGATTTCAGGCGGAGCCAGCGGCATCGGCGCCGCCAGCGCCCGGCGCTTCGTGGCGGAGGGCGCCCAGGTCATGCTCGGCGACTTGCAGGCGGAGAAAGGCGCGGCGCTGGCGCAAGAATTGGGGCCGGCGGCGGCCTATACGCCTCTCGACGTGCGGGATGAGGCGTCTTGGCGTGCGGCCGTCGCTGCGACACAGGCTCGATTTGGGGGCTTGACCACGGTCGTGAACTCGGCCGGCGTGTCGATCCCTGGTACGATCGAAGAGATCGGGCTTGAGCAGTTTCGACATAGCTTGGCGATCAATCTGGACGGCACGTTCCTGGGCTGCAAAGTCGGCGTGGAGGCTCTCAGGGGGGGGCGGGGCGGCGCGATCGTCAATATCGGCTCCACGCTTGGCAACCGGGGCGGGAGCATCTTCACGGCCTATTGCGCCTCCAAAGGCGGGGTCCGCATGCTGACCAAGGCCGTTGCGCTGCATTGCTGCGAGCAGGGCTACGATATTCGGGTCAATTGCATGCATCCTGGCGCTATTCACACAGAGATGGTGGAGGGCTATATCGCCGCGGGGATCGCTGCAGGCGCCACCCGCGAAGCGGTGATCGAAGGCTTCGCGAGCGTGCATCCGATGAAGCGATTGGGCACGCCGGAAGAGGCTGCCAACGCCATTGTGTTTCTGGCGAGCGACGAGAGCACGTTCACCACCGGCGGGGATTTGACCGTGGACGGCGGCTATCTCGCCTAGTCCTAAACCGGCGAAGACCAACGCGTATCAGGGAGATATTGGCCATGGCTGCGGACACGGGAACGACGGCGAAGGACATCCGGTCTTGCCCCCTCCACGAGATCAACTGGTTTGATGGGGAGTTCCTGCAAGATCCCTTTCCAGCCTATGCGCGCCTGCGTCATGAGGCGCCTGTTTGGCGGGACCCGAACTCGGGCGTGGTGTTCGTGTCCGACTACGCCCACATCATCGAAGTGAACAGCCAGCCCAGGATCTTTTCCAACAAATTCGGGGAGAGGCTGCGGTCGGGCTCGGTCAACGCTATGGATCCCGAGGAACTCAAAATCCTCATGCAGGGGATTCCGGTGGTCGACACAATGCTGACGGCGGATCCGCCGCGGCACACGCGTTACCGCAAGCTCGCCATGAAAGCGTTCACCATGAAGCGCGTGGACGGGATGGAGGCCTATATCGCCAAGGTTTGCAACGATCTGATCGACAGCTTCATCGACCAGGGCAAGTGTGAGTTCAAAAGCGCTTTCGCTGCGCACGTGCCGATGACGGTGATTGCGGACTCCTTGGGGGTGCCGCGGTCGGATATGGATATTTTTCGGAAGTGGAGCGATGCGTTCATCGATCAGCTCGGAGGCCTCGCGGATCGCGATCGGCGGCTTGAATGCGCGCGGCTGATCGTGGAATTCCAAAAATATTTCATCGACAAAATCGAAGAGAAACGGAAAAACCCAACCGACGATGTGATCTCAGACCTCGTGCATGCCGATCTTGCAGAGGAAGGCGACCATCGCACCATGGACCATGGCGAGCTGATCTCAATCATCCAGCAGCTGCTTGTGGCGGGGAACGAGACCACCGCGCACACGCTGACCGCGGGATTGTTCTATCTAATCCAGAACCCCGACCAGAAGGCGAAATTGGAAGCCCACCCCGAGCTCATCCCCAATTTCGTGGAAGAGACGCTTCGGATGCTGTCGCCGACCAATAATATGTGGCGGGTGGTGACGGAAGATACCTCCATCGGCGGCGTGCCGGTCAAAGCGAATGATCTGGTGCTCGTGCGCTACGGCAGCGCCAACCGGGACGAGGCGAAGTTCACAGACGCGACCATGTTCCACGTTGATAGGGGTAACGCCAAGGAGCACTTGGCCTTTGGCGCGGGCATCCACCATTGCATCGGGGCCTATCTTGCGCGCAAAGAGATGCAGATGGCGTTTCCGATCGTGTTGGAGCGGCTTAAAAATCCTCGATTCGCCAAAGGGCTCAACAGCTTCCGGTATTCGCCCAATATCCTCATGCGCGGTGTTCTGGAGCTGCACATCGAGTTCGACCGCTAGGCTGATCGGCTGAAATCAGGGAAGCTTTGGCGTTCCCTGCTCAGCCTTCCCGTAACGACAAGATGGCCTCAGACACCATCTTGCGAACGGCGACGCGGCGTTCGCGCGGCTGCCAGATGCTGCGGTTCAGGAGCAAGCCCTCCATCGCAGCCTGACAGAAGTCGATGGCGATCATCAGCTTGTCTTGTTTATCGCTCCACTCTGGGAAAAGCCTTAGAGTGGACTGTCGCCACACCGCGTCGAAGCGGCGGGCTTTGGGCTCGAAGATGGCGCGAAGGTCCGCATCGGTGCGGGCGGCGATGGCGAGTTCAAGATAGGCTTGGTATTCGCGGGTCAGAAGCGTTTGCCAGAAAAGCTCGATGCCGGCCTGCTCCTCCACCCGTTCGCGATCGGATAAACGTTTGATTTCGCTTCCGAACGCCTCCATGCGTTTGAAGAAGGTATAGTCGATCACGCTGTCGATCAGTTCTTGTTTGGTCGCGTAATGGTGCATCATCGCGCCGCGCGATATGTTTGCAGTTTGGGCAATCAGCTGGGTGGTGGTGCGCGCATAGCCCTGGGAGGCAAGGCACTCGACCGCGGCGTCCAGGATCGCCACCCGGGTTTGAGCGCTTTTCCGCTTCTGCCAAGGGTCATCCTCGCCCGCCATGCCTGCGGGCTCCAGAGCGCGCATCGCCCGGCTAGAAGATCCGTCCGCCGACATCGCTTTACCCCGCCTCTCTCCACCCCAGGCCTTAGCCGAGCCTTGTTCCTGGCGTTCAGATCGCCCCATCGCCCCTTCGCTCTCGAGCGCCGAAGCTTTTTATGACGCCAAGCCGCTTTTCCAGCGCGAGGCGAACCCGTCGCTACAATCCCAGAGCTGTTTTCGCCAAAATGTTTCGCTGCACTTCGCTTGATCCGCCATAGATTGTCGCAGCGCGCATGTTCAGATAGCGCGCCATAACCGGCACGGCGTAGTCTGGCCCCGGCGCCCAGTTGGTCTGGCCAAGGCGGGCTGCGGTGAAGTCTGGAGCTGCGTAGGCCGCCATCGCCTCCAAGGCGAGTTCAGTGACTTTCTGACCGGTCTCGCTGCCACGCGTCTTTAGAACCGAGGAGACGGAAGCGCCAGGGGCCTTTCCCGCAGACATTTGCGAAACGACTTGCCTCTCGCTCGCAGCGACCCCCTCCACCTCGATGGCGAGTGCGGCGAATTTGGCGCGGAAGTCCTCGTCATCGATCAAGCGGGCGCCATTGGCGGCCTCTTGCGCCGCCAATGCCTTAAGCCGCTTCAATTGCACTTGCAGTCGTGCGGCGTAAGCGCCGCCGCGCTCAAACTCCAGAAGATATTTCGCGACTGTCCATCCATCGTTTTCCTGGCCGATAAGGTTCGTGGCGGGAACGCGGACATTGTCGAAAAAGACATAGTTCACCTCATGATCCCCGGAATTGGAGATAATGGGCCGCACGGTTATTCCCGGCGTGGACATGTCGCACAGAAGGAAGGAAATCCCCTTCTGCGGCTTGTCCATTGAGGCGGTCCGAACCAAGACGAAAATCCAGTTGGCGAAGTGGGCGTGGGTGGTCCAGATCTTCACGCCATTGACGATGTAATCGTCGCCGTCGCGTACCGCTTTGGTTTGAAGCGCCGCCAGATCCGAGCCTGCGCCGGGCTCGGAATAGCCCTGGCACCAATAATGTTCGCCTGAAAGCATCCGGGGGAGAAAGAAGTCTTTCTGCGCCTGGGTTCCGAAATGCATGACCACCGGCCCGCACATATTCACGCCCATAACGGGAAGCACAGGGGCGTTGTTTTCGGCGAGAGCGGTGTCCCAAAGATAGCGGCGGACAAGACCCCAGCCGCAACCGCCATACGCCACAGGCCAAGCGGGCGCGATCCAGCCTTTTTCCGCCAGGATCGTCCACCAGCGTTTGACCAGCGGCCCTTCCGCCCAAACGCCCGCGGAGCGCGCAGCCTCCTCGCGCATGTCGGGCGTGAGCTTTTCATCAAGAAAGGCCTTGACCTCGTCTCTGAAGGCTTGGTCTTCGGGGCTCAGATGCAAGTCCATCGGGCGATCCTCGTGGCCAGTAGCGGGGAGACGAAAAAAACGCCCTCCCCGCTCTTTAAGCGTTGCAAACGGATGCTATAGTCGTTGGAAGAAAAAACAATCCGTCCTGCCTTTTTAGGCAGACGGGCAGGCGGGAGGCCGATCATGGATCTAGGTTTGAAGGGGATGAAGGCCGTTCTGGCAGGGGCCAGCCGCGGTATCGGCCGGGCCACAGCGCGCGCGCTCGCCGCGGAAGGGGTCGATGTGGCCATCTGCGCGCGTGGGCAAAAAGGCGTCGACAAGATGGTCGAGGAGCTGAAGGGCCATGGGGTCAAGGCCATCGGCGCAGCGGTCGATATCGGCGACGCGGACGCCTACAAGGCTTGGGTGGACAGCGCCGCGAAAGAATTGGGCGGCTGCGATATCTTTGTTTGCTTTTCCTCCGCCGGCGGCGGGCCCGCCAACGAGGACACCTGGAAAAACACCTTCACGCTGGACCTGCTTGCCACCGCGCGCGGCATCGAGGCTGCATTGCCGCACCTTGAAAAGAGCCGCAACGGCTCGATCGTGGCGATCTCGACGACGGCGGCGCTTGAAGATTTCTTCGGCCCACAGGCGTACAACGCCATGAAGGCGGCGGTGATCGCTTATGCGTCATCATTGAGCCAAGCGCTGGCGCCGAAGGGCATCAGGGTGAACACGGTGTCTCCTGGCCCGATCTATGTGGACGATGGTCCCTGGGCTTATATCAAAGCGAACATGACCCCGCTCTATGAGGGCACGCTGAAGAACATCCCTATGGGCCGGATGGGGACGGCGGAAGAGGTGGCCAAGGCCATCGCGTTCGTGTCGTCTCCGGCGTGCCAGTTCATGACGGGGACCAATATCGTGATCGACGGCGGTCTCACCAAGCGCGTCCAGTATTGATTCTTTGTCCGACAACATGAAGGAGGCGTCCATGAGCGAGGACGTCAAGAAGCGTATCAACGCGGTTCTGATCTGCGGCGGCGTTTGGCACGACATGGACTTCGCGCGCCTGGAGCTCTTGAAGCTTCTGGCCGAGGATGAACGCGTCAGGGTGCGTGTTTTTGAAGACTATTCCAACATCGAGGCGCTCAGAAATGCTGACTTTCTGATCACCTATACCTGCAACGTGACGCCGAGCCTTGAAGCGCAAGAAGCGCTGCGGGACTTCGTGAAGAGCGGCAAACGCTGGTACGCGCTTCACGGCACGAACGCCATCCTGCGGTTTTTGTCGCCGGAAGGGTCTGGTTATGGACAGCTTCTGGTGGACGCGCCGCGTTGGGCGCCGCACTTGATGCAGACCCTGGGCTCCCAATTCATCGCGCATCCGCCGATCGCACCGTTTCGCGTGCATGTGACGCAACCGGACCATCCGCTTGTGAAGGACGTGGAGCCTTTTGACACCGACGACGAACTTTATCTGATGGAGACGCACGGCAATCTCGACGTGCTGCTGCACTGTGAATTTGCTGGCGAAGCGCCTGGCTTTGTTGAGAAGGATTGGGGCCACGCCCAGCATCCGGTTTTCTATATCCACAAGGTCGGAGCGGGCGAGGTGCTTTACTTCACCTTGGGTCATTGCCGCGGGCATTATGACATGCCCGGTATCGCCGATTATTACCCCGTCGTGGAGCGTTGCGCCTGGAATCTCCCTGCGTTCTACGAGCTTCTGAGACGGGGCATCGCCTATGTGAAGCAGCCGGCGCTCAAGCCTGCGAACGCGTGAGGGCGCCCCGGTTTCCATAGCGGCGAGTTTCACGGGGCGCGGGAAGAGTATGCTGTGGTTTGTGCTCGTCATGGCGGCCGGCTCGCTGGTCTTGGCCGGCGCAGGGTCGCGAACTTTCAGCGCTTCCGTTCAGCAATCTTTCCTGCTGAACGCTCGTCCCGCGCTTGTGGCGCGCCGTGATCGCCATGAAGACGGCGATTGCCTTTCGGCGTCGTCTGGGCGTAGGGATCGCCCCTGGTTCACAACGGATGTATTTGCTCGGGCGGTCCGCGAGGCAATCGTGCTCGCAGACGCCGCGCATTCCATCCAGATATCGCAATGAAGACATCGGCATGAAGGCATCGGCATGAAGGCGCGGTACGAACTGATCGGGTCAGCGATGTCTCCATTCGTCCGCAAGGTGAGAGTGGCGATGGCTTTGAAAGGGCTCGCTTATGAGCTTTGCGAGATCAGCATCTTTGATCCGCCTGATTGGTTCTCCTCCATCAGCCCGCTTCGGCGCATCCCTGTTCTCCGAGACCGGGATCGGGGCGGAGCGGTACTGAACGACTCCTCAGTGATTTGTCATTATCTGGACATGGCGCACCCAGAAAGTCCGCTTCTGCCTGAGGACCCCTGGGAGCGGGCGCGGGCGCTGTGGATCGAAGAATATATGGACACGGAGTTCGCTTTCCGGATGGGCATGGGTTTGTTCCGAACGCGTTATGTCTATCCGCTGATGGGGCAGCCGGTCGACGAGGCCCTGGTGGAGAAGACGCTGACCAAGCACGCCCCGCGCTTCTACCGCTATCTTGAGGGCGAGATCGCAGGGAAAGATTGGTTTGCGGGGTCAGCCTTGAGCCTGGCCGATATTGCGGTGGCGACCCAATTCGCCAATATGCGGCATGTTCGGGAAGCGCCTGATCCCGCCCTCTATCCTGCTCTCGCGGCTTATGTCGCGCGAACTTTAGCCCTGCCCGTTTTCGCAGCCCTTGAGCAGGAGGAAAAAGCCGCCAGCGGCGCGATTGGCGGCGCGTGACGCCCAGATTGGCTTTCGCTCTGCTCTTGCGGGTTCGATCGCATTCCGCTTCCGGCGCAAATCGGCGAAGAGGCGGGCTGTTAGCAGACGCTGTTTTGGAATGGGTGATTTATCTTCATCGTATGCAGGCTGCGGTGCATGATTATCGCTTGGGCTTGTTCATCGGCGGCCTTTGTTCAACGCGTTCGTTGATGCCGAAAGGCTTCCGTTTCTCCGCACCACGGGGTTGGGCGCGCGACCGGAAAGGCCACAGCTTTCGTGCCGTCAGCGATCAGCGATGCGCCTGCCCACAACCCACCGCGCCCGCGACCCACGCCTGCCCGCTTCAGGCGGGGTCCAAGAAGAAAGCTCGAGTTTCAATTGCCTTTTTGATCAGCTGTGTTTTGAGATAATCCTCCTCGACGGTCTGGGCGAGGGCGGCAGCGCATCGCTCCGGCTCGCCTCGCGTGGCGGTGACGCGGGCCCTTGAGTTGGTGGGCCGGATTGAGGACCTTGCGCCGCGACGGCGCTGGAAGAGCGACGAGGGAGGGACAACCATGTCTGCAACGCTGTTTCCCGTACCAGAGGGATTTAAGGCGAACGCCCTGGTGGACGACGCCGCCTATCGGAGCATGCATGCCGCGGCGGTGGAGGACCCCGAAGCGTTCTGGGGCCATCATGGCCAGCGGATCGATTGGATCAAGCCATACCGCACAGTGAAAAACGTGTCTTTCAATGAGGCCGACTTCTCGATCCGATGGTTTGAAGACGGTACGCTCAACGTTGCGGCAAACTGCATCGACCGACATCTCGCCGCCCGGGGCGACCAAGTCGCCATCATTTGGGAAGGGGACAATCCGGCGGACAGCAAGACCATCACCTATCAAGAGCTGCACCGAGAGGTCTGTCGGTTTGCCAACGTTCTGAAGGCGCACGGCGTCAAGAAAGGAGACCCTGTCACGATCTACATGCCCATGATCCCAGAGGCCGCCTACGCCATGTTGGCCTGCGCCCGGATTGGGGCCATCCATTCTGTGGTGTTCGGCGGGTTCTCGCCTGACAGTCTTGCGAACCGGATCGCCGATTGCGACAGCAAGATCGTCATCACGGCCGACGAGGGTCTTCGAGGCGGGAAGCGCGTGCCCCTGAAAGCGAATGTAGACGCGGCGGCGGCGCTTACACAGAGCGTGGAGACTGTGATCATGGTCACCCGGACGGGTGCGGACGTCGTCATGACGCCGGGCCGGGACGTGCGCTATGAAACCGCGGCGATGCAAGTTTCAGACGATTGCCCGCCCGAGGAGATGAGTGCGGAGGACCCGCTCTTTATTCTTTATACGTCGGGCTCTACCGGAAAACCCAAGGGCGTTGTGCACACCTCAGGAGGCTATCTTGTCTATGCCTCCATGACCCATCATTACGTCTTCGACTATAAAGACGGCGATATTTATTGGTGTACGGCGGATGTCGGTTGGGTGACCGGTCACAGCTATATTGTCTACGGACCTTTGGCCAATGGGGCCACAACCCTGATGTTTGAGGGGGTACCCAACTATCCAAGCGTTTCTCGGTTTTGGGAAGTCGTAGACAAACACAAGGTCACGATTTTCTACACCGCGCCCACCGCTATCCGGGCGCTGATGCGCGAGGGCGAAGAGCCTGTGAAGGCCGCCTCGCGGAAGAGCCTTAGGCTTTTGGGCAGCGTGGGCGAACCGATCAATCCAGAAGCGTGGCTCTGGTATCATCGGGTCGTGGGCGACAATCGCTGCCCGATCGTGGATACGTGGTGGCAGACCGAGACTGGGGGCGTTCTGATCTCTCCCCTGCCTGGGGCGACAGCGCTCAAGCCAGGATCGGCGACGCGACCGTTTTTCGGGGTGCGGCCGGCTTTGGTGGACGCAGAGGGGCGCTTTTTGGAGGGCGCCTGCGCGGGCAATCTCGTGCTGCTTGACAGTTGGCCAGGACAAGCGCGGACCGTCTATAATGATCGGGAGCGCTTCTTCCAGACCTATTTCTCGACCTATAAGGGGATGTATTTTACTGGCGACGGCGCGCGCCGGGATGAGGACGGCTATTGGTGGATCACGGGCCGCGTGGACGATGTAATCAATGTGTCGGGCCATCGCCTGGGCACTGCGGAAGTGGAAAGCGCGCTTGTGGCCCACCCAAAAGTTGCGGAGGCGGCGGTCGTCGGTTTCCCCCATGAATTAAAGGGGCAAGGCATCTACGCCTATGTGATCCTGAACGCCCACGAGCAGCCCAGCGAGCCGCTTCGGGGCGAGCTTGTGCAATGGGTGAGACGCGAGATTGGGCCGATTGCGACGCCAGACGTGATCCAGTTCGCGCCCGGCCTGCCCAAAACGCGCTCGGGCAAAATCATGCGTCGCATTCTGCGCAAAATCGCGGAAAACGACATCAGCAATCTTGGCGACATCTCGACTTTGGCGGAGCCTGCGGTGGTGCAGGATCTCGTCGCGCATCGGGCCGCCGCCAAGGCCTAGAACCGGACCGCCACACCTCGGCGCTGCTCGCCTGCGTCCCCCTCGCTTGCTTCGGCTAGGAGGCCTGCTCGCTCTTATCGTTCCAGGCCTGGTCTCTGGATCTTCGGGTTTTTGGACCGCCGCGTTCGAGAGCGTTGGGGTTTGACGGGCTCGTCCCGACATATTAAGGGCGTGCTCTTGCAACCGGGGAGTCCCGCCAGCGCGTCTGCGCCTCAGGGACTGAGAGGCCGTTCATTCCCATCTCGGGAGGGCGCGGCGACCCGCAAAACCTGATCCGGATCATGCCGGCGAAGGGAGGTGTCGACCGTGGCTCCTATCATTTTGTCCCCTGCTGCGCTGTTCTTGTCGCTGATGCTTGCGAGCCCGGCGGCGGCGCAGGCGGTGGGGCAGGCGGCGGGGCAGGAAACGCTCGTCGCCGATGACCATGCGGTCATCACCGTCCGTGGTCGCGAAGAACGACGCTTCACCGCCCCTTTGTCCTCGGTGCGACTCGCCGGGGAGGAGACCGCGGGGCTCTTGACTTTGGATCAGGTCGCCGCCGCGGTTCCCGGGCTGTGGATGATCAATGATCAGGACCCTGGGACCAACATTGTTTCGATGCGCGGCGTGACCACTGATCGGCTGCAGCAGGCGGCGGTCGTTTTTCTCCTTGACGGCGTTCCGTTGGCGGACACGGAATTCTTTACCGGACCCCTTTTTGACGTGTCGGCGGCGACGGTGCTGCGCGGGCCGCAAGGCGCGCTGTTCGGCAAGGGCGCTGCGGGCGGGGTGATCGCCATCGAGACCGCGGTTCAAGGCGGCGGTTATGGGCGACTGGGACTCGGCGATGGCGGCTATCGCATCGCGGAGGGGGCGACGTCGTTCCAGTTAGCTCCCGGCTGGCAGGGCCGGCTGGCGGGCCAATGGCGGGCGGCTGACGGCTGGATCACGAACCGTACACTGGGACGGACGGTGGACGCCGAAGAGAGCCGCGCAGTGCGGGTGCGCCTCACGGGGGACTGGTTTGGGCCAGAGAGCGTGGATCTGGGCCTGTTTGCACTGCTCGAGGACGGGGGCGCGGCGTGGGCGTCGAGCGGAGACGTTACCGGCGACTTCGCCGGGGAATTGGACGGCCCTGCTCTCACTGACCCGATCGGGGATTTTGAGGGTCGGGCCTCCCGGCATTGGATCCAGGTCCGGGCCGAGATGCGCGCGCCTACCCAGATGGGCGAAGCCTCAGTGCTTCTCGCGCAAGACATCTATCAGAAGCGTTGGGTCGAAGAGCTGGACTATCGACCGGGACCCCTCGATTTTTTCGGCGTCCCAGCCTTTCCCAACGGTCTTCAACCGATCGCTCAGCCCACAGATATCCACGCCACCACCGCGGAAATTCGCTTAATTGGGTCCGCAGGAACGATCGACTATCGGTTTGGCGCTTTCGGACAATATGTCGAGCGTCTTCGAACCGACGATTTCGGCCCGCTCCTGTTCGGCGCGCCCGCCCTGGATTACAGGGTGGAGAGTTTGCAGTCGGCCTTGTTTGGAGGGGCGTCGCGCCGTTTTGGCCCCTGGGGTCTGGAGGTCCAGGCCAGATTTGACCAGGATCAGCGATCGCAAGAGATCAGCGCCCTCGGGGTGCGACGAGAACAACGAGAGGCGCGGTTTGAGCGGTTCCAGCCGCGCCTCGCCGTCCGCTTTGCAGCCTCTGAAAAGCTCATCGCTTATGCATCCTATGGCGAAGGCTTCCGGTCTGGCGGCTTCAATCCCGCTCCCAGGCCCGGTTCAGTGTGGCTCTCGCAGTATGAGCCGGAGACGACAAGGTCTTTCGAGGCGGGACTAAGGGCCCGTCGGTCTGTTGGCTTTCGAGATCTTTCCTGGCAAGCGGAGATTGTGGCCTATTCCGCCTCGATTGATCAGTATCAGAATTATACGTTTCTGGACGGCCAGTCGGTGACGCTGACGGTGGACGAGGTGTCGGTGCGTGGGGCTGAGTTCACCGGGGATTTGTCCTTGGCGGCTTCGGACGCCGTCACGCTGAGCCTATCGGGCGGTTGGGCCCTTGCGGAGACAAGGATCGAACGGCACACCGCGCCTGATCCATTGCTGCCGGGGGTCTTGCGCGATTATTCCGGCGCCCGGGCGCCCAACGCCCCTGTTTGGACAGGAAGGCTGACGACGGCGGCGACCTGGCGAGGGGGCGGCGGCCGTTCTGGGCAAGCGTCTTTGACCCTCCATGGCGCTGGAGAGACCTTCTATGAGATCGACAACGCTCTGCGTTCGCCTCCACGAACTTGGTGGGATGCGCAGACGTCCTTTCGCCAGGGCAGCTGGACGATCAGCGCGATTGGCCGGAATATCACCGACGAACGCTGGGCGGTCTCCGCTTTTGGCCAGGGCATGTTGCCGCTTTTGCAAGGGCTTGGCCCGGGTGGTCCATTCGATAGCTTCACTATCAATCGAGGACGCCAAGTGAGCGTCAGTATACAGAGGGACTTCTGATGGCTCCTTCCGAGGCGATCTGGAACAAGGCTACGCCGATCCGACAGGCCATGCTTGCGATGCCGTTTAATGTCGAGCTCGCGGCGGGCACGCTTTCGCGAGAGGCCTTCAAGCGCTATATGCTGCAAGACGCGGTCTATCTTAAAGGCTATGCGCGTGTGCTGGCGCTGGCGGCGGCGAAAGCGCCGACGTCAAACGAGATTCTCGCTTTTTCCAAAGCGGCGGAAACCGCGATCGTGGTGGAGCGAGCGCTTCACGCAGGCTATCTTGCGCAGTTCAGCGTCTCGGCTTCGGATGTGGAAACAGCCGAGCCTTCCCCGGCATGCGCCGCTTATGTCAATTTCATGCTCGCCGAGGCTTCAACGGGTTCCTTCGCAACCCTTGTCGGCGCGATCCTGCCATGCTTCTGGGTCTATCGGGAGGTCGGGCTATCGATCAAGGGACGCGCCGCGGCTGATAATTTTTATCAGGCATGGATCGACACCTATTCAGACGAGGCTTTCGGCGCCGCCACTGAGCAGATGATCGCAGTCTATGATCGGGCGCATCATGGGGCCGCTGCCTTTGAGCGCGCGTTAATGGAGGCCGCGTTTGTGCGCTGCTGCCAATATGAATGGATGTTCTGGGATAGCGCCTATCGGGGAGAAACCTGGCCGATTAAGGCCTAGGCCTCGCCCCTTTCGCACCTCACGGCTTTGTTTATCCGCGTTTGTTTGACGCAGCGGCGCTCGTCTCCCATGGTAGGGGGACTGGCAGGCGAGGAGATGCGACGTGGGAATTTTTCAGCGGATCGGCCGGGATATTGCGCTGATCGGCGGATTGCAGCGCACTCTGAAGGCGTACGGCAATCTCAGCGCCGACGGCGCCTATGGGGTCGGCGATGAATTGGAACGTGCGGCGGACCGTTTCCCTGCGCGGGAGGCGATCAGGTTTGAGGGGCGCGCGCTCAGTTACGCTGAACTCGACGCTCTGGCGAACCGCTTCGCGCACTGGGCTCTGGGACAAGGGCTGACAAAGGGCGACACGGTGGCCCTGTTCATGACGAACCGGCCAGAATACATCGCTTGCTGGCTCGGATTGGCCAAGGTCGGCGTGATCACGGGGCTGATCAACACCAATCTTGCAGGGCAACCGCTGATCCACACGATCTCGATCTCTGGCGCCAGACATGTGATCGTGTCGAGCGACCTCGCCGACCCTTATTTCGCCATCGAAGGCCAAATCGCGCCGCAACCTGTGGTTTGGGCGCAAGGAGGGACTGCGCCAGGAGCTCTGGACCTTGACGCAGCGCTTGCCGCCTGCCCGATCAGCCGTCCACCAAAGATCGACATCAAAGGCGGGGACATCGCTCTTTATGTCTACACCTCCGGCACGACTGGGGCGCCGAAGGCCGCCAAGATGCCGCAATGGCGCGTGATGGGGATGATGCGCGCCTTTGTCGGCGGGGGCCGCGGAGTGGCGGAGGACCGGGTCTATATCACTCTTCCCCTGTATCACGGAACAGGAGGGCTCTGCGGGGTCGGGTTCGCCATCACCACCGGCGCTTGCATCATCCTCCGCCGGAAATTCTCAGCCAGCCACTTCTGGGAGGATGCGGTCCGGGAGCAGGCCACGGTCTTTTTCTATATCGGCGAGCTGTGCCGGTACTTGTTGAGCCAGCCTCCGCATCCGGATGAGACCAGGCACAAACTGCGGCTTGCTGTCGGGAACGGAATGCGACCAGATGTCTGGGAGCGGCTTCAGGCCCGATTCAAAATCGGTCAAATCCTGGAGTTCTACGGCTCCACCGAAGGCAATGTTTCAATGATGAATTTCGATGGCAAGATGGGCGCCATCGGCCGGATCCCCAAATTCTTGAAGAAACGATTGAATGTCCGGATCGTGAAGTTTGATGTGGAAACAGAAACGCCAATCAGGGGTCCGGACGGCCTGTGCATTGAGGCGCATCCTGACGAAATAGGGGAAGCCCTTGGTGAAATACGGACTGATGAGGTCCGCTATCGTTTCGAAGGCTATAGCGGCGATTCCAAACAGACGGAGAAAAAAATCCTGCGGAATGTTTTCGCCGAGGGAGACGCCTGGTTCCGCACAGGGGACCTGATGCGGCAGGACCGCGAGGGCTATTTTTACTTTATCGATCGGATCGGCGACACTTTCCGGTGGAAGGGTGAAAACGTTTCCACCAACGAGGTGGGCGACCTGCTCGCTGCGTGCGACGGCGTGATCGAAGCCAATGTTTACGGCGTCCAAGTAGGGGATCTCGACGGCCGCGCCGGTATGGCGGCGATCTCGGTGGAGCCGGGTTTCGATATCACCGCGTTGCATGCCGAAGTGACCCGCAGCCTACCCAGCTACGCGCGACCGCTGTTTTTGCGTATTCAACCGAGAACGGACATCACAGGGACCTTCAAATATCGGAAAATTGATTTGGTGCGCGATGGTTTCGATCCGAGCCAAACGCTTGATCAGGTCTATTTTGACCACCCGGGCCTGAAATCTTATGCGCCGATGACGCCTGAGCTTTACCGGCAAATCCAGAGCGGCGCCTTCAAACTTTGAGACGACAGACGGAGAACGGGCCATGACCGAGACGCCAGCCGGGTTCTCTCCGCATTTTCGCACCAGTCCGGTGACGGATGCGTGGGAGCCGCTTTACTCAGCGGTTGAGACAGAGGCGGTGAGGATCGGCTTTTTTGTGGGGGCTGCACATTGCAACGCGCGGGGCCTCTTGCACGGCGGGGTGATCGCTGCGTTGGCTGACAACGCTATGGGTCTGTCACTGGGGCAAACGCTCAAACATCGTCATATGGTGGAGGGGCTGGGCGGCATCGTCACGACGTCTTTGGCCGTCGACTATATCGCCGCCGCAGTCGTCGGGGATTGGGTGGAGATTGCACCCCGGGTGTTGAAGGCGGGACGAGGGTCAGGGCTCGTCGATGCGCTCATCACAGCAAACGGGGCGCTGACCGCTCGGACGCACGCGGCTTTTCATGTACGACGCGACAAGACGTGAGGCGCGCCTGCAGAGGCGGTCACGGCGCTCGGATCCGGGTCGTTTGGGGCGGCGGGCGGAAATTGTTGTCTCCAAGCCCTTTTCGCCGCCAACAGGCGCCGAAGCGCTGCTGACGCCTCCGCTTTCGGCAGTAATCCCCCTTTTGTCGGCGGCGGCGGCTCTCGGCTCGCCCGGCTCCGCCGTCTTTACAGAGCGACTGACTGTGATGCGCTCGCCTTAAGGATGGCGGGCGACTTCCCCCGCCCAAAGCGCATGGCCCCAGGGTCGCGGGGTCCTCTGCGCCATTAAGCAAGGCTTGTGGGCCTGGAAGCCGGACATCGAGGCGATCTGCCCTTTGGTCTCATCGGTCGAGGGGCCATCGCTTGTGGCTCTCCTTATTGGGCGGCTTCTTGATAGGGCTCTCTCCGCTGAAGGCCTGGCGGGCTCAGGAGCAAGGATCAGCGAGCAGGATCAGGGGGCAATGATATCTTCGGCAGGCGTCATACCGCCCTGTCGGGGAGACCTAGCCGGCCGCCGCCAGCCCAGTTTTGGCGAGACGATCAAAGGCCAACAGGTCCGCCACCAAGGCTTCAAGTTCGGCGAAAGGGACCATATTGGGACCATCGGAGGGGGCCTTGTCTGGGTCTGGATGGCTTTCAATGAACACCGCAGCAACCCCGATGGCGACGGCAGCCCGGGCCAGAATGGGGACGAACTGGCGCTCACCGCCGGAACTGTCGCCTTTGCCGCCGGGCTGCTGGACGCTGTGGGTGGCGTCGAACACAACAGGCGCTCCCAAGCTCTTCAAGATCGGCAGAGCCCTCATATCGGAGACCAAAGTGTTGTAGCCAAAAGACGCGCCCCGCTCGCAGGCCATCACCTTCGCATTGCCCGAGCCGGTGATCTTGGCGATGACGTTTTTCATATCCCAAGGGGCGAGGAACTGGCCTTTCTTGACATTGATCGCCCGGCCCGTTTCCGCCGCGGCGACCAAAAGGTCGGTCTGGCGCGACAAAAAGGCCGGAATTTGTAGAACATCGACCACGCTGGCCACGTCAGCGCAATGGTCGGGCAGGTGAACATCGGTCAGGACGGGCACGCCCAGCTTGGAGCGAATTTCCTCAAAGACTGGTCCCGCGTAGTCAAGGCCAGCCCCGCGTTTGCCGGCGAGGCTTGAGCGATTGGCTTTGTCGAAGCTTGTTTTATAAACGAAGCCGGCGCCGGCTTTGGCGAACAGCGCCTTGAGCCAGGCGGCTGTCTCGAGGGCATGTTCGCGGCTTTCCATGGCGCACGGGCCGCAAATGAACGTTAGTGGCAGGGCGTTGCCGATCTTGACGCCGCCGCCGGGGCCCAAGGCGATGACGGAGGCGGGTTCAACGGCTTCAGGCACGGCGGATCCCTTCTGCTTGCGATGGACGGCTGAAGATCGCTCGGCTGACATAGAGATAGGGTCTGGGTTGTGCAATCATAGACAGCCGTCGCCGACTGCGCGGGCGCAATGAACCATGTGGTAAGCCATTCATGGACTGAGTGCAGGGCGGAAGCGAGGCGATGTCTTACGAGGCGACGGCATGGCGACGGTGAAACCTCCTTTGGCGGTGGATTTGGACGGAACGCTTCTGAAGACGGACGTGTTCTTCGAAAGCCTCGCATCGGCGCTGTTCAGAAAGCCGTTGCAAACTTTTATGGCCCTGGCGCTGGTCGTGTTTGGGCGGGCGCGGGTGAAACGGGCCATGGCCCAGATTGGGCCTGTGGATGTCGGTCTGTTGCCGGTCCGGAGCGCACTGATCCGATTCATCGAGCAGGAAAAGGCGCAAGGCCGGCCGGTGCATCTGGTGACGGCCGCCGACCAGGACCTCGCACAGAAAGTGGCCGATAGAATGGGCCTGTTCGACGGGGTATTCGGATCGCAGGGCCGCCATAATCTGAAGGGCTCCCGCAAGAGGGACTTCTTAAAGAGCCGTTTTCCCGATGGGTTCGCTTATGCCGGTGACAGCCCTGCGGACGTGAGCGTCTGGCGGGCGGCGAGCAGCGTGGTGCTCGTTGGGGCGAGCAGCGACACGGCCCGACGGGCGGAAAATCTGGGCAAGCCCATCGAAGCGCGGATCGATGTGGGCGAGGCCCGCTTTCGGGACTGGCTCAAGGCGCTGCGCCTGCACCAGTGGGTGAAAAATCTGCTGGTCTTTGTGCCGTTGATTTTGGCGCATGCCTTTGGCGGACCCGAAGTCGGGGCTGTGGCGGGGGCGTTCATTTGCCTCGGCCTTGTGGCGTCGGGGTCCTATGTTCTGAACGACCTGTCGGACCTGGCCGCGGACCGGAAACATCGATCGAAAAAGAATCGTCCGTTTGCTGCAGGGCGGCTGAAGGTGGCGCACGGGCTTGTGGTCGGGCCGGGATTGATCGCTCTCGGATTGATCGCCTCGATGCTGATCTCTTCGGAAACGACGGCGGGGCTTGCCGCTTATCTCGTGACCACCCTTGCCTACTCGTTGCGGCTGAAGCAGGCGGCCCTTTTGGACGTGGCGGTCCTCGCGGGCTTATTCACGTTGCGGCTTGCGATCGGCGCGGCGGCGGCGGCAGTGGTGTTTTCGCCTTGGCTTTTGACGTTCTCGATGTTCTTTTTCTTGTCGTTAAGCCTCGCCAAGCGGCATGTGGAAATCCTGTCCAGGCAAGGCGATCCGCCTGACATGCCGCTTCCGGGACGCGGTTATCTTGTCAAGGACTGGCCGCTCACGCTGGCGATGGGAGCTTCCTCGGCAGTGGCTGC